>NZ_JHVS01000008.1:0-163409 GCF_000620265.1 Staphylococcus sp. URHA0057 | reverse complement strand
AGGGTACAGTTTCAGCCAGAAATACTACACAGATAAATCTGTGAGAATTTCTAAGGTCTTCAACTAGTACTGTTCCCTCAGGAGTCTTGCCATAAATACTATGTATTTATATGCAATTTCATACTAAATTACTTAAAAAAATAATAAAATAGACAATTTCTATATTATTCCAATAGAAATTGTCTATTTTCACTTGTCCAAGAACTTTATATCCCTGATACTTTATCTCTATTAATTATTTAACTTTCATAATACGTTTACTTGGCTCAACATCTTTAATATCGTCCACTGTTAACGTTTTGTTATCCAAGTTTGTGATAACTAATGGTGTCACAATGCTTGGTGCATTTTCTTTAAGATATGCTAAGTTTACTTTCATTAAAGGTTGACCTTGAGTCACTGGTTCATCCGCATTGACTAAACTTTCAAAACCTTCTCCATTTAACTTAACTGTATCTATACCAATATGAATTAATAATTCAATTCCTGTATCAGATTCTAATCCAATTGCATGTTTTGTTGGGAATATTGTCTTCACTGTACCGTCAAATGGCGCAACGATTTCACCTTTTTCAGGGATAAATCCAATACCGTCTCCCATCATTTTTTCAGAGAATACTTTATCAGGTACTTCAGATAATGGAATAATTTGTCCAACACCTGGCGCATAGATTTCAGTTTCAGCAATATTTTCTACGTGTACTGGTTCTTCTGAATCTTCTTCAGTGACAGTTGTTTCACTTGGTTTAGTAATTTCACCACTCATGATTTTTGCCATATCATGTTTAATTTGATCTGATTTTGGACCAAAAATAGCTTGCATGTTATTACCAACTTCAAGTACACCAGAAGCACCTAATGCTTTTAGTCCTGGTACGTCTACTTTTGCTTTATCATTAACTTCAACACGTAAACGAGTGATACAAGCATCTAAATGTTTAATATTCTCTTTACCACCCATTGCATCTAATACATCAAATGGTAATTTAGCCACACTTGAATTTCTGACTTCTTGTTCTTTATCTTCTCTACCAGGCGTTTTTAAATTGAACTTTCTGATAGCAAAATCGAATAAGAAATAATAAACCAGTGCATATACGATACCTACTGGAATAACTAATAACGCATTTGTTCTATGCCAGTTTAATAATCCGAATAATACATAGTCTATGAATCCACCAGAGAATGTCATACCAATTTTTACACCTAATAAATGCATAATTAAGAATGAAGAACCTGCTAATACAACGTGGATTGCATATAACAATGGCGCTACAAATAAGAATGAGAACTCAAGTGGTTCTGTAATACCTGTTAAGAATGATGTTAATCCTGCTGATAGCATCAAACCACCAACAATTTTTTTACGTTCTGGACGAGCATTTTTATAAATAGCAAATGCTGCAGCTGGTAAACCAAACATCATAAATGGATATTTACCAGTAGTAAATGTACCAGCAGTAAATGGTACACCGTCTTTTAATTGAGCCATCCAAATACGTTGGTCACCACGAACCAATTCACCAGCGTGGTTTGTATAATGTCCGAACTCGAACCAGAATGGTGCATAGAAAATATGATGCAAACCAAATGGAATTAGTGAACGTTCAATAACACCAAAAATAAATGTTGTTAATACTAAGTTTTTCGTTAATAAGAAGTTTGATAAATCATTTAAACCTGTTTGAATAGGTGGCCATACCCAACTTAATACAATACCAACAATAATTGCGGCCACAGATGTTGCTATAGGGACGAAACGTTTACCTGCAAAGAATCCTAAAAATGCTGGTAACGTAATATTATAGTATTTGTTATAACACCATGCGGCTACGGCTCCCATGATAATACCGCCAAATACACCAGTTTGTAGTGTAGGGATACCTAACACTAACGCAAATTCAGGTTGTTTAGCAGCTTGACTTAATTCTTTAGCACCTTTTGCATAAGAGAAGATATCATCAATTGTAATATTTAAATATTTACCCATAGTGGCATTCATAATTAAATAACCAACGAGTGCTGCTAATGCTGCTACACCATCTCCTCCTGCTAATCCAAGTGCTGTACCGACTGCGAATAATAGTGGTAAGTTGTCAAAAATGACTTGTCCTGCTGCTTCCATAATAGAAGAAATCATAACAAAGACATTATTTGTTAACCAAGGCGCAATTTTGACTAACTGTTCATTGTGCATTGCATTCCCAAATGCAAGTAAAATCCCAGCTGCTGGTAAAATTGCCACAGGTAACATTAACGCTTTACCTATACGTTGCAATTGCCCAAAGAGCTTTTTAAACATATAAAAACATTCCTCTCATATTGTAGTCATTTACATGTACATAAAAAAAGACATGAGCAAACAAGACCATAATAAATGGCCAAATGTTTGCTCATGCCTGCATCACCAGTAACACGCAAATGTTATTTTTAATTTAAATATAGTATACACATTAGCTGAAGCGTTTACAATAGTTTATTTTAAAAAAATCTCAACCAAAACGAGTTGGTTGAGATTTATAGAATCTATATTATAAGAAACGTTTTGTTGCTACTGAGATTGGTGGGATTTGATCAAAGTCTAAATGTTTATCTTCAGTAATTGATCTGTATGCCCATTTACCATAACCAAGTGCTTCTGAGTTAACAATTTTACCTGGTAATGGTGCAGCATTAGGGTCAACATGTACATCAACGATAGTTGGAACGTTTTGTGACATTGCTTCTTCAACAATATCATCTAAACGACTAGCGTCTTTAACTGTATAACCTTTACCGCCAGCAGCTTCAGCGAATTTAGCATGATCCATATCAGAGAAATCAATGGCATATTCTAATTCACCAGCAGCTTGTTGTTCATATTTAATGAACGCTAATTGTTTGTTGTTTAATACGAAAATTGTTAATGGTAAGTCGTATTGAACTGCAGTTGCAAAGTCTTGCATTACCATTTGGAATGCGCCATCCCCTGCAATTGCTACTGATTGACGGTCTGGGTAAGCAACTTTAGCTGCCATAGCACCTGGAAGTGCACAACCCATAGTACCTAACCAACTTGAGATCATAAATTTGTTATTTACACCTAAGTTTAAATAACGAGTTGACCATACTGTTGAAGTACCAACGTCTGCTGAAACAATAGCATCGTCTTTTAAGTTGTCATTGATAGCTTTCATTAAACGTTCTGGACGTAATGGTGAATTATTATTATTTAAATCTTGTTCCATCCATTTATCCCATACTGCTTTACGTTCTAAAGTTTTGTCTAAGAATGGACGTTTAGCAACGTGTTTAATGTTTTCGCTTAATTGTTCTAATGCAATTTTAGCGTCTCCTAAGATACCAACGTTGATATCGAAACGGTGACTAATATGTGCTTCATTAGTATCAATTTGGATTGCTTTAATATTTTTCTTAGGTAAATATTTAACGAATGGGAAGTTAGTACCAATCATAATTAAAAGATCTGCATCTTGGATTGTTTGATATGATACTTTAGTACCGATTTGTCCTAAGTTACCTAAGTTGTATGGATGATCATCAGCAAGGATTGCTTTTGCTGGTAATGAATGAATAGCTGGGATTTTAGCCATTTCTATAAATTCACGTAATTCATCTTTAGCATGTTGTGCACCAACACCGAAAAGAACAACTGGTTTTTTACTTTTATTGATTAATTTAGCAGCTTTTTTGATGTTTTTGAATTTAGGTGCAATTGCTTTAGGTTTAGTTGTATTTACTGGTTTGTTAGTAGTGTCTTTAATTTGTTGAGTTAATAAGTCATTTGGACAGATGATTACTGCTACACCTTTTTGCTCATAAGCTGTACGAATCGCTTCATTAACGATTTCAAATACGTTGTCGCCTTTTTGAATTTGGTGGTTATAAACAGCTACATCTTCACATAATTTAGATAAATTAGTTTCTTGGAAAGCACCAGTACCTAATTTATCACTATTTGTTTGACCAGAAATAACTAATTGAGGAACGCTATCCATTTTAGCGTCATACATACCATTTAATAAGTGGATTAAACCAGGTCCACCAATACTTAATGCTACTCCGATTTTACCTGTAATTCTTGTATAACTACCAGCAGCTAAACTTGCTACTTCTTCGTGACGTACGTGGTAGAATTTAAATGAGTCTCTTACTGTACGTAATGAGTCAACTACTGCGTCGATTGAGTCTCCTGGTATACCATATAAGTGATCGATGTCCCATGCTTCTAATGCTTTAACTAATGCTTCATTTGCTTTGATTTTTGCCATTTTTCCAAATAGCCTCCCTTTCTATTTATATGAGTTTCTTCCCTTTAATAGAACAATAAAATAAGTATTGGTATTAAAATCGAACTGATTACTGCAGTTAATATCATACCAATCGAACTAAATGCGCCTGATTCTATATCTAATTCTAGTGCTTTTGCTGTACCGAAAGCGTGAGAAGCGTTACCATATGTTAAGCCTCTCGCGATTGAAGATTTAAAGCCTCCCATACGCAATAGCATTGAACCTAGAATACTGCCTATTAACCCTGTAGCTATTATAAAAAGTACAGTCATTGTATCTGTGCCACCAAGTTCGTTAGAAACTTCTATCCCAACAGCTGCTGTGATAGACCTTGGCAGCATAGTAACAATCGTTTCTTTTGAATAGCCGAAGATTTTCAACGTTACGTATACTAACATAAAATTAAGTATTACACCAGTTAACACGCTCGTGAAAATCACAAAAAGGTATTTCTTTATCTTATGTCTGTTTTGATAGAGTGGATAAGCCAAACAAACGACCGTTGCGTTTAATATATGATTTATCCATTCTCCACCTTTCATGTATCCTTTATAACTAATATCAAACATAAGAAGTATCGCTATAATGATAATTGATGCAATTAATGCTGGATTAAGAAATGGATTTTTATATTTGTCTTGCAGTTTTTTAGAAATAACATATACCACAATCGTTATAATTATCATAACTGCTGCTTGTAATATGTTATTCATAACTCATCCATCCCTTTTCCTATATCTTTTCTGTTCACCAATTTTTCAGCGATATAGCCTGAGGATAATGCTACTAAACATGTTCCTAAAATAATAATTAAAAAGAACAATAGATAGTTAAGCGTAATGTCTGATACTACATCCATAACGCCGACAACAGATGGAATAAAGAAAAACACCATCGTTTTTAATAGGAAGTCTGCACCTTCATTCACCCACGATACAGGAATTATTTTGAACTGTAATAATAGGTAAAAAATGATGAGACCTACAATACTACCTGCTAAAGGGATGTGTAATAAGCGCTGCACTTCGGTACCGATGAATGAAATAATTAAAATAAGTACGAGTTGTACAATAAGATGTATGAAATCTCTCACCTTATGCATGCTATCTTTCCCTTCTAAAAAATTTGTCTAAATTGTTACAACAATTTTTTAGTGATATTTATAATTATAGTCTTTCTTTTTCTATTATTAAAATACATTTTTCGAATACTAAACATTCCTTAAATTTATGAAAGCGGTTTCTTTCGTTAAGATTAATTCTATTATTATAAATGTGAAAATTTAAGTCATATGAATATTTTAAGGAAATTTATGTTAGGTTAATCTATCTCTTAAATATTCTATCCATTTATTAGTCGCATAACTAAGACGTTTATCCTTTTTCCATACTAGTCCTAGTTCCCACTCTACATTTGCATCTTCAATATTAATGGCACATACATTTTTGTTCATCAATTGAGTAATAGAAAGTGGCAAAATACTTATCCCTAATCTATTACTGATAAGATTTTCAATCACATTCCATTGAGATATTTGAGAAACCATATTGGGTATAAAACCGGCATTTTTAGTTATTTCTATAATTTTATCATTTAAGTAAAAGTCATCATTAAATAAGATAAAGTCTTCGTTAGCTAAATCTTTAATTTTAATAGTTTGATACTTGGCTAATGGATGATTTTGATTTAATACGACACATAACGATTCCTTATTAAATGACAAAGCTTCAAAATATTGATGATCGACAGGAAGTGTCGTTATTCCTAAATCTAATTCATCATTTAAAATTTGTTGTTCAATTGATTTTCCACCGTGTTCAACAAAGTTAAATGTCACATTAGGGAATTGATGATGAAAGTCTCCTATCATACCTATTATAGTCTCCATATTCATCACTGCTGATAGACCAATGTTAATATGACCGGTTTCTAAACCATATAAACTACTGATTTCTGATGGTAAATTTTCATATAAGGCGATAATCTCTTTGCATTTATTGAAAAAGATTTTGCCAGCATCCGTTAAAACAAGTTGCCTCTTTCCTCTATCGAACAATGGTACTGCCATTTCGTCTTCAATATCTTTAATAGCTTTACTAATCGTAGGTTGAGCAATATATAAAAACTTAGAAGCATTTGTCATACCACCTTGTTTCACAACCTCTACAAAATATTTCATATGTTTAATATCCACTAATGTCACCTACTCAAAAAATTTGTTCCTATTATTATACATTAACGCTTTTGTTTTAACGTGGTTTAAGTATTTCAGCTCTTATATTGGCTTTATATTGGTTTTTATATTGGTTTTTATATTGGTTTTTATATTGGTTTTTATATTGGTTTTTATATTGGTTTTTTCACATTAATATTAATAGATAATTGTGTTATAATATGCTTTGGCTCAAAATGATTATTCGAGGTGAGGAATTGAGCTTTTACGAATTTATGCAAAATTTTCTTGGTGATGACACACCATTAGGCGAATTGGTTGATTGGATTAATCAAGATAACAATTTTCCTAGACAAGTGAAGAGCCAAAGTGAAATATTGTCATATTTTCGAACTAATCCGTGTCCTGAAGACTTATCAATGACTATTGTTAAAAGAGCATTGTCAGTCTTCAACCAATTCACTAATGTATGATCTATGTTAATTGTTATTTAGCATTTATCTAACATAAGAATACATGGAAGTCTATCATCTCGAGGGGAGCGGGACAGAAATTTTTTCGTAGTTCCACCCCAGCAAAGATGACTAGAATTGAAAAAACTTTAAATAAGTACATTTCAATTCAGTCATCTACTGCCAATATATGCTTTTATTTAGAAATGTTAAATTTATTTATATACTTTTAATGCTGTCGACAAAGTTTCGTGCTTTGTTGATGGCTTTTTTATTTGTACTTATATACTTTCTATTCATAAGAGTAAAACATGAAACTTACATTAAAGTATAAAATATTATTACAAATACCCTATTTATATTTCAGTAACATTACAGTTCCTTGTATAATTCATTTCTAATATTGTATTCTACCTTTTTTACATCTATTATGAATACGGTTACTAAATAAAAAACGATTTTTGGGAGAAAAAATGAAACTTAAAAAATTATTATCTCGTGTCATAATCGCTACTGGAATCTTGTTAACAGGGACTATAACTTATCAAACAGCTGAACAGACACATGTGTCAGAAGCAGCTTCATATAAAAATTATTATAATAAAGGTCAATGCACTTGGTGGGCTTATCAAAGACGCGCACAATTAGGTAAACCTATATCTAATCGTTGGGGCAATGCGAAGAACTGGTATTCAAATGCAAGACGTTCAGGCTATGCTACTGGTCATACTCCTAGACGTTATGCGGTAATGCAATCTACTGCAGGTTACTACGGTCATGTTGCTGTTGTTGAGAAAATTTATAGCAATGGAAATATAAAAATATCAGAATATAACTATAATCGCCCATATAAATATGGAACTAGGATTATAGGAAAATCATCTGCACGTCATTTTAATTACATCTATTAAATAAAAAAACGACATGGCATATGCAACTTTAAATGCATAGCATGTCGTTTTTTTAGTTTAAGAATTTTGACGTAATTGTTCTAAAATCTCTTTTGCTTTTGCTGAATTGGCTTGTTCTTCTTGTTTAAGTGCATCAGCAACTTGTGCAATTTCATCGCCTTTAGCACCTACGATAATTGCTAATGATTTATATTGTAAGCTCATATGACCTTGTTGAATTCCTTCAGACACTAATGCGCGACACGCAGAAAAGTTTTGTGCTAATCCAACCGCTACAACAACATGACCTAGCTCTTGTGCAGTTTTGACATTTAGTAAATCAAGTGAAGCTTTAGCAATTGGTAATACTTTTGTACCACCACCAACAATAGCTAAGGTCATTGGCACTTCTATCGTTCCTATTAATCGTTGGCGATCTGAATCATACTCCCACGTTGCTATACCACGATATTGACCATCACGGCTAGCGTATGCATGCGCACTCGCTTCTGCACCACGCGTATCGTTACCAGTTGCTAAAACAACTGCATGAATACCATTCATAACACCTTTATTGTGTGTAGCAGCTCTGTGTATATCTACTTGTGCTAATACAGACGCACGTTCCATTCTTTGTGCTACTTCTGCACCTTCTCTACCACCTTTAGTTAAATCGTTAACGTCTATTTCTCCTTGTACTTTGACAACAGATGCAGTGGCATGATTAGATAATATGCTCATTAGTACGTCTTTATCTGGAAATTCATTTTTTAAATGTGCTGTAATGGCCTCTAATATTGTATTTAACATGTTAGCACCCATTGCATCTTTTGTATCTACAAATACTTTCAATGATAACAGTTGCTGTTCTGGAAACGTATCTATGTCAATCTTTTGATAACCTCCACCTCTTGCTTTAATAGATGGATAGGCTTCATCTGCAATTTGGTGTATTTGTTCTTCGTTATTTTGAATCACCTGTGCCAAAGCTTCAGTATCTTCAACACCATCAAATACAATTTGTCCGATCATTAAACGTTGGCTTGACACTGTTTTAAATCCACCAGTTTGATTTACTAACTTTGCACCATAACTTGCAGCAGCAACTACTGATGGTTCTTCCACCATCATTGGCACAACGTAAGGTTGTTCATCAACGATAATTTCAGGTAATAATCCAACGGGCAATGTACCTTGGCCAATCACATTTTCAATTAAACTATTAGCAATATCTTCATCTATTAGTGGATGATTTAACAAAATGTCATGATTTTCGCTAGATAACCAACCATATTCTTCTAATTGTTTTAATTTATCTTCTCTCGATAAATGACGAAATCCTTTGTCCAAATTTTGCATATTTTTTCTCCTTTTTTCACTATGAATTATCTCTTTTAATTCTATATATTCAAATAAAACAAAACTTATTACCATTATAAAACAATTAAAGTTTTCTTTGTAAAAGTTACTTGTTTTATATTCTAAAAATCTCTGTATTTATAACAATATCATTTGCTATTTTTTAAATTTATATATTAATAACAGGCGATTTAACGCAATTATTAAAACGCTTACATAACTGTTATACATTCATATCAAAATCTGTTATATTCATTGTATATCATTAAATTATTTTGGTATGATACTAATGCTACTTTTAAAACTGAAAGGATGTAACCCTTATGAACATAGGTATAGATAAAATAAACTTTTATGTACCAAAATTTTATGTAGACATGGCTAAGCTTGCTGAAGCACGCCAAGTTGACCCAAATAAATTTTTAATTGGAATTGGCCAAACTAAAATGGCCGTAAGTCCTGTAAACCAAGATATCGTATCTATGGCCGCTAATGCCGCTAAAGATATTATAACAGACGAAGATAAAAAGAAAATCGGTATGGTTATTGTAGCGACTGAATCTGCAATTGACTCTGCAAAGGCTGCAGCTGTTCAAGTCCACAATTTACTAGGCATTCAACCTTTTGCACGTTGTTTTGAAATGAAAGAAGCGTGTTATGCTGCTACACCTGCAATTCAATTAGCTAAAGATTATCTAGCAAATCGTCCAGAAGAAAAAGTATTAGTTATCGCAAGTGATACTGCACGTTACGGTTTACAATCTGGTGGTGAGCCTACTCAAGGTGCCGGTGCCGTAGCAATGATGATTTCTCATAATCCTAGCCTCTTACAATTAAATGATGATGCTGTAGCATATACTGAAGATGTCTATGATTTTTGGAGACCGTCTGGCCATGCATATCCACTTGTTGATGGTGCATTATCAAAAGATGCATATATCCGTTCATTCCAACATAGCTGGGATGAATATTCAAAACGTGAAAATAAATCGTTAGCTGATTTCGAATCACTATGTTTCCATGTTCCATTTACCAAAATGGGTAAAAAAGCTTTAGAATCAATTATCGATGAAGCAGATGAAACAACACAAGAACGTTTAAGAACAGGTTATGAAGATGCCGTTTATTATAACCGTTATGTAGGTAATATTTACACAGGTTCTTTATATTTAAGTCTTATATCATTATTAGAAAATCATGACCTTTCTAGCGGACAAACAATCGGATTATTTAGTTATGGTTCAGGTTCTGTTGGTGAGTTCTTTAGTGCTACTGTCGTTGATGGTTTCCAAAATCAATTAGATACTAAAGGTCATCAATCTGCTCTAGAAAAACGACAAGAAGTTTCAGTAGAAGAATATGAAAACTTCTTCAATCGCTTTGATAATTTAGAATTTGACGCACAACAAGATGCAGTAGACAATGATCAATCTATCTTCTATTTAGAAGCTATTAATGACAATATTCGTGAATACCACGTTCCAAAATAATAAACTATAAACCATACTGGAATACAAATTCCAAAATAATAGCACTAAGATGATTAGGAAGAAAATCATCTTAGTGCTATCTTTATATTCAATGCTCAAAAATTACGTATTTTTATGGTTTAGTACTATGTTTTGGTACAAATAAAGGACTCATGTCTACTTTTTCAGTTTCTAATAATTTTACTTTGTTTTTGATTGTTCCACCATATCCTGTAAGACTTCCATTTTTAGCGACAACTCTATGACATGGAATAATAATAGATATTGGATTACTCCCAACTGCGCCACCAACTGCCTGAGCTGACATTTTGTCTTTATTCATTCGTGTTGCTACTTTTTGAGCTATATCTCCGTAAGTTGTTAATTCCCCGTATTCAATTTTTTCGAGTTCTTGCCATACAAATTGTTGAAACTCAGTACCCTGAGGTTTAGTAGGAATATTTAAGTTTGGAACATCCCCTTTAAAATAAGCATCAAGCCATTCTTTAGTTAATTGAAATACTTTTATATCATCTTTTTCAACTCGACCATCTTCTAATTGTTGGTTTTGATAGAGTACATGTGTAAGATATTCGCCATCGCTAACAAGTTCTAATAACCCGACTGGTGAATCATAATAAGTTTTATATTCCATTAGACTCATTCCTTTCTTTATAGTAACTCATGCGTTTTATTAATTATTATAAGGGTATTTGATGTTATGAATTTAAAGGAGGTTTACCTATGTTTACCCACCACAACAATAAAAACAGCGTCGACTTACATTTAAACACTAATAATCAAAAATATGATCTAGCTACACAAGATCATGCTAATCAAATCACCAATTTTTATAAAGCAATATATCAAATTAATGATATTATTTTGGGATTAGTATTTTTGGTAGGAAGCTTTTTCTTTTTTAGTGATGCAACTATGACTTTGGGTACGATATTATTTGTAATTGGTAGTATTCAAATGACAGCAAGACCTGTTATTTCATTTATACATGATATAAAATTATCTAGATATTATCATAAACGATATATTGAAGAAAAAAATAATTCACATACTTAAAGTAATTTAAAAGTAAAATGACAGCGCCTAAATTCATAAGACGCTGTCATTGTTTAATTAAGCAAAGTTATAAAGTTTAATTTCCTTTTCTTTAGCATATTCTAAAGCAAGAATTTCTAAAATATTAATAAAAGCGGGTTCCCCTTTAACTTTAATATATTGGAATGTTAAACCAAAATTTTCAGCAGTCATTTCTTTTAGTTCAGAAGTATCTGCATTTTTATTTTTAGCAAGTTCTTTTCTGAATTTAGTTGTACCACTATCAGATTTAGAATTATATTGAGCTAATTTTGTATTTAAATCTTTTTGAATTGGTTTATAACCTGTCGCATAACCACCTGTTTGACCAACAAATATAGGTTTCTTACCATCGAAAATGACATAAACTCCATATTGATCTTCAACTTTTTCTCTATCTTCTTTTGTAAATGACAAAGATTCTTTCTTATCGTATTTAAAAAGCTTTTTTAATTTCTTTTCATTATCTTCTAATAATTGATTTAGTTTCTTACTACCCTTCATGATTAAATCCTCCCAATAGCCTTATATTTAAAAGTTCTTATTGAGTATATATCACTATTTAAATGTTTTAATCATTTTTCTGTAAAATTAATATTTCATCAATCTTTTCTTAATATTTATAAAATTAATTTTGCACTTGAATTCATAAAAAAACGTTGCATAAATCTGAGATAGACTTACACAACGTCTTTGACTATTACTTTATTTTGTATTAGAACATTTCAGATACAACTTTTTGTTCTAAGAAGTTTAATAAGTAGTCTGGGCTACCTGTTTTAGCGTCAGTACCTGACATTTTGAATCCACCAAATGGATGATATCCAACAACTGCTGCTGTACATCCACGATTTAAGTATAAGTTACCTACATCGTATTCATTTACAGCTTTAATCCAGTGTTCACGATTATTAGTAAATACTGCACCAGTTAAACCATAATCAGTATCATTAGCAACATCAATCGCTTCATCAAAATCTTTTACTTTAACAAATCCAACAACTGGGCCGAAGATTTCTTCTTGCATAATTCGGTCTGAAGATTTCAAGCCAGAGAAAATAGTTGGCTCAATGAAATATCCAGTAGAATCATCAGTGCCTCCACCTTGTTCTAATTTACCTTCTTCTTTACCAATTTCGATATAATTTTTGATTTTATCAAATTGTTTTTGATTAATTACTGGTCCTACAAATGTATTGCCTGTTGTGTCTCCTAAAGATAATTCTTTAGTTAATTTAACAGCTTTTTCTAATACCTCATCATAAACATTTTGATGCACAATTGCTCTTGAACATGCAGAACATTTTTGACCTGCAAATCCAAATGCTGATGTTACAATTGATTCTGCTGCTAAATCTGTATCAACATTTTCATCGACAACGATAGCGTCTTTACCGCCCATCTCAGCGATAACGCGTTTTAAGAATGTTTGTCCTTCTTGAACGACTGCACTTCTTTCATAAATACGTGTACCTGTTGCTCTTGAACCAGTAAATGTTACAAAGTGAGTATCTTTGTGGTCTACTAAGTAGTCACCAATTTCTTTAGGATCTCCTGGTACAAAGTTAACTACACCTTTTGGTAAACCTGCTTCTTCTAAAATTTCTATTAATTTATAAGCAGTTAACGGCGTATCTTCTGCTGGTTTTAATAAAACTGTATTACCTGCTACAACTGGTGCTAATGTTGTTCCAGCCATAATCGCAAATGGGAAGTTCCAAGGTGGAATTGTAACACCTGTTCCTATAGATTTATAGAAATATTTGTTATGTTCTCCTTCTCTATCTAAAACAGGTTTACCATCAGCTAAATCCATCATTGAACGTGCATAGTATTCAATAAAATCAATACCCTCAGCCGCATCGCCTACTGCTTCATCCCATGGTTTACCCGCTTCATAAACCATAACAGCAGAAATTTCTTCTTTGCGACGACGAATAATTGCAGCAACACGTAACATTAATTCAGCACGATCTTTATGAGACCATTTTTTCCATGTCTGGTATGCTTCGTTAGCAGATTGAAATGCTTTTTCAACATCTTCTTTTGTTGCTTTTGAAACTTTAGCAATAGTTTGAGAAGTATTAGCTGGATTTATAGATTCAAATTGATCTTTTTTATCTATCTTTTCTCCATTAATGACTAATGGAATACTTTGACCTAATTGACCTTCTACTGCTTTTAAAGTCTCTTTAAATTTATCTACATTCGCTTGAACAGAAAAATCAATTCCTGGTTCATTTTTAAAATCTACTACCATTATTGCGTACCCCCTATGAAATATTAAAATGAGTTGTTGAACCCTTTGTTTAATTACATATAGGTCTAGATAAGTGCGCTATTTTAATCATGTTACTGTTACGCTAATGCAACTTTATCTCAACCTTTCTTACATTCTACTATGTATCATTGTAATTTTGCAATCGCTTTCATTTAAAAATCTTAATATTTCAAAAATTAACTAAAATATTAGAGAAACGAAAATTAGTCTCAACTTATAAAGACTTATATTTTACTTTTTATAAAAAAACAAGCCCATAAGAAATCATATTCAGGAATAACCTAAATTGATCTTATGGACTATATCTCATTTATTTATTCATTGTCTATTTGACGTATCACTTTACAAGGGTTACCTACTGCTAAACTATTTGGCGGTATATCTTTAGACACTACACTACCCGCACCTATAACACTGCCTTCACCTATAGTAACCCCGGGTAAAACTGCTACATTACCCCCAAACCATGTATTACTTCCTACTATAATTTCTTCAGCTAATTCTAAACCTTTATTTCTGTCTTTAAACTTTAATGGATGTGTTGCTGTATAGAAGCCACAATTGGGACCAACAAATACATTATCTCCAAAAGTGATACCTCCGCCATCCATTAGATAGCAATTGGTATTTAAAAATACATTTTTTCCAAAGGTAATATTCCAACCATAATCTGTATCAAAAGGAATCGCTATACTTATATTTTCAAGTTTTGCATTAAATAAAGTCGATAATATCTCATGTCTTTTTGTTTCATTACTAGGTCTCGTATGATTATATTCAAAACATAAGTCTTTAGCTTTCTTTCTATCTTCAATTAATTCATTATCAAAATTAGCATCATACCACTGATGAGCTAACATTTTTTCCTTTTCAGTCATTAATCTTTTCACCCTAACAATTACTCTTTTCTATATTAACTCCTATGTTGTCATGTAGTCTCCACCGTTAACATGAATTACTTGTCCAGTAATATAAGAACTATCAGCAGATGTAGCTAAAAATACATAGGAAGGTGCTAGCTCTGCTGGTTGACCTCTACGTCCCATAGGAGTGCCACCGCCTTGATTTTCAACTTTATCTTCATCAAATGTAGAAGGAATTAAAGGTGTATAAATCGGTCCAGGTGCAACTGCATTTACACGAATATTTTTCTCCATAAGTGTTGTAGCTAATGAACGCGTAAATGATACAATGGCGCCTTTTGTTGCTGAATAATCAATCAAGTGTCCTGAACCTCTATAAGCTGTCACACTTGTTGTATTAATAATCGTATCTCCATCATTTAAATATGGTACGGCAGCTTGTGATAAAAACATCATGCCGAAAATATTAGTTTGGAATGTTTCTTTAACTTGTTCTGGCGTAATTTCTTCAAAATGGTCTCTTGGAAATTGTACGCCACCATTATTAACTAATATATTAAGTCCTCCGAAATCCTCTACAACATCTTTGATAAGTTGTTGTGATTGCTTTTCGTCTTTTAAATCATGCGCATATGCTTTAGCCTCGACACCTAGTTCTTTTAATCGATTAACGGTATCTTCTGCATCTTGATGTTCATTATAATATCCGATAGCTACATTAGCACCTTCTTTAGCAAATAGAATTGCTACAGAGCGTCCAATACCAGAATCTCCGCCAGTAATAAGTGCTACTTTTCCTTTTAATTTTCCAGCTGCTTTATATTCGTCTAATTCAGCAATTGGTTTAGGATTCATGTCAGCTTCAATACCTGGTTGTTGTGGTTGCGTATATCCTTTAATTTGTTGATGAAATTCTAATAAGTTTATAGTTTTGCCCCTTTCCTAATCTTTATTCACCTTCCCTATAAACTTACATATAAAACTACCTATACACCTTTATAGGGCTATTCTTTAAGAATCATACTGAAGTACGAGTTCACATCAATACTATAGCCTCATGTTTTTTATCAACATATTTTTTATAATAGACTCTACCAACACATTAAAGGAGCCAATATCATGAAACGTATTTTAAAATCAGCAATCGCAGTTCTTATACTTTTAGGCGTGGTCAAAACTTTCCAAACTCATGACGTTATTAATGAAGCCGATCGTTATTATCAACAAGCAAAAGATGGTCAAATCTTAGAAAATATTTCTAATTATGACATCAATCAAGTTAAAGATATTGATCTTAAACAATTTTCCCCTTCAGACTTTTTCTAACTCGTTAACCAAAAATCCATTCTATTTATAAGAGCTACAATTCCAGCATATTAGCTGTTAATATAGATGATAAAATCCCACACAAATGTTTCTTAAAATATTTGTGTGGGATTTTTTTATTATCTAGTCTTACTTTCTTCTTTTGGCAAACAATGTGTTTGACTTATATACCTATAGGGGGTACATTAATGATGAGAAGAAACGGAGGCTTTCACATGGATAATAACAAAAAAACAACTATAGATATCACAGGAATGACATGTGCTGCGTGTTCAAATAGAATAGAAAAGAAACTCAATAAACTTGATAATGTTACTGCTCAAGTTAACATTACAACTGAGCAAGCAACAATTGATGATCATCAAGGACAATATCATACTGAGGACTACGTTAACGAAATTCAACATTTAGGCTATGATGTCGTTAAAGAAAGTGTAGAATTAACGATTTCTGGCATGACATGTGCAGCATGTTCTAATCGTATTGAAAAAGTACTTAATAAAATTGATGGTGTTATCAATGCCAACGTCAATTTAACTACCGAACAAGCTACTGTTGAATATTATCGTGGAGTAGTTAATAGCGATGATTTCATTTCTAAAATACAAAATTTAGGCTATGATGCAAAAGTAAAAGAAGGACAAAATCAATATTCTAATAAAGATAAACGACTCAAAAAGCAACTTACTAAATTAGTCATAGCTGCTATATTATCAATACCATTACTAGCAACGATGTTAGTTCATTTGTTTCATATGCCATTACCTTCAATATTTATGAATCCATGGTTCCAATTCATATTAGCCACACCGGTACAATTCATTATAGGTTGGCAATTCTATAAAGGCGCCTATAAAAATCTTAAAAATGGTTCCGCAAATATGGATGTATTAGTGGCATTAGGCACGAGTGCTGCCTATTTCTATAGTATCTATGAAATGTTTAAATGGCTCAATCACACAACTCAAATGCCTCATCTTTATTTTGAAACGAGTGCAGTGTTAATTACTTTAATTTTATTTGGTAAATATTTAGAAACGAAAGCTAAAACACAAACTACTAATGCATTAGGTGAACTATTAAGCCTTCAAGCTAAAGAAGCACGTGTTATTAAAGACAATAAAGAAATGATGATACCTGTAAAAGATGTTCAAGTAAATGATAATATTTTAATTAAACCAGGTGAAAAGATTCCAGTTGATGGCATTATTCTAAAAGGTACAACGTCAATAGATGAATCTATGCTTACAGGTGAATCTATACCTGTAGATAAACAAATCAACGATAAAGTTATTGGTGCGACAATTAATCAAAATGGCGCCATTGTTATTCAAGCTACTCAAGTAGGTAATGATACCGCACTAGCTAATATCATTAAAGTCGTTGAACAAGCTCAAGGATCTAAAGCACCTATCCAACGTTTAGCAGATCAAATTTCTGGATATTTTGTACCTACTGTTATAGGTATTGCTTTACTCACATTTATTATTTGGATTACGTTAGTACATTTCGGACAATTTGAACCAGCACTTGTAGCCGCTATTTCAGTGCTAGTGATCGCTTGTCCATGTTCATTAGGATTGGCAACTCCAACATCTATTATGGTAGGTACTGGTCGTGCTGCTGAAAAAGGCATCTTATTTAAAGGTGGTCAATACGTTGAACAAGCACAAAATATTGATACTATCGTATTAGATAAAACAGGTACTATTACAAATGGTAAGCCTGTTGTAACTGATTTTGAGGGTGATAACGAAACGTTACAATTACTTGCAAGTGCAGAATATGCTTCTGAACACCCTCTTGCAAAAGCAATTGTTGATTATGCTCAAACAAATAATATCAACTTAATAAATACAGATACATTTAATGCACTGCCTGGTCATGGAATAGAAGCATCTGTTAGTCAAAAACAAGTTCTAGTAGGTAATCGCCAGTTAATGACATCAAATAATGTTGAACTCTCAAATCATATTGAATCTAAAATGACAGATTGGGAGAGCAATGGTAAAACTGCCATGCTTATCGCTATTAACGGCGTTTATCAAGGTCTGATAGCAGTAGCAGATACTATTAAAGACAATGCAATTGAATCAATTCGTCGATTACACGATATGAATATTAATGTTGTTATGCTAACAGGTGACAATGATAATACTGCTCAAGCTATTGCAAAACAAGTGGGTATTGATCGTGTTATAGCAAATGTACTTCCTGACGAAAAATCTGCACATATAACACAATTACAAAAGGAAGGTAAACAAGTTGCCATGGTTGGAGATGGCGTTAACGATGCGCCTGCGCTTGTAACAGCAAATATTGGTATAGCGATGGGTACTGGAACTGAAGTTGCTATTGAAGCTGCCGACATTACAATTTTAGGTGGTGATTTATCCTTACTGCCTAAAACATTAAACATTAGCCAATTAACAATGCGTAACATACGACAAAATTTAATTTGGGCATTTGGTTATAATATAGCCGGCATCCCTATTGCAGCATTAGGCCTACTCGCCCCTTGGATTGCAGGGGCTGCTATGGCACTTAGTTCTGTCAGTGTAGTCACAAATGCACTAAGATTAAAACGTATTATAAAATAATTTCAACACTAATTGGTATGCATTTACTTTCAAGTCATGCAACTTAGTTATAAAATGAAATTAAGTCATTAAATTATAGAGGTGAAAAAAAATGGGACAAAAAGTTATAAATGTAGAAGGTATGAGTTGCGATCATTGCAAAAATGCAGTTGAATCTGCTTTAGCAAGAATCAATGGTGTTTCTGCAGCAGAAGTTAATTTAGACAAAGGTCAAGTACGTGTCGATTATGATGAAGATAAAGTACAATTATCAGACATGAAAGATGCTATTGAAGATCAAGGCTACGACGTTAAATAATTCAAATAAAGCATTGAGTATAGATAAAGCACTAAGATGATTTATTTTTAATCACCTTAGTGCTTTTATTTTGGGGTTTATGTCTCAATCCCCCCATTTTTAATTTACTCGTAAGTGTGTTGTTCCAGTTTGTAGTACTTCTAATGTTGCATCTAATGCATCAACGATTAAATTTTTTACTGCAGCATCTGTATAAAATGCAATATGCGGCGTAATAATGATATCTTCTCTATCAATTAATTGTTGCAATAATTGATCATTAAACTGTTGTTCACGTTGATCACTAGGGAATAATCCACGTTCAAATTCATACGTATCTAAAGCAGCTCCTTTGATTTGTCCACTATCTATACTAGATAATAATGCATTGGTATCTACTAATGAGCCTCTAGCACAGTTTACAAATACAGCTCCTTTTTTAAAATGAGAAAATGTATGTTTATCAAACAAATGATGATTATATTTTGTAGCAGGTACGTGCAATGTCACTATATCTGCACCTTCAATTGCTTCTTGTAATGTAGGTTGATAAGTTACATATTCTTCACTACCTTCATTTGGAAACGGATCATACGCTACAACTTCACAATCATATCCTTGTGCAAAAATCTTGGCAACAATACTTCCAATTCTACCTGTTCCAATTACTGCTACTTTTAATTCACTTATTGATTTTGATAATATCGAAGGTTCCCATCTAAAATCATGAACGTTCATTTTATTTTGGATTGCGTTAAAGTTTCTTACTACATTAATTGCTTGCGTCACTGCAAATTCAGCAATTGAACTAGGTGAATATGACGGTACATTGGAAACAATGATGTCATATTTTGATGCCAATTCTAAATCATACGTATCGAATCCCGCACTTCTTTGAGCGATTTGCTTAATACCAAATGATTTTAACTTCACAAATACTTCTTCAGAGATAGGTATTTGTTGTGAAAGTGATAGTCCATCAAATCCTTCTACTTCATCTATATTATCGTCTGTTAAAGGATGACGTGATAGTTCATATTCAACGTTATTCTTCTTAGCCCAATCTTCAATATAGACAATATCCTCATCACGTACACTCATTATTTTTATTTTAGTCATACTAACATCCCCTACACATTATTTTTCATATAAATTGGTTAATGTTGATAATCGTTTTGCTGCTGTTTCAAGTTGTTCTTCAGATAATGCTAATGAAAGTCTGACATAATACTTTCCATTGTCACCAAATGGTATACCAGGTGCGACTAAAATTGATTGTTCTTTTAATAACATCTGTTCAAACGCTTTACTATCGTATTGAGGTGGGGTCTTCAACCAGCAATAAATGCCTCCTGTTGAATGAACAAATGGTATTCCCGCTTCCTCTAATTTACTCTCAAAGATATCTCGTCTTCGTTTAAATGTGGCATTTTGTTCTTCTAAAAAGTCATCATAATGATTTAATGCATAAGTAGCTGCGTCTTGTAACGCTCCAAACATACCAGCATTTGTATGTGTTTGATATTTTTTCAAAGCTTGAATCATGTCACGATTACCTACTGCGAAACCAACTCTAAATCCTGACATATTGTATCCTTTAGATAATGAAAAGATTTCTACTGCTACATCCTTTCCATTTTCTGAAGATAAAATACTTGGATTTTTAGCATCAAAACCAAATGCGCTGTATGCAAAATCATGAATGATTTTGGTATCAGTATGTTTAAATTTTTGTATTGCTTCATCAAACACTGATTTCGTAGCAGTTGAACCTGTAGGATTATTAGGATAGGTTAAATAAACTAACTTTGCTTTTTCTAATATTTCCGCATCCACTGCATCCCAATTTGGTAAATAATACGGCGGTTCTAAATTTAATGGAACTGGGTTAGCGTCAGCTAGCATCACACCTGCCAAATAATCCGTATATCCTGGATCTGGTAATAAGACGTTGTCACCTGGATTTGCTAGACATGTTGGTAATGCAACTAACCCATTTTTTGTACCATATAGTATACATACTTCTTCATCTTTATCTAATTCGACCCCGTAGTGTCTTAGATAAAAATCTACAATAGCTTGTTTAAAAGTATCTTTACCGTGAAAGGCACCATATTTTTGATTTTCAGGTATTTTTAATGCTTCAGCAAAGTGGTTAATAATACCTTGTGGTGTTTCTCCATCTGGAATACCAACAGCCATGTTGATTAATGGTAATGGTCCATGTTCAATTTTACGTCCCATCGTTTTTCCAAAATAACTCTCAGGGATAGCCGCTAATCGATTCGACATTTTCAACTTAAAACGCCCCCTTTATACATTATTCAACTATTTTTATAATCATCTATTAGTACATTCATTTTATCAACCGTTAAAATATTGTCAATATTCTAAATTTTTAGATGATTTAATCAAAAAAAGCTAACAGAGTTATTACACTCCGCTAACTTTTAATTTAAATCTGATTATCTATATCTTTAAGTATTTCATCAACTGTAATTTTAGCACTAGTTAATACGATAGGTACGCCTGCTCCCGGATGGGTACTTGCACCTGCAAAGTATAAATCTTGATAGTCTTTAGAAACATTAGGTGGTCTAAAGTAATTACTCTGTGATAATGTCGGCATTAAACCGAATGCAGTACCGAATTTAGCATTAAATTTACTTTCAAAATCTTCTGGAGTAAAAATCGTTTCTGATATGACGTGTTCCTTAATACTTTCTAATGTAGGAATCGTTTCCAGTTTACGATAAATAATATCTTTAACTTCATTTATAAAATTTTCGTTATCCCACTCTAATTGTCCTGTTTTAAGTTCTGGCGTTGGCATAAGAACGTATAGCCCTGTTTGACCTTCTGGTGCTAATGATTGATCTCCTATTTTTGGTACATATAAATATAATGAAGGATCTTTTGATATATCACCGCCAAAAATCTCTTCAATATTTTGTCTGAAATGATTTGAAAATATGACATTATGCAATAACACATCTTCTGTAATATCTTTATCTATTCCAATATACATTAGAAAAGCAGAGCAAGAGTAATCTAATTTGTCTATCTTTTGAGGTGGATATTTTTTAACAGGTGCATGTTTAGGCATTAATTCTTGTGCTGCATAAGGAAAGTCAGCTGTACATAATACTTTGTCAAAACGCTGGACCAAACCGTTTACTTTGACACCATCTGCTGTCTTATATTTAGGATCTATAATAATTTCTTCAATATCTGCATTACATTGAATATCGACACCTAAGTCTTCGTTTAACTTTTGTAATCCTTTAACCATACCGTACATTCCACCTTTTATGAAATGAACGCCAAACATCATTTCAATCATCGGTATAATAGAGTATAACGATGGACCTCGTTTAGGATCTATTCCAATATACAGCATTTGAAACGCAAGTAATTTTTGAATTTTTTCATTATCTACATATTGTCCAATTAAATTGTCAGCATGATTTAATGTTTTTAATTTATATCCTTGAATCAATGATGTCATATTATAAAAGTCAGATGGTTTTCTGTATGTACGTTCTAAAAAGTATTTTCTCGCAACCTCATATCGTTTATAAATATCAGTTAAGAATTTCATAAATCCGTGTGTTGTTCCTGGTTCAATCTGTTCTAACGTATCATGTAATTCAGCTAAATCAGTAGGTACACGTACTTTGTCATCTTTATCAAAGTAGACGTCATAAATGTATCGTAATTGTTCCATTTCAACGTAATCTTCAAAACGCTGTCCGCAATCCTCAAACACTGCTTTGTATACTTCAGGCACCATTACAATAGTGGGACCCATATCAAAGGTAAAACCATCTTTCGTAAATTGATTCATTCGTCCACCAATTTTATTATTCTTTTCAAATAGTGTGACTTGATGTCCTTTTGCGGCTAGTCGAGCTGCCGAGGCTAATCCAGTTACACCTGCACCTATTACAGCAATATTCAATTCGCATTCATCCTATTCTTGATATTTATTTTTAATCTGTCTATATATTTTTAATTTTTTAATTCTAGAAACATAAACTCGACGATGTAATGAATAATCGTGCTGTCGTGCCTCATCAATAATCCCTTTATAAATGAGTGCTGCTAATTCTATAATTGGTCTTGCTTCAGGTTTATATACTTCCAAATGATCTAAAGTATATTGATAATCTTTTTCTGCAATTTGAGCGTAATGTTCCCATAATTGAATATAATTTTGTGTAGGTTGATTATGGAAGACATGTTTTATATCTACATCAAATTGATGAATCATTGATTGACTAAAGTAAATTCTACCTTTTTCAAAATCTTCACCAACGTCACGTAAAATATTAGTTAATTGTAAGGCTTCTCCTAATTGTCTCGATACTTCATAAGTTTCTTCAACAGGATGTTCAGTCAAAATAGGTGTCAATATTTCACCTACTGTGCCAGCTACACCATAACAATATCCCATCAAATCTTTATCTTCTTTAAACATTTCAAAATCTTCATCTTCTGATACAGCATGAATAAGATTATATAATGATTGATATTCCATTTTGTATTGCTTTGACGCATCTAAAAAAGCTAACATAATAAGCTCATCACTTTTGAATTGATCAATTGACTGAACTTCTTGTGCCTCAATTAATTGAATATCTTCTTTAATAGCTTGTAACTTTTCAGGGTCTTGTTCTTCATCAATACTATCATCTATAATTCGGCATACTGCATATACTGCCCATATCGCACGCCTCTCACGTTCAGGTAATAAATCAAACGCATAAGAAAAACTTTTAGAATACTTTTTCATAATTTGATGGCAATATTTATAACTTTCATTAATCGTTGTCATTATTTGACCTCCTGTTGCTTTAATACTATTCACTTTAATGAATGTCAAAGTGTCTACCTTTCCATTCAACCTTTTTCAAAATATATGTATGCCACAATGATTTCCCAAAAATACTACAGAAAAATAAAAATAGTAATGGATGTAAACATAACAATATCCTAGAAAAATTACCAACACGTCGATGCAATTGAATAAACTGAATTGTATAGATAAAGTATAGCGTTAACATTTTAAATTTTGAAATAGGTTTATAAATACAACTAAATATTATTCCTAAACTAGTCATTATAGAACCAAATAGCCAAATTATTATAGCAAACATTATGCGTGACTCTGTCTGATTAGCACCTACAGATAAATGCTTGGTCCAACCTTTAACTAATGCATTCAACCCCTCTTCGTACATTCTAAAATGAATGTTGCCTTTTCCTTCATAAAGTGTGACAGGTAAATTGAGTTGTTGATAAGCTTGGCCAAGTGCAAAGCCTTCAATAATACTGTGTTCTGCATTCAGATGCCCATTAGTAGCTAAATAGTCATCTATGTTAGTTAACAATATTGGCCCAAATGCTATATTATTGTCCTTCTGTTTCTTTAAAGATGAGAAGTGATTCATACCTACTACAGTCATTAAATTAAAAATTGCTGATAAATTTTCATAGATGTTACGTGTTTTATGATAAGGTTGAACACTTAGTAATCCTTTATCGTCTTGATGATGATAAGTATGAATAAGTTTCTCAATGACTTCGTTATTTTCAAATACTACATCTGCATCCACAAACATTACTAATTTACTATTACAATACTTCATTCCTTCATAACATACACGTGATTTACCACGCCATTTATCTTCAATGGAATATTGAACTTGATGAACCTCAACTTGATATGCTTTTGCAACGTTGACTGTGTCATCTGTAGAACCATCATCCATGACAATCACTTTAAAATTTCCAGTTTGCGTTAATAAGGATTCCAGTAATTGTGGTAATCTATGAGCTTCGTTTCTAGCAGGAATAATAATAGTTATGATTGGATTACTCCCATTTATTTCTTTCAAATCATGGCTATTATTTGTTTTCTGATGGTTCAATCTATATCTATGATTATATATAAAATGACCACACACTATTGATACCGTTGTAAAAACAGTAATAATATATTGAATAATTCTCACTATTTTTCTCCTTTAGTTCCTTCGCGCAGATTAATCATATCTGCTACTTGTTGTCCGCTTAAAGTAACCATAGGCATACCGCCTCCTGGGTTGACGGAACCACCAACAAAGTACAAATTATTAAAATATTGGCTACATTTAGGGAATTTGAAACCTTTATTTTTCTTTTTATCTGCTACAACACCATATATTGCTCCTCTATTAGAACGGTAATGTTGCTCAATATATTCAGGTAACCAATAATCTTCATATATAATATGCTGTCTTAAATCAGTTAGTCCCATACGTTCTAATTTATCTAATACGATGTTTCTAAATATTTGATACTCTTCTTTTTTAAAAGGTTTATCTTGAATATATGGGATATGTGGTAAAACTTTTATATTTTCATAACCATTAGGTGCTTGAGTTGAGTCAGTTTTATTCGTATTTACTAAATAAATCGTTGGGTCTTGAGGTAATATTTTTTGATCAAATACTTCTTCATAATTTCTTTTTGAATTACTGGAAAAGAAAAAATTATGATGTCGTAGCTGAGGATAAGATTTACTGACACCCAAATGCATTACAAATCCAGAACTAGCCGGTTCGTATACGCCTTCTAATTTATCAATACGTTTTTGATTAAAATGTAATAATTCTCTATATGTAGGAATAACTTCCATATTAGAGATAATATAGTCAGCTTCAAAAAATCTACCATCTGCTAATCTAACTCCTACTACGTCGTCATGATAGGTTTTTATATTTTTAACAGATACACTAGTGTGAATTTGAACCCCTTCTTCTATAGCAAGTTGTTCCAATGCTTGAGCGAGTCGATGTATACCGCCCTGAACATACCATAGACCTTGTTCTTGTTGCATATTAAATAGCATTGATAATACTGCTGGTGCATGATAAGAAGATGAACCTACATATTTGATAAAGTAACCTAACATATCTCTTAATTTAGGATTACTAACACGTTGATTTATTGCTTGTTGCATAGTAGAAAAATAATCAAACTCTTTTAAAGAACGTAAAGGCCCATGATATTTTATAATATCTTTTAATTTGTCTAACCCTTTATTAAAATAGCCTTTTTCTGTAATTCGCTGTATACGTCGTGTATACTCTAAATAATTTTGTAACTCTTCTTTATCAGTCAAAGATAGTTGGTCATTATTTGAAAATGTTTGTTCTATTCCTTCATATAAATCTATATATGTACCATCTGTAAAGAAGCTTCGCCATTGTAATGGTAATCTTTCAATTGTTACATAATCTTCCATATGTTTATTACTATATTCGAATAAACGTTCAAAAATTTGAGGCATAGTTAATATAGAAGGTCCTAAATCAAAACCAAACCCTTTCGTTTCAAGGCGATTGACTTTACCTCCTATATGTTCATTTTGTTCGAATAATGATACTTCATAACCACTTTGTGCCATTCTAATTGCAGCAGATATACCACCTAATCCACCACCAATAACAACCACTTTAGTATTTTCAGTCATGTATTTAACCTCTTTTATAA
The DNA here is from genome assembly GCF_000620265.1 of Staphylococcus sp. URHA0057. Lineage (NCBI taxonomy): Bacteria > Bacillati > Bacillota > Bacilli > Caryophanales > Staphylococcaceae > Staphylococcus > Staphylococcus sp. URHA0057. Next base: position 136,793 of record NZ_JHVS01000008.1, on the reverse strand, counting down.
ATTAAACGAATTAACTTTTCTAATCTTGGACGATTATATCTTTGTACTAAGATCACAGGAATATGACTAAATAATACATAGATTAAATTGATTATTTGTATGTATCTAGAAGATTTCACAAATATAATAACTGGTATTATAGACAACCAATGAATCAATTCTGCTCTTTTCATTTCAATATCAAGTTGTTTTAATGTTTCAATATTTAAATCTTCTATTGAATTCTTATTATATATATGAGAATTTAATTTACTTCCTTCAGGTATCAAGTACTTCCATTGGTTTACTTTTAAAATTCTATTCCAAAATTTACCATTATTTTCCCAAGAGTATATACGAAATATATGCCCATTTTTTTCAAAAAATGAATTAGGTATTTTAGTTCCAAAGTGTGCTAATGTCATTTGAATCGAAAACCAATACAAACTATGTAAAACAGTTAATTTCAAGGTCTTTTTAATAATTTTCAAACACATAACAACACCTTCACTATTTTATCACCTATTAACATACGTTTTAGAACATGTTCCCTCATTATCATTATTTAAACTCTAAACACCAAATGAATTAAAATTTTTAATTAAACTTTGTAAAAAATTAATAAGCTAAATAAAAAAAGACATAAAAAAAGAGGATGACATAGTCATCCTCTCAATCATTTATAACTCGAAGTTCTTTCCAGTTATAAACTGAATCCTACCACCATCCGTGGCTTTGACGGAAAGCAATTGCACTGCTTAATGAACCGTAACGGCTATTAGCATAGTTAAGCATACCTTTAGTTTGGCTAGCTACTGATCCTGAACCCCAAGATTCTTTAGTTTGACCTAAACCTCTGTATCCAGCTGGGTTAACTGCGTTAGGGTTACCACCTGATTCAGGCATAACGATAGCGTTCCATGCAGCTTCAGTACCACCATTAGCTAAGAATTGAGCTTTAGTTGATCCACCAGTTGAAGCACTTGAAGTTGAAGCACTTGAAGTTGATGGTGCTGAGTATGAAGTTGTTTTAGTACTGTAGTTATGGCTTGAACTACTGTTTGAAGAAGTAGTTGGAGCTGAAACAGCTTCTACGTTAGTGTTGCTTGATTGTTGGTTAGAGCTTACTGATTGAGTACTAGCTTCTTGGTTATAAGAAGTTGTGTAGTCAGCTGATTGAGCTGCAGTATTTGATGTTTGAGCTGATGCTTGAGTTGTTGAAGCGTTTGAACCAACTTCTTGGTAGTTCCAAGAGAAGTTTGTACCGTCTGAAGTGAAGTTATATTCGAATCCACCACTTACAAAGTGAATGTCGTAAGCGCCAGCTTGAACTGGTTGAGCGTTTAATTGTTCTGGGTGGTTATGAGCTAAGTCGATTAAATGTGCTTGATCTACGTTAGTAGTTTCTGAAGCGTGTGCTTCGTGACCTGATACTGCGTAACCTGCTGCTCCTAAAGTTAATGCTAATGTTGATGCGATAAATGTCTTCTTCATAATTGAAAAATCCTCCAAAAAGTTTTTTGTTTTTATATGTTTTCTTGTATTAAATTCGTTGTGCAATATTGAAAATGTTTTTGTTTAACTTTCGACGGTATTCACTATACCATAAAAATCGGCTTTGTATATTACACGTTCCTTACAAAAAATTACAAACTAAACCTCGTTTTGTAACTTTGAAATATAAATGTCGTCCTTGTAATATAAAGACTTAAACTTTTTAGTTTAAAATTTCATCACAAACCCTTATATTACATTAGATTTTTAAGAGTTTTGCTCAACTTTTACATTTGTCGTAATATTACAGATTGCATTTTAGTTACATAACTGTAATAGTTCTAAAAATTTAAAATGGTTAGTTTTAACATAAAAATAGATGAAATATCCAAACTTTTTCATTAATTTGAATCATTTCATCTAAACACAAACTATATTTATTTTGTAATCCGAATTAGTTTAATAGTCTTTAACGCCCCATAATACTTTTTCACATTGTCTAATAATATATTTCAACACTTCAACTCTTGCAGTCTTCTTATGATCAGCAGGCACAATGAACCAAGGTGCGTAATTAGTATCAGTATATTTAATCATGTCATGACTTGCTTCTAAATATAAATCCCATTTATCACGATTACGCCAATCTTCATCCGTTATTTTCCATTGTTTATTTGGATCTTGCTCTCTATCCTTAAATCGCTTAAGTTGTTCATCTTTATCTAAACACAAGAAAAATTTTAAAAGAATCGCACCTTCATCTGTCCACATTTTTTCAAATTCATTAATTTCATGATAAGCTCGTTTCCATTCTTCTTTATCGGCAAACCCCTCTACTCTTTCTACCAACACTCTGCCGTACCAACTGCGATCGAATATTTCAAGGTGACCTGTTTTAGGCATTTCTTTAGCAAAGCGCCATAAGTAATGATGAGCTAATTCAACATCGGTTGGTGCACTGATACCATTTACTTCATAACCTGTAGGATCTAACTTTTCTCGAATTCGCTTAATATTACCACCTTTACCAGCTGCATCCATTCCTTCGAAAGTTAAAATAAGTGGAATCTTTCTTTCATATAATGCAAATTGAATTTCTCTCATACGTTTTTGTAAAGGTTCAATCATCTCTTTATATTCTTTTTTAGAAATTTTCTCGAATTTAACATCAAACATATTAGTCGAAAAATCTTTGCTAAATGCACCGTCTTTATTAGCTTGCTGTCTATTTGATTTCTTAATCGCGTTTTCTAATCTTTCTATTATATGTTTGTACATTTTTTCAAATGCGACTTCACGTTGTGTATAATCAATGACTTCCCATTGGTTATCTTTATGTGTGAACTTTCTCATTTCTGCTAAATACGTTTCATTAGGGATGACCTGTTCATATTCTTGAACTTTCCATTTCATTAATGGATTGTCTTTAGTTTGTTGAATATGTTCTTGTCGTTTTTCTTCGCTCACTTCAATATAAAACTTAATTAATTCATAATTGTCATTTTGTAGCATTGTTTCAAAACTTTTGATTTGATTAACTAGTTTCTCACTTTTTTTATAATATGCTTGTTTAATACCGTTTTCTTTATAATCTAAGAAATGAGAATACCAACTTCTAAAATATATGTTAATGTGTCCTTTTTGAGGTAATGTGTTCCAATATTTTTGTAAAAATTGATATCTTAAATCTTCATATTGTGGTGACTTAGTAGAGATGAATTGTGTGTATTTTGCATCAAAAGTCAGTAATAGTTCATTGGATAAGCGTGTCTTCCCTGACGCCGGCATACCTTCAAATAAAATCATAATTGGAATGCCTAATTCATGAGTTTGGCGAGTCAGACTTGCTGCTTTTAACTTTAATTCTTCTATTTTTTTATTCATAATACCCACCCTTTGATTAAAAATGAAATTTTATAAAGTATAGCATAATAAAAACAGGTCCTTTACTATTAAATGAAAGAAACCTGTTTTTTACTTATTATGCTAAAAATTTAAATATGTCATTACTATAAATTTTAAATACCTTTCTAAATAGAATATCTAAAATCCATGCTACAAGGAAAGGAACGATAAAGTATGCAATCATTATAAGCAATAAACTCAACCAAGCAGAATCAAGTCCCATAAATTTAAATGCATTAATTGGACCTACCATACCTATAAAACCAAATCCTGCTGATTCTTTTGTACCTGCTATACCTACAATTCCTGAAGTAATCCCTGAAACTGCGGCTGTAATTAATATTGGTAGCATAATAATCGGATAACGCACCATGTTAGGCATCATCATTTTCACACCGCCAAAGAAAATAGACATTGGCACACCCGCTCGATTGACTTGGCTAGTTCCAATTAGTAATACCGCTTCTGTAGCTGCTATACCAATAGATGCGGAACCAGCCGCTATACCCGAAATACCAATCGCTATGGCAATCGCTACTGTTGATAGCGGCGATATGATAATGAAACTAAATACCATTGAAATTAACATACTCATTAATACAGGCTGTAATTCTGTAAAACTGTTTACCATATTTCCTATACCAGTTGTAATCATATGTACATAAGGTAGGATTAATACACCGATTGTTGCTGCAATGCCCCCTATAAATGTTGGATATACAATTAAAGCCATACTACCTACACGGTGTTCTATTAACAAAATCAACAATACCGCAATAGATGCAGTAATCATTGTATTAATTAAATCTCCTATTCCAGCAATCACCCATGTACCATTCTTAAATTGGGCAGCACCACTTCCAACATAAGAAGCACTTGCTACTACTGCCATAGCTAATGGTGTCAAATTAAATTTTAAAGCGATTAACGCTCCTACTAGTGCTGGTACAGTAAATTGAATTGCTTGAACAACACCTAGTAATGTTTTAAAAATAGGATGATATTGGGAGAAATATTTAAATATTTCTCCCAATATCGCATTAGGTACTAAACCTGCTACAATACCTACTGCTACCCCAGATAACACTCTGAATATAAAATCTTTTGGTCTTATTTTACTCAATGTTGTCATTTCTAGCGCCTCCAATAATCTATTACAATAAAAAAAGACAAATAGCCTTAATTGAACTAACTATACACATGATGAAATCTAAGGTGTGTTGGTATTCGTTGATGCAATCATTTGTTGTGTAAAGTTGGGCCAATTAAGACTATAGCTAGTATTATACCATATTATTTAGAATTTTCAGATAATTATTTTAAATTTTCATCATTTTTTAACATCTTTATGCCATTATGATTGTTATGCTAAAGTTACAAATAAAAGAGGAGATGTATACGATGACTGTTAAATGTCAACGCATCTATGATAAGCAAATTGCTAAAGGTAAGCGTGTGTTAGTTGATCGTGTTTGGCCAAGAGGTATTTCTAAAGAAGATGCACAATTAGACGAATGGTTAAAAAAAGTGGCCCCTACTACTGAATTAAGAAAATGGTTTAATCATGAACCTAAATTATACGCTGCGTTTTCAGAAAAGTATGCTAAAGAATTACGTGAAAATAGCGAACAACAAGAAGCTTTTGAATATCTTAAAGACTTTGTGTCATCAAGTAAGGAAGATGTTATTTTATTATATGCCGCAAAGGATACTCAATATAATCACGCTAATGTATTAATGAAACTTCTAAAAAATAACTAAATCAATAAAAAGCATTTAATGAGTTTACCTTTCATTAACTCATTAAATGCTTTTGTTTTAATTATTCATCTACAATTTCTGCTTTTCTAGATTCTTTCTTATATCTCAAATACATTAAACCTAATATTCCCATCCAAAATGGCGCAATAATAACTGCTATTCTTGTACTATTGTTAATTAATAAAATAATAAATATAAATGCAAAGAATGTAACAATACCATAAGCCATCCACTTACCGCCTGGTAATTTGTATTGACTTTGTTTATGTAACTCTGGATTTTGTTTTAAATAACCGATATAAGCAATCATAATAATAGACCAAATTACGATATTTAATACTGTAGAAACTGTTGTAATATATACAAATACTTTCGTTGCATCTTTAAAGATGGCATTAAGTACAACAGAAATACTTAACAATCCGCATGTTACTAAAATCGCATAATAAGGCACACCATTTCTATTTGTTTTTCCTAATATAGGAGGTGCTTGTTTACGTTGAGATAATCCAAACATTGTTCTACTATTGGCAAACACGCCACTATTACAAGCTGAAGCTGCTGCAGTTAATACTACAAAGTTGATAAGTCCTGCCGCAAAAGGAATACCAACTAACCCAAATAATTTAACATACGGACTATCTGACGGACTAAGTTGATTCCAAGGTACCGCAGCCATAATAACTGCTAAAGAACCAATATAAAAAATCAAAATTCGATAAGGTACATTATTGATTGCTTGAGGAATTGTTTTATGAGGATTCTTAGTTTCACCTGCTGTGATTCCTATTAATTCAATACCTATAAATGAAAAGATTGCCATTTGAAATGACATGAAAAAGCCAGATGCACCATGAGGGAATATACCACCATGACTCCAAATATTAGATACACTAGCTGTTCCGTATGGCGTCTTCATTGCAAAAATGACCATAACAATTCCTACTATTATTAATGCTAAAATTGTTAAAACTTTAATAATAGCAAACCAAAATTCCAATTCTCCAAATAATTTAGCGCTGAATAAATTTAAAGACATGAGAACTAGTAATGTAAATAACGCCGTTAACCAGTTCGGCATAGCCGGGTACCAGTAATCTACGTATTTAGCTACAGCTGTAATTTCGGCCATACCAGAAATAATCCATGTTAACCAATATGTCCAACCTACAATAAATCCTGCCAATGGACCTATATGTTTATGGGCGATATCCGCAAATGATTTAAAACCAAGATTAGATAATAACATTTCTCCCATTGCACGCATAAACATAAATAATACAAAACCTACTATAATATATGTAAGTAAAATTGAAGGACCAGCCAAATGAATAGATTCACCTGCTCCTAAAAATAAACCTGTTCCAATTGCACCACCAATAGCAATCAATTGAATATGTCTATTACTTAACTCACGTTGCAATTTATCCGCCATTATTGTCTCCCCATTCCGGTCATTGCTTAACTATAATTTTTTGTTTAATATAATCTTTCATTTCTACTATAAAGTTACACATACCCTCATTTTCAAATTACAATCAAATATTAAAAATGATTTAGCTTAATACTTTGACATCACGATAGTTTAGCAAGATAATTTAATAAAGATATACAACACATGTTAGGTAGGTAAAAAGATGAATACGACTAAAATAGATCCACGAGTTTTACGTACTAAAAAACTATTAGTTGAAGCATTTCAAACCGTATCCCGAGAAAAACAATTCTCACAATTAACCGTGAAAAATATTACTGACGAAGCAACAGTGAATAGAGCTACTTTCTATGCCCATTTCACTGATAAATATGATATTTTGGATTATTCACTATCAGTAACCATTCTTAAAGATTTAAACGATACATTGAAGGTTTCAGATTTTATAAATGAACAAGTGCTTTCACAATTATTTATGACTATCTGTGATTATATGGTAGATGTTCAAAATTTTTGCAAGTTAAATCAAGACGTATTTTGTAACCAAGCACATCAACGTATTAATGAAGAATTAGAAGATATATTCACGATTATGTTAGAAAATAGTTACCCTAATCATGAACGAGACATCCTCGTCAACAGTGCTAGTTTCTTATCGGCTGGTCTATGTGGCTTATGTAAACACTGGCTTAATACAAGTCAACAAACTGCTAAAGTATTTATAGAGAAAAATCTTCCATTCCTTATTCACCATGTTGCGCATTTATAATTTTCTTATTCAAAGTTCACCTATATATCTATTCATAAAAATCGTTCTAAAACGTTAATTTATGAATAGATTTTTTACTATAAGGCAACATATTTTAAAATGTGTTAGTTAAACAACAAACTTATAAACATGTTGTTTGCACTTTTTCAAATTAAGGTATATATTATATTTAAACAACAGATGTTGCATAGATAATATGTGTTGTTAAATAAAAAAAGATTGGAGGGAATGATATGACAACAATAGAGGATCACGAGGGATTTAAGCGGACATTCAAAGATAAGCATTTAACTTTAGGTTTATCTATTCCGTTCGATCAGCCAAACCAGAAAAAAATTAATATCGATGAACAAGTTGAATTAGCTCAATTAGCTGAAGAGTTGGATTACTCAAGCCTATTTGTAAGGGACAATCCGTTATATAGCAAATATTTAGGTAACGTAACCGAGAATTACGACCCATTTGTATTTTTAACTTACTTAGCTGCCCATACTTCCAAAATATCTCTTGGCACAGCAAGTATTGTTGCTACATTACGTCATCCCCTCCATTTAGCTAAGGCAGCTACATCTCTCGATATTTTATCCCACGAAAGACTATTATTAGGTATGGCTACAGGTGATCGATCGTTTGAATTTCCAGCTTTTAAAGTGAATGAAGATGAATTATCAGAACGATATCGTACAACTATTAAGTCGCTACGACAATTATGGCAGTCAAATGCGCCTGACATTTCAAATGCTATATTTGAATTAAGTGAAGAATCAGGACTACAGGTTTTACCTAAAAATAAAGCCATTCCGATGTTAGGTACTGGATACTCTAAACAATCTATAGAATGGCTCAAACAAAATATGGACGGTTGGATATTTTATGCTCAACATTTTCAAGATCAAAAGCAACTGGTAGAACAATGGCATAAAGATAATGAAATTTTTAAACCTTTCATAAATATATTGTTCGTCGATTTATCTAGTAATCCTAATGAGACAGTCAAACCTATTAAAGGCGGCTATCGAACAGGTAGAAAAATGTTAATTGAAATTTTAAAAGCATACGAAACAATAGGTACAAACCATATAATATTACGATTTATCAATAAAGACAGACAACTAAAAGATATCATCAATGAAGTTGGAACGTATATAGTACCCTACTTTCCAACTCACCAAATTTAGGAGGAATTAATAATGGAAATTTTAAACAGAATAAATGAATTAGCAAATAAAGAAAAAGTACAAACATTGAGTGTAGAAGAAAAACAAGAACAACAAGCGCTTAGACAAGATTATTTAAAAATGATCAGAGGACAAGTGTTAAATACATTTTCAACTATGAAAGTCGTTGATCCACTTGGTCAAGATGTAACACCAGACAAAGTTTATGATTTGCGAAAAGAATATGGCAACATTCAAGAAAATGAATAACTAAATTTAAAAAGGCACTCAGTCTCCAAATGGAAACTAAGTGCCTTTGTTATTTAACAAACTAAAAAATTGAATTTATGGCCATCTGGATCAGCAAACATTGCACCATAATAACCTTGCTTAACACAAGTTTTTTCTAAAATAGTACCTCCTGCTGATTCGACGCTTTCGATAAGTTGGTCTACTTCTTCATTCGTATTAACACCTAACGAAATAATTGTTTCATTCGCATTAGAAGTTACCGTATCTTTAGTAACCGCTTCAAAGTGATTATTTTCAATTAAAATAACAATCGTATTGCCTATTTTAATCCCTACCATTTTATCTAACATCTCTGGGTTATGATTAATTTCAAAACCTAAAGCTCGGTAAAATGCTTCACTTCTATTCAAATCTTTCACATGCAAATTAAACCACATTGATTTAATCATAAATTCGGCTCCTTTAATTGGTTAATTTAAATCGCAACAATATTTCTACTTAAAATTGTACATGTTCAATCCACTGTGCTAGAGATAGTTTATCAGGGTTAATTTGATTCATTAATTCAAAATCAACCACATATCCTTTATCTTCTAACCAACTTCTTTCAGCTGTACCACTCACAAATTCACCTTTAATTTCTGTAGGTAGACCAGTGACAGTTGCAAATGTTTTAACCACTTCATTTAAAGTTAATTCATCTGACGCAATTTCGATGGCTTGATGATTATATTGTTCTGTTTTTTTAAATAAATTAGCAGCAACTTTCGCAATATCAATTGAAGAAATCATTGCGAATTTAACTTCAGGATTGATAAACTCAGGTATTGTTATTTGTTGGTCTTCTTTCTTAGCAATTCTAAGGAAGTTATCCATAAAGAATGATGGTTTAATAATTGAGAAGTTTAATGATGATGCTTTCAGTTCATTTTCCATTTCAGCTAACGCTTCAAAATGGGGTCCTGTTCTATCTCTATTTACACCGCCTGCTGTACTATACACAACATACTCAATATGTTGTTTTTCAGCTAATTTAATAATCATTTTTCCTTGTCTTAATTCTTCCTCAATATCATCTTTTATGATTGGTTGAACACTATATAATCCATATTGTCCTTCCATTGCTTCTTCTAAGCTTTGTTGATTACTCAAATCACCTTCAAAAATTTCAAGTTGATCACTTTCAATAGAAGTTAATTTATCATTATGTTTATTACGAGTTAAAGCACGTACATGCCAACCATCAGTTAATAATTGTCTTACAACTGCATTACCTTGTTTACCTGTAGCTCCAATAACTAGAATACTTTTCATTTATTTTCTCTCCTTTATTACTGTTGTAAAAACCAATAATCTTCCTTCTCACCTTTTAAATAAGTGTATTCTTTAGGTGATTTACCCATATGCCATATATTTTCATTCATTAAATCTCTTATATCCCATACTAAATGAATAAATTGATGTAAATGATTTCCAAACAATTTGTTTGGTGCTTTCATCTGTAATACATGAGATACCTCATTAATTGAAATATTCATTTCATCTGCTATATTTTTCAAACTCAAAGTCGTTTCATCAAAATGCTCTTGTAATTCTTTAGCTGTAATTTGTCTTTGTTCTTTATTTAATGACATCTACATCACTCTTCCCTTTTATTAAAACATCTACATCTCTTTTATTTGTCTTTTTATATGATAGGCTTTATAATAAACGGATAGTTGTCCGTTTGTCAACAAACTTATTTTAAGAAGGTGATGTATTTGCGTAAAGACGCCCTAGAAAATCGACAGCGTATTGAGAAAAAAGCAATTGAACTCTTTAACCAACATGGCGTTCAAGAAGTAAGTATGAATCGTATCGCAAAAGACTTAAATATTGGAATGGGAACATTGTATCGTCATTTCAAAGATAAAAGTGCATTATGTGCAACTATCATTGCACATGACTTTACTGACATTATCAACGAAATGTATGAAGTTAAAAACAAGAACAGTGATAAACAACTGATTTTTAGTGATTCACTAGACATCTTTTTAACATTTAAATCTAATAATAGTGAGTTATTACATTGTATTGAAGACACAACAGATAAAAATGACTTTTACAATAGCGACATTTATTTACAATTATTTAAGTTTTATTATGAAGTTCTTGGCAATAATACAAGTACACCATGGACAACATTTAAAGTAGATATGTTACTTAAATCTTTATCTACCAATTCTTTTGAATTACAAAAAGAAAAGCGCGGTCTTTCAAACGAATCAATTAGAGACTATTTAATCAAACTATATATTACAGACGAGGTGTCAACAAATGACTAAAATTACATTAATTACAGGTGGAAATAAAGGACTAGGCTTTGAAACAGCTAAATCACTTATCGACCAAGGTCATAAAGTATATATCGGTTCGCGTGATGAATCCCGTGGACAAGAAGCAGCACAACAAATTGGTGCTCAACTTGTTCAATTAGATGTCACTGATGATACATCAGTTAAAAAAGCATTTGATTATATCAAAGAACAGGAAGGCCGTTTAGATGTATTAGTAAATAATGCAGGTATCTCTGGTCAATTTGCTAAACCTGCTGATATTACAGTTGAAGATATGAACAAAGTTTATCAAACGAATGTTTTTGGCATTGTAAGAATGATGAACACATTTGTTCCATTATTAGAACAATCTGAACAACCAGTTGTCGTTAATGTCACAAGTGGTCTGGGTTCATTTGGTATGGTCACTGACCCAAATACTCAAGAATATCATGTTAATTCATTAGCATATTGTTCATCTAAATCTGCAGTAACTATGTTAACTGTTCAATATGCTAAAGGTTTACCAAATATGCAAATCAATGCTGCAGATCCTGGTTCTACTAATACTGACTTAGTTGGCGATTTTAGTAACAATGCTAAACCAGCAACAGAAGGTATTAAACCAATTGTAGAGTTAGCAACAATTGATGCGGATGGACCAACTGGCACATTTATTAATGCTGATGGCAAAATGCCTTGGTAAACTTTTGAAAGTTAGAACTAAAAACTTTATAACAAATGATGTAAATAACATACATTCTATTGGAGGATTTTATAATGAAAAGTATTACTTTTGAAGAACACTATGTCATCGATGAGATTCAAAAAGAAACAATGAAAGCAGCATCTGCTGATCCTAATGGCGTACCAATGAAAACAATGCTTGAAGGTTTAGAACAAAAGTCTGGTTTCACTGATGCTGATGAAATTAAATACCATGATAAACGTATCAAATTTATGGATGAACAAAATGTTCAAATGCAAGTTTTATCATATGGTAACGGCGCACCTTCTAACTTAGAAGGACAACAAGCAATTGACCTTTGTAAAAAAGCTAATGACACTTTAGCTGAATATGTTAAAGAATATCCAGACCGTTTTGTCGGTTTTGCTACATTACCTATTAACGAACCTGAAGCAGCTGTTGAAGAATTTAAACGTTGTATCAATGAATTAGGTTTCAAAGGTGCGCTTATTATGGGACGCCCTAAAGACGGCTTCTTAGATCAAGACAAATATGATGGCATTTTTGCAACAGCTGAAGCTTTAAATGTACCAATTTACTTACATCCAGCTCCTGTTAATAGCGATGTATATCAAGCATATTATAAAGGTAATTATCCAGAAGTAACTGCTGCAACATTTGCTTGTTTCGGTTATGGTTGGCATGTTGATGTAGGTATCCATGCTATTCATCTTGTACTATCTGGTGTTTTCGATCGTTATCCTAACTTAAATATGATTATTGGACACTGGGGAGAATTCGTTCCATTCTTCTTAGAACGTATGGATGACACATTATTTGCAGATCATTTACAACAACCAGTTAGTCATTATTTCAAAAATAATTTCTATGTAACACCAAGTGGTATGTTAACTAAACCTCAATTTGATTTAGTTAAAAAAGAAATGGGCATCGACCGTATCCTTTATGCTGCTGACTACCCATATATCGAACCTGAACGTTTAGGCGTATTTTTAGATGAATTAGGTTTAACTGACGAAGAAAAAGAGAAAGTAAGTTATACAAATGGTGCTAAATTATTAGGATTAGAATAATATTCCAATAATCATTGTTAATAATAAATGGAGGTATTTTATATGAATACTATAGAACTAAAAGGTGCTAAATTACGCTATCATCAAATCGGACAAGGACCTGTATTAATTTTCATTCCAGGAGCTAATGGTACTGGTGATATCTTTATGCCACTTGCTCAACAACTTAAAGATCATTTTACAGTTGTAGCAGTCGATCGTCGTGACTATGGTGAAAGTGAATTAACAGAGCCACTACCTGAATCAGCTGCTAACCCAGATGATGATTATCGTGTAAAACGTGATGCTAAAGATATTGCAGAACTTGCACAATCATTAAGTGATGAGCCAGTATATGTATTAGGTTCAAGCTCTGGTTCAATCGTTGCTATGCACGTATTAAAAGATTATCCAGAAATCGTTAAACAAATTGCTTTCCATGAACCACCTATCAACACATTCTTACCTGATAGTAAATATTGGAAAGACAAAAATGATGATATCGTAAACAAAGTATTAACTGAAGGTTTAGAAGTTGGTATGAAAGACTTTGCTGAATCATTAAAAATTGCACCTATTGATGCTAAAATGATGACTGCTCAACCTGAATCAGAAGAAGCTAAAAAAGAGCAATATCAACGTTCAATGTTCTGGGTAGAATATGAAATCCGTCAATATACACATTCTGATATTACTTTAGACGATTTCAAAAAACATGAAGATAAAATTACTTTATTAAATGGTACTGACTCTAAAGGTTCATTCCCACAAGATGTGAACTTCTATATCAATGAACAAATTGGTTTACCAATTGTTGATATTCCAGGCGGTCACTTAGGTTACGTTCAAAAACCTGAAGGCTTTGCAGAAGTATTATTAAAAATGTGGAATAACTAAAATTATTCTTAAACTAAAGACAATATCTAGTTATAAAATGTTATGTATTTATACGTAGCGTCGAATATATAGAGAAACACGCGTTGAGATTTACCTTCTCAACGCGTGTTTTTTCTTTATCCTAATATTGTTTCCATGGAGCGATTAACACTACCTTCATACATACCGCCAAATTTTAATAAATGAATCATAAGTAAATATAATCTATAAAACTCTAAACGCTCATATGCGCCTTTAGCTAATGGATAATGCTTTTCATATTCATCATAAAATTCTTGTGTAAACCCACCAAATACTGTCGTAATACCTAAATCAAATTCACGATCGCCATAAAATGGTGCTGGGTCAAATAAAGCTGGTTGACCATCCGTTAAGAACATATAATTGCCACCCCATAAATCACCGTGCAATAATGATGGCTTGCTTTGGTGATTGTCTAAGGCGTTGACCATTACTTCTCTGACCTGTTCATATACTTTATTATCTTCTTTATTCCATAATCCTTTGCGCAATAATTCATCTCTAATGTGATCCATACGTTGTTCTATAAATAATTCTTTCCATGAATTTGTCCATGTATTTTCAAATGAAATATCGCTACCTTCATGAGGTAATCGAAAACCAAATTGACCGTCTTCTTGTTGTTGGCTATGCATTTTAGCAACTAATTGACCTAATTCTCTTTGGCTTCCACTAGTACCTTCTTCTAAATAGCTTAATAATAAATAAGCATCGTCATTAATTTCCCCACTTGCGATAACTTTTGGTGCAGTAATGCCAGCATTTTCAAATTCATTAAGACCTGCAATCTCCGCAGCATAAAAAGATTCATTTCTATTTCGTTGGACTAATAAGAAAAAAGTGTCGTCTTGCTGTGTAGTAACTTTAAATGCTTCGTTAACATCCCCACCACTTACAGGTGTTATATCTTTAATATAATCTAGAGGTAATTGTTCTTTCCAATCTATTGTCATTATCTCACCTTCCATTTATCTGTAATACTTATTATATTTCCTAAATATATCACTTTTAATCTTTAAGTATGTCACCTATGTGAATGAATCATTATTTAGAAGTTCGACTATTTTTTAAATTTTTATAATTTAACTAGGAAATTTAATATGAAAGTGCTAGTCTATTAAAAGGAAAAGTTTCAAATATATTAAATTGAGGATAGTAAGCCTCAAATATAATGAACTAGGAGCGTTAATATGTATAAACTAATCAAACCATTATTATTCAAAATCGAACCTGAAAAAGCACATGGATTAACAATTGATGCACTAAAAATCACACAAAAACAGTCATATGTATTACCTATTATGAAAAAATTATTCGATTATCAAAACCCAATTCTTTCACAAAATATCCATGGTATCACATTTGAAAATCCTATTGGACTTGCCGCTGGTTATGATAAATCTTGTGAAGTACCTAAAGCTTTAGAAAACCTTGGATTTGGTGCATTAGAATTAGGTGGTATCACGCCAAAACCACAACCTGGTAATCCTCAACCTCGTATGTATAGATTATTAGAAGACGATGCTTTAATTAACCGTATGGGCTTTAATAATATTGGAATGAATAAAGCACTTAGTAACTTACGACGTCATGCTTATCATACGCCAATCGGTCTTAACGTTGGTGTAAATAAAATGACTTCTTATGATAACCGTTACCAAGATTACATTAAAGTTATAGATACATTTAAAAATGACGTGGATTTCTTCACTGTGAATATTAGTTCTCCAAATACTGAGAACTTACAAAATTTTCATGACAAAGATGAATTTTCAATGTTATGTAGTGCTTTAGAAACATTCAAAGCACAAAATGAAATTAATGTACCTATATTCTTAAAACTTACTTCTGACATGGATGAAAATGGATTAAAATCACTCTTACCAACTATTAAAGAACATTTTGACGGTGTTATTCTTGCGAATACGACACGTCAACGTGATGGTTTAACATCAGCCAATCGTGTTGAAGATGGTGGGTTAAGTGGTCGTCCATTATTTGAACGTAATTTAAAATTAGTTAAATTAGCATACCAAGAAACTAATGGAGAATTACTAATTATTGGTACTGGTGGCATCTTTAGTTCTGAAGACGCAATTAAAATGATACGTAATGGAGCTTCATTACTACAAATTTATTCATCTCTTGTAATAGAAGGTCCAGGTCTAACTAAGAAAATAAATAAAGAAATCGCTCAGTATTTAAAACAAAATGATTATCAAAATATTAGTGATATTATTGGATTAGATGCAAAGTAGCGTACTAATAATTCAGTTAATAGTATAATATCTTTACTTTGTATAGGTCTTTTATATAGGATATAAATTAAAGTAATCATAGATAGTTATAAATTAAAACTTACTCAATGTTATGTGTCATGAATATGGGAGGCATTCTTAAAGTGCGAGAAGAAACAAAAGAAAAAGATATGAATCATTCAACGCAACAAGATAATATCGATAACAATAGCAAGGCTGAAAGTAACGAAGAAGATGAACGTAAAGGGCTACATGGTTATCGCAAAACAGATCTTGATTTAGAAATTGAACGCGAATTACAAGAAATGATGGAAAATGATGACAAAGAAGTAAAGAAAGAAAATAAACGCTTTAAACTATTCTCTTTCCTTGCTATGTTAGTTATCGCCATTATGGCAATTATACGTTTCATTCATAAAATGATTTAACTTTATTAGAATACCCAGAGTTAAGGCTCTCGCCTTTTAACTCTGGGTATTTTTAAAATTGTTGTAAAAATGCACTTGCATCTTTATTGATTTGTTTAAAGTCAATACCTTGTTTCATTGCTGCAAAGACACATCCACAATAACATTGTCTAAATATATTATAGTCATTACACATTTCTATAGAACGTTCATAACCTTTGTTTTTCTTGAAATCACTAGGTAGGTATTTAACGTTATATACATTTTGCACATCCATCCCTAATTGATTAATTAATTGTGCATTCTTTTTAGGAGATAATGTAATCGCACTACCAAAATAATCATAACCATATTTAATAGCTGCTTCTGCTACTAATTCAAGTCTCATTTCAAAACAAGCAGTACATCTTAGACCACCTTCAGGCTCCTCAGTTAACCCTTTAGCCTTAGCCATTTTCATAAATTCATGTGGTTTATATTCAGCTTCAATATACTTCACATTTGAACCTGTCTTTTTATTGAAATCTTGAACAAACATTTCTTGTACTTTGGCACGTCTTAAGTATTCATTTTTAGGGTGAATATTGGGATTAGCAAAATAAATAGCGATATCAGCATATTGTGTTAAAAATTCTAAAGTATATGTGCTACATGGCGCACAACAGCTATGTAATAAAATTTTAGGGCGCTCGTT
This sequence comes from Staphylococcus sp. URHA0057, assembly GCF_000620265.1. Taxonomy (NCBI): domain Bacteria; kingdom Bacillati; phylum Bacillota; class Bacilli; order Caryophanales; family Staphylococcaceae; genus Staphylococcus; species Staphylococcus sp. URHA0057. Next base: position 119,688 of record NZ_JHVS01000008.1, on the reverse strand, counting down.
TTCCCTTTCCCATTGTTGAATCATTTTCCTTAACACTTTGTCATAGTTTACCTTTTGATTTTTCATTTTTCTCAAAATGTCGCCCGCTTCAATCAAAAGAAAACACTCCTTTCATTATTTATTATATAATTTATGAATATTATACAATAAATCGATAATGAAAGAGTGTTCTCAGAGAAATTACTTTTATTTTATTTAATTCAATATTAAGTTTAATATTCTTTCATGATTTTATTTACTTGATAAACATACATAAATCCACCAAATACAATACCCGCAATAATAGCAGTAATAATTTCCATACCCCATTGAATACTTGTATGCTGTAAATATTTTATGATTAAACCTAAGAGAAACATAGCACTTCCGAAGTAAAGCATCAAAATCACACTTTTAATTCGATATTTATTCACTAATTTTTTATATTCTTCTGGTGAATAAACTTTATCTTTATTTAGTTCATCAGATTTTGTTTTATATAACAATACGCCATTAATTATAAAAAAGAAAATGAATAGTGATATTGTATTTAATGAAATTGTTTGGTGATACGCATCAATGATTAGGTTAGACAGTAACAAAATAGGCATACCAATATAAGTAATTATAAATGTAGTAGCCAATTTTTGATTTAAAAGCGTTCTCTCCCTTTCATCTTTTTCAGTTGATGTATTAGTAATCCAATTTAATAACTTTTCATTCAACTGACTCATATGAATACCCCTTTCAACTAGTAATTTTAGTATATGTCTAATATATATGACACATGTATTAATGTCAAATATAAATGACATTAATACTTAATTGTATTCATTTAACATAGAACATTGTATGATGTTGTTAGCAATATAATATAAAAGACTAAGGAGCAGTTTTATGACTCAATTATCACCTTATTTAGCATTTCCAAACACTAAAGAAGCTTTAAAATATTACGAAGAAGTATTTGGTGCGATGAATATTAAACGTTTAGAAGTCGGAGAAGATCAAGCGGAACATTTTGGAATGACAAAAGAACAAGCTAAAGAAGCAACTATGCATGCAGAATTTGAAATTGTTGGTGTGAAAATTTTAGGTGCAGATTCATTCGAACGTATTCAACCAATCAATAACGGCATTTCATTATTAATTGATTTTGATGTTAATGATAAAGAAGAAACTGAAAAAGTAGAAGCTTTCTACGATAAAATTAAAGACCATGAGTCTATCAATATTGAACTACCATTATCAGAACAATTTTGGGGCGGTAAAATGGGCGTCTTCAACGATAAATATGGCGTAAGATGGATGTTACATGGTCAAGATTATAATGCAACGAATCAGTAAATAGGTAATAATAAACAGGCTGGAACATAAATCCCAAAATAATAGCACTAAGGTGATTTATTTTAATCATCTTAGTGCTTTCTTTATACCCAATACTTCGTATTGTATGGCTCTCTTTCCCAGGGTACAGTTTCAGCCAGAAATACAGCACAGATAAATCTGTGAGTATTTCTAAGGTCTTCAACTAGCACTGTTCCCTCGGGAGTCTCGCCATAAATACTACGTATTTATATGTAATTTTACTTTAAAATATTTAAAAAATAAGGCACTTTCGTATAATTTAATAAGCATCACTAAACTAAATTAATGGAATCCTTATGTATAAAGATTAATCGATTTAGAGTAAACTCCAAAGTAGATGCTTTATCAAAATCTTTATTTGTACAATTTCATAATCAGTGTTTAAAACAAAATCTCATAGATAAAAAGGTAATTTCTATATTATTTCAATAGAAGTTACCTTTTTTCTCTTGTTCAAGAACTTTATGTCTCTGCCTCATTTATTATTTCTCTCGTTGTATTATTGTAGCTGGGCCGTTATTGACAATATCATAAAAATATTGAATCAATTCTTCTTTCGATATACGGTTAGGATCCTCTACCCAATGACGTATAAATGAAAGCCCCGCTCCAGATACATAACTCATAAAATAAGAAAATGGTATGTTACCAATTTTATTATTGTCGTTTTTAAAATGATTTAAATGTCCTGTGATAAGTTCATATAGCTTCTCATGCAAATTGGAATCCTTACCAATATTAAACATAAGTTGATAAAACGACATATTCTCTTCTATATTACCAATTAAAAACTCCATAATCGTACGTATATTATCAGCTGATATTGCTTTATTACTATATACATCATTTTCTTCAATAAATACTTTAATTTCTTTAACCTGCTCATCTTCCATTTGTTCTAATAAATCATATTTATCTATGTAATGCGTATAAAATGTACTACGATTGACGTCTGCTAAATCTGAAATTTGTTGAACTGTAATTTGTTCTAATTCCTGTTTATGCAATAAATCGATAAATGCTTGTCTGATTGCTTGCTGTGATTTTCTAATGCGTCGATCTTGCGGCATAATGTCACATCCTTTATCTCTATACAACAAGTATACGTTGTTTGTTGGTTATTACACAAATTAAGGACATTGATGATTGGAATTCTGATTATTACCTCTTATCATGAAGGTGTAAAGAAAAAGAAATCATGTAAAGGATGATTCATATGACAAGCAATTTATTAGGAAATCCAAAATTAACTGTTACAGATGTTAGCGATGTTAAAGAAGGTTTAAATCATATTGTTGTAGATAGTGTACAATTTGGTAATCAAGAAATGATTATGGAAAAAGATGTTACTGTTGAAATGAAAGATGGCGAAAATTTATATGTGAATATTTTCCGTCCTAACAAAGAAGGTCAATTCCCAGTAGTGATGTCTGCAGATACGTATGGTAAAGATAACAAACCAAAAATAACTAATATGGGTGCTAATTGGCCAACATTAGGCGCTATACCTACTTCAAGCTTCACGCCTGAAGAATCACCAGATCCAGGTTTCTGGGTCCCTCAAGATTATGTTGTTATCAAAGTTGCATTGCGAGGTAGTTCAAAATCAAATGGTGTCTTATCTCCATGGTCAAAACGTGAAGCAGAAGATTACTATGAAGTGATTGAATGGGCTGCACAACAAGAATGGAGTAATGGTAATATCGGAACTAATGGTGTTTCATATCTTGCAGTTACACAATGGTGGGTTGCGTCATTAAATCCTCCTCATTTAAAAGCTATGATTCCATGGGAAGGTTTAAACGATATGTATCGTGAAGTTGCTTTCCACGGTGGTATTCCAGATACAGGATTCTATCGTTTCTGGATTCAAGGAATCTTTGCGAGATGGACAGATAATCCAAATATTGAAGATTTAATTCAAGCTCAAAAAGACCATCCATTATTTGATGATTTCTGGAAACAACGCCAAGCACCACTTCATCAAATCAAAACACCTATCTTAGCTTGTGCAAGTTGGTCAACTCAAGGTTTACACAATCGTGGTTCATTTGAAGGATTTAAACAAGCAAGCTCAGAAGACAAATGGCTATATATCCATGGTCGTAAAGAGTGGGAAAGTTATTATGCTAGAGAAAATCTTGAACGTCAAAAAGCGTTCTTCGATTATTACCTAAAAGAAGAAGATAATGATTGGAAAGACACACCAACTGTCACTTATGAAGTAAGAGACCAATTTTATAGAGGTGAATTCAAAATAGCAACATCATTCCCATTACCAAATACTGAATATACTCCTCTATATTTAAATGGTAAAGAATTAACATTAAATCAAAATGCTGTCTCTGAAGAAAATACAACTAGTTATGATTCTGAAAATGAACAAGACGAAGTACGCTTCAGTTATACATTTGATAAAGATACAGAATTAGTAGGTAATATGAACTTAAAATTATGGGTAAGTACAGATGATACAGACGATATGGATTTATTTGCAGGTATTAAAAAATTAGATCGTCGTGGTAATGAAGTGCACTTCCCTGACTTTAACCATATTGAAGATGGTCAAGTTGCAACTGGTTGGTTACGTGCTTCACATCGCGAATTAGATCAAGAAAAATCAACCATTGCTCAACCTTGGCATACACATGAACAAGAATTAAAACTTAATAATGGTGAAGTCGTTCCTGTAGAAATTGAATTACTACCTTCAGGCACATTATTTAAACAAGGTGAAACTCTAGAAGTTGTTGTAAAAGGAAGCGAAGTAGTAAAAGGTAATAGTACACCTGGTATGAGTACACGTTATGAACATAACGAAACAGTAAATAAAGGACATCATCATATTCACACTGGCGGACAATACGATTCTCAACTAATCATTCCCGTAACAAAATAAATATATTAAAATGACCACTCAAAAGGATTTCTCCTTTTGGGTGGTCATTTATTATTAATTATTTTCTGGAACTTTTAGTATCCAGAACCTACTTTTTCTCCGTCTTCATCATATTCAGTTACATAACCGTCATCTGAATCTACAGTATATGAACCTGCTAAATTACCATCTTTATCTTCAAATGAGAATCCCCATTTGCCATCATCTGTTTTTTCAGGTTCTTTGTACGTATATTCATCTGTATCTAATGTATGTCCTTCATATGACTCAACTTTGTCGATAACGTTATCACGAGTTACTTCTTCTGAATCACTGTCACTATCATCATCATCATCATCGTCGTCTGATTCCATTTTCTTATCGTAATAATCATCTATAGCGTCTTCATCAAATTTGACTGTTACATCTGATACGCCATTATCTTCTTCACTAGCACTTGAAACATTTACAGAACTTGATTTAAATGTTTCACCTTCTAAAGTACCTTGTGCATATACGATGACATCTTCGTCAGGATCATAAGGACCAAATGTATCAGATTCATCGCCTTCATTTTTATCGTTCACATAGATGTTAATATCATCTAACATTGAACCACCTTCAGTAGTTACGTTGAATCGCTTTTGTCTAAATGATTCTTTCGCAATACCGTCTTCCTCACTCATAGTAATGTTAATCGCACCATCGAATGTTTTACCTTCCATTTTCTTAGAGGCCTTTAAATTATAATCTCCAATTGGGAACGTGCCCATTGGTTTACTTTCAGCTTCATCAACAGAAAGATGATGTTTTTCCCCATTAAATTTATAAGTAATATCACCGGTATCAGTAGGTTCAATATATACTTTTTTTTGTGGAATATTGAATTTATAGTTATTAAAGAATAAATATTTTTTGCCGTCTTTTTCAATATTTAATACATTATCATCGTCTGTATTAACAGATAAACTATGACATTTACCGTGCTCAACTTCTTTCGTATTACTTTCAATTTGGTTTGCTACGTTAGTTAAGTCGCCTTCAGCCTTGAGGTAATTTAAATAAGCACGTGCTTCTTGTTCACTCAATTTATTATCTGCTGAAGTCACTTGTTTAGCTAGACCTTTTGCATCATCTTTCTTAACTGCATGTGCGATTTGGTCTGCTTGTTTTTCAGGTGAAAATTGATGTTTTAAAATTGCAAAGATAGCAATTAACATTGCTAAAACAACTGCAACTATAACAATGATTAATATTGTTTTTTTCTTACTTTTCTTCGGTTGTGGTTCATATTGTTGATACATAGATGCATTATTATAACCTTGGTTAGGTTGTTGTGAATGAGTATGATTGTGAGAATTTTGTTGTGAATCCTGAGATGTGTTAACTGGTGCCCCACAATTAGTACAAATTTTAACGTCTTGGCGTAAAGGTTTACCGCAATTACTACAATATTTCATTAATAACCACTACCTCCACCGAATAAGTTATTAAAGAATGAATCTCTTGTTTCATCAAATGATTCTAAAATACTTGAAAGTGTTACTTCTCCGAAAATTCTCATCAAGATAAAAATAACAATTAAGTAAATAACAATACCATAAAAACTTGAAAATCTAGTGAAGTTAATACCACTATATTTCGCAATTAAATATACACCAGAAGCTACAAGTATAACGAAAGATAACATTAAGACAACCATGCCAAATGTGTATGCTTCCATAACTAATAGAATGATAGATACAAGTAACATTGCAACTGTGACACTATTAATTAATATGAAATCAGAAAATACCTTTTTAAATGGTATCGCTTGAACTACAACTAATCTTGTCATTCCGAATATTGTACCTACAATTGCAGCTAAAAGAATAATTAAGCTAATAATAATAGAGAACACGATTTTGGATTCTGAAGTAAATAAAGATACTTCTTCTGGAATAGCTAAGAAAAGAATGATTGCAAGTACGATTAATCCAATTGCTAATAGTGAACCTAATAATTTAAAACTGAATGTATGAGTACTTTTAATCTCTCTATCAGGATCTACAAAAGCACTTTTGAAGAAACCTTTACTTTCTTGAGTCACTTCTTTAGCTTGTTCACTAAACTGATTTGTTTGTTGTTGATACTGATGTGGTTGTTGTTGGTACTGTTGATTTTGATTATAGTTTTGATATTGATTCTGGTATTGGTTCTGATTTGGATTTTGATTTTGATTTTGATTCTGGTTTGGGTTTTGATTTTGGTATTGCTGTTGTGTGTTGTTAGGTTGTGAGTGTTGGTATTGATTGTGATTTGCGTGAGTTTCTGCAGATGCATTACTTTGATTCATTGATTGTGATTGTTCATGTGAGGCATTGCTAGTAGAATTCATTGTGCTATTATGAGTTGATTGAGTGGCCTGTTGTTTATTTGAGTGAGAATCAGCTTGTTTAATATCGTCCTCTGCTGATGTAACTGCATTAGATTGACGATTAACTTTTGTGCCGCATTCTCCACAAAATACATCATCTTGTTCGATTTGATGACCACAATTAGGGCATTTCATAATGGTACCTCCAGTATTTTATTGTTTATCTTTGCAAATTATAACATTTTATTTATGTTGTTTTCTATGAAATTTCAAATATTTTTAAAAACCTTTAATAAAGTTTGTTATATTTTTAGATATATCAAATACCTTAATAGATATTTTTACTAAAAAAATATTTTTTAATAGATAGTAAGTAGTTGGTAACACAATTAGTCCTAATATAAAAAGCGTTTTATTTTTTAATTTAAAGTCACACAAAAATACGATATATTGTAAATAAAAAAGCTAGTAAACGAGTTTTGATAAACTCATTTACTAGCCATTTTTCTAAAAGATATGTCCCAGGTTCTTAATTGTTATTATTTATTTTTATGTATTTTCTTATTTAGTTGATGATCAGATTGACTAAATACTTCTGCTTCATTAAATGTAAGAACAACATTAACAGGACTTTCATCACTATTAATAGATGGTACATTCACTTCATTTGATTTAAATGCTTGGTTCCCTACATAACCTACACCATAAACAAGCAAGTCATCTTCTCCACTAAAAGGTCCATAATTAATATAGTCTTTTAATCTACCAACATTTTTATCATTAATAACTAAATCCATTTTATTAAACATATAACTATTTTTAGTTGTTACTTTAAATCGTTTTTCACTAAAATCTTCTTTAGCTAAAGTACCATATTTTTTCAAACTAAAAATAATATTGCCGTCATATGTACGATTTCCGATTTTTTTAGTTGCGTCTAATTTATATTCACCTAAAGGTACAGCATTTAAACTAACGATATGACCTTTTACTAAACGAACATTATACTTTTTGTTATTTAAACGATATGTCAATTTACCATTATCTTTAGCATCTAATGTAAAGTTAAATCGTGGTATTTCAAATTGAAAGTTTTTAAACAAACCGAATAAATGAATCTGTTGATGTATCGTTAAGATTGTCACTCCTTCTAATTCAACATCTTGTGTTTTACCTTTATTTTGTTTTAAATGATATGCTGCCGATGTTAATTGATGTAAGAATTTTTTATTACCACCAAATGAATTGATCAAAGATACATATGCCTTAGCTTCTTCATTTGTTAATTGTTGATTATTGGATATTACTAATTCAATCAATTGGTCCGTATTTTTATGATCGATTGCATCTGAAAATAATTGAACCTTTTTATCTAGTGCGTTTTCTAATCTATAGAAAGATAAAATACTAATTAATATGATCGTCATCAAACAAAGTACCAGTATTATAAGTGACAATGGTTTTTTAGGTTTGCGAAATCGATACCTTTTAGACGCATGAGAAGCATGAATTTGATGCGAATATCTTTCTGTATATTTTTTTGTAGCTAACATAGAATGATAACATCTTGTGCAGTAATCATTATTAATATACATAGGTTTCTTGCATTGTTTACAGTAAGCCATTAAAACCACTATCCCATAATTTCATAAGATAATCGTTGATTAATTGTTCTATAATCATATGACCTAATAAATAAACTAAAATTGTCATTACCAATTGATAGATAATGATACTATATATGCTTGCGATTTTTGTACTATACATAACACTATATTTAGCCAAAATATATGACGGTGAAATGATATATAAGAAAACACTAGCAACAACTAAGATAATGATAGCTAATTTTGTTACGCCTAGTATAGCTAATATCAATCCTATTAATAATGTTATGACTGAAAACGTATTAACGACAATGAAATCAGACACGACCTTGTGAAGTTGGACTTTCGTATTTAAACTTATTTTCAAAACACTATACAACACGCCAATTGATAAAGTTGTACTACCTAACATTATCATCAATATATAGAAAGTTATCTTTAAAGGTGAGCTGCTTGCCATAAATAAAAATAAATCTGAAGATAAAATGATTATTAGTAAAGTACTCAACAACGTTCCTATACATACTAATGATAATAAAAAACGATAATTAAATGTGACTTGATTCTCAAAAATATCATCCACAGATTTAAATACATGGGTGAAGAATTTTTTACCTTCAATTTGTAAATCTTTAAAGAAATTTTCCATCGATGACATATTATCATCTGTTATTTCTTCAACAAATGAGTCATTTTCTTCAAGTGTAGATCGCTTTCTCGTTGTTTGATGAACCGATGTCGTCTTTTTATATAATTGACGTTCATTATTAACATCATCTTTTTTCTGAGATTGCTTTGAAGTACTTTGAAGTTGTTGGTCCTCTGTCATTGTAGATGCTGTTGGAACGTTTTGTGTCGCTTCATCTGGTTTAATTATTTCTGCACCACATTGAACACAAAATCGATCTTCTGGTTGATGATTCTGACCACAATTAAGACATTTCATGAATTTTTAATTCCTCCACTATAACTATTTAGATAGATTATATTACATTCCAACACCCTATTCTATATTATTTTTATTTTATTTATTAATATTTAAAAAGTCCTAACAATAAATTATACTAATTTGTTAGGACTTGCATTTATATATTTAATTATCACTGTTATTAAACAATTGTGTTTTCTTTTTCATGTATCATTTCAATGATGTCATTATGTTCATTCAATACAGCTACTTTTGGTGCATGATGCTTAATTTCTTCTTCATTTAATTGAGCATAAGTCATAATTATAACTACATCATCTATTTCAACTAAACGAGCTGCAGCACCATTCAAGCAAATCTTACCAGTACCTCTTTCACCAGCAATGACATAAGTTTCAAAGCGCGCACCGTTATTATTATTTACGATTGCAACCTTTTCATTTGGTAATATATCAACCGCTTCTAAAATATCTGAGTCAATAGTGATACTGCCAACATAGTTTAAGTTAGCTTCTGTCACCCTTGCTCTATGAATTTTAGAATTCATCATTGTTCTTATCAACTTATTCAGCTCCAATTATTATATTATCTATCAAACGTGCTTTTGAAAATTTAACAGCTAATGAAATAAAGATTTGACCTTCAATTTTAGTTTGTTCTTCTAACTCTGGATAACTATAGATAGCCACTTCATCTACTTGACCACTTGTGTAATCAAGTAAATATTGAGTAATTTCATCTATAATAACTGAACTATTGCGTTCTCCATTATTATATAATTCACGTGCTAATTTCAAACTCTTACTTAAATGAACCGCTTCTTGTCTTTCCTCTACTGTTAAGTAAACATTTCTTGAACTTTTTGCTAATCCATCTTTTTCTCGAACAATATCCACACCTATAATTTCAATTGGCTGATTAAAATCTTTGACCATTTTTTCTACGATTGCCAGTTGTTGCGCATCCTTTTTACCAAAGTAAGCATAATCTGGGCTTACAATATTAAATAATTTATTAACTACAGTTACAACACCTTCGAAATGTCCCGGACGTTGTGCACCTTCAAGTACATGTGCTAATTTACCAATTTTAAGTGTTACACCTAGTTCATCAGGATACATTTCTTCTACACTTGGATAAAACACATAATCGACATCAATTTGTTCTATCATTTCAACATCTTTATCAATTTGGCGAGGATATGCATCAAAATCTTCATTAGGTCCGAATTGTAGTGGATTAACAAAAATACTCACTACAGTTACATCATTAAATTCTGATGATAATTCCATCATTTTCAAATGACCTTCGTGTAAAGCACCCATAGTAGGTACAAAACCTATCGTTTGTCCGTGTGTCTTATATTCTTTAGCAATATTTTGCATTTCACTTACCGTTGTTATCACTTTAGTCATTGTTATTTACCTCACTCATAATTTTTTTCTTATACGTGTGTGTTTCAGAGGGAAATGCGCCTGATTTAACTTCTTCATTGTACTGTTTTAAACCATTAATACCAATTGAAAAGTCACTATATTGCTTAACAAATTTTGCATGACGTTCAACACCATAGTTGAGCATGTCATGATAAACCAATACTTGCCCATCAGTGTCTTTTCCTGCACCGATACCTATGACTGGAATCGACAATTTTTCACTAATTACTTGGGCAAGATCACTAGGTATTGCTTCAAGAACTAGCGCAATTGCACCCGATTCTTCCATAAGGCAAGCATCTTCAATTAATTGTAATGCTGCTTCTTTAGTACTACCTTGTAATTTGTATCCTGTTACGCCTACACTTTGTGGTGTTAAACCTAAATGTGCTACAACCGGAATACCCATTCTAGTCGCTTTTTTTATAAATGTTGCTAAATGAGCACCTTCCGCTTTAATCGCATTTGCGTTCGTTTGTTGGTATAAATCTAAAGCATGTTGTAAATCCAGCTCATCACTGATACCAACCGTACCAATTGGCATATCTACGACTACAAACGTGTCTGGCGCTCCACGACGTACGGCTTTTGCGTGGTGTATCATATCATCTATTGTAACTTGAACTGTACTTTCGTAACCTAACACAGTCATCCCTAAGGAATCTCCCACTAGTATCATATCTATATTTGCTTCTTGTGCTTGTTTTGCACTAGGAAAATCATAAGCAGTAACCATTGAAATTTTGTTACCTATTTGTTTCATTTCAATTAACTGAGCTAAAGTTTTCAATTCAATTCATCCTCAATTTCCTATATTATTAGCAATAGTATAATGAATCTAATCAAGAAAGGAAAGCATAAATATTATGACAATTGGTGTTATTGGTCCTGGAGCTGTTGGAACGACTATAGCTATTGAATTACAAAAGAAATATCCTGACACTTTATTAATTGGTAAAAAAAGACAAGAATTACATTATTTCCCAGAAAATGAAAAAGAAGCAATCACAATGTCTGTTACACCTTATCAAAATATAATTCAACCTCTTGATGTACTATTCATTGCCGTTAAAACATACCAACTAGATTCTGTACTTTCAAAATTATCTTCAATCATACATGAAAATACATTAATTATCCTTGCTCAAAATGGATATGGATATCTAGAGAAAATTCCTTATGAACATGCATATCAAGCTGTAGTCTATATCAGTGGTCAGAAAAACAATAATAATATCGTGCATTATAGAGACTATTGTCTTCATTTGAAAGATACAACAAGAACACGACAATTACAAAAGTTAACTAACAAAACTAAAATTAAAATAATACTTGAAGATAATATTGAACAAAAAATATGGTATAAACTATTAGTCAATTTAGGAATTAATTCAATAACAGCAGTAGGTCGAGATACAGCTAAAATTTTGCATTCAGCTCATATTAAACATATTTGTAGAGAAATTATTTCAGAGGGTATTACAGTAGCAAATGCTGAGGGAATCACTTTTGATGAAAGCACGCTAAACTCTATTATGACAATATATGAAGGTTATCCTGATCAAATGGGAACAAGTATGTATTACGATATCATGTCTAATCGGCCTTTAGAAATGGAAGCAATACAGGGCTATATATACAATAAGGCACGACAACATCAATTACATACGCCTTATTTAGATACTATTTATTCATTTTTATCTAGCTATCAACAACGTATTATTCAAAATTCAAGTTCACAATAATTTATTTTTATAGACAAACAAAAAAACTGAGACGTTATTGATCACGCCTCAGTTTTACTATAATTATTCAGCTTCTCTTATTTCATCTGCAATATCTTTATAATCAATATCAGCATTTGTAAATGTTTCATCATATGATGGGAAATGTTGTTCAAATGTTTCGAAGTTTTGTATTTCAACTTTAACGTCTTCGACTTCAAAGTCTAATACGTGACCACCAAAGTTACGATCATCGTTAGCAAAATGAACATGGAAACCTGCTGAACCTACACCATGGAATAATTCTGGTGTAAAGAAACCAACTACAGAACCTTTGATATTCGTTTCAGTTTGTTCAGGTTGTCTACGTGCTGAATCAATTAAACGAGTATACGGTGGTTCTTGACCTGGCATCATACGTACATGCATTTTTTTGAAAACTCCAGAAATTTTTACTGCTGAGAATAAATTTTCACTAAGCATTTTTTCTTTCACTTCATTAAAGACCGCTTCAGATGATTTATCTTTAGTTTGATAAGTCGTATCTGCTGTGAATTTTGCTACTGTAGCATAAGGTGTTAATTCATCGCCTTTTAATTCAACAAATTCTTTATGTTCATTAGCATGATAAGCTTTACCATCAATAAATATTACTTCCCCATTAGAACCAGTAAGTGTTGCTATTCCTAAATCACCATGTTCTAATAGTTCATTAATTGATGCAGTCCCTTTTAGTAATCCTGCCATCAATGTTCCTAATGTACCGTGTTGGTATAAGACATTAGTCATAAACAATTTCACTCCTAATTCGTGTTCATCTTTATTAGTTAAATGCGTCAGGTAACATGTTTGTAGAAAGCTTCATGTTATCTTTATAGTTAACTGGAATATCAATCAATACTGGACCATCAGTGTCATATCCTTCTTTGATAGCTGCTTCTAGTTCTTCTTGGTTAGTGACACGTATTCCTTTAGCATCAAATGCTTCGGCATATTTTACATAGTCAACTGAACCAAAATCTACACCTGATGAACGTTCATATTTCATTTCTTCTTGGAATTCGACCATATTATATTTACCATCATTCCAAATTAATTGAATGATATTTAAATTTTTACGCACGGCTGTTTCTAAATCTTGTGCTGAGAATAAGAAACCACCATCTCCAGCAACTGAAACAACTTGTGTATTTGGTCTTACAAGTGCAGCTGAAATAGCCCAAGGTAAAGCAACACCTAATGTTTGCATACCATTACTGAATAGTAAATGTCTTGGATTATAGCTTCTGAACTTACGAGCCATCCATATATAGTGACTACCTACGTCTACTGTCACAGTTGTATCATCAGTCAACATTTTTTGCATTGATTCGATAATTTCGATTGGATGTAACACACCGTCTTCATGTGTTGCTTTAATACCAGTTTCTTCAATAATATGCGCTCTTAATTTTTCTAATTCATCTAAATGTTGTTGATTAATAAATGGTTCATCAACTTTGTTAGAAATGATTTCAATTGTTCCTGCAATATTACCAATTAATTCTTTCATTGGTTGCATATAATTAGTAATTTCTGCTGGAATTTCATCAATATTGATAATTTTAGTATCTAATTCTTTATTCCAGTTACTTGCTTCATATTCAATTGGATCATAACCTATTGTAACTACTAAATCACTTTTACGAAGTAATTCATCACCAACTTGGTTACGGAACAATCCTACACGACCAAAGAAATGATTTTCTAATTCACGGCTAATCACGCCAGCACCTTGGAACGTTTCTACAACTGGTAAATTGGTTTTTTCAACTAATTTACGAATTGCGTTCGTTTCGTTAGCACTTGAACTTCTCATACCAGCAAGTAAAACAGGGAATTCAGCATTTTTAATCTTTTCAATCACATCATTAATATCTTGTTCACTTGGAATACCAAGACTAGGTTTTTCACAATGTGCGATTGCTTTAGATTGAACTGGTGCTGAAATGACATCTTGCGGAATACTAATAAAGCTTGCACCATTTTTACCTGATGTCGCTGTTCTCATTGCGTTTGTCATAACTTCTGATAAAGATTCAGGATCTTGAACTTCTTCACTATATTTTGTTGAATATTTTAATAAAGCAGCATTGTCGATACTTTGATGTGTTAAACGAAGTAAGTCATTACGTTTAACTTGTCCTCCTAATGCTAATACGGGATCTCCTTCAGATGTTGCTGTTAATAATCCAGTAGTCAAGTTACTCACTCCTGGACCACTTGTAACAAGTGCGACACCTGGTTTACCAGTTAATCGTCCTATACCTTGTGCCATCATTGCCGCGTTTTGCTCGTGACGCGTTACAATAAGTTCTGGTCCGTCGTCTTCCAATGCATTGAATAAATAATCAATTTTTGCACCTGGAATACCAAATACGTACTCAATACCATTATTTTTAAAAGTATCAATTACCATATCGGCTGCGGTATATTGTTTGTCTGCCATGCTATTCATTTCCTTCCATTTTTCACATATTTATTTTATCGTGACGATAACATCAGTGTGAAAATGATTCCCCATTACTTGATAAAATATTTAAAGTATATTCTGATAGATTAATCTAAAAGATGTTTCACTGAATCATAAGTTGTTTCTAATGCTTCAACAGATTGTTTGAATAATTCTTTTTCATGATCGCTTAAAGGTGTTTCATAAACCTTGCTTGCACCATTTTCATTGATTAAAGTTGGTACACCAACATATACACCATTAAATCCATATTCACCATTCAATTGTGAAGATACAGTTAATACATTGTTTTCATTATTTAATAATGCTTTTGAAATTCTTAATAATGCTAGTGCAATACCATAATAAGTTGAACCTTTAGCTTGAATGATTTCATAAGCAGCATCTCTTGTTTGTTCATAAATTTCTTGTGCTTTAGCTTCGCTACCAGTTTGTTCTTTAAGTGTGTCATAAACTGAAATACCAGCAATGTTGGCTTTTGACCATACAGCTAATTCAGAATCACCGTGTTCACCAATAATTGAAGCGTGGACACTTGCAGGTGCTACATTCAATTCTTTACTAATTAAATATCTAAGTCTTGAAGAGTCTAATACTGTACCTGAACCGATAACGCGTTCAGCTGGTAATCCAGTTAACTCTTTAACATAACGAGTTAAGATATCTACTGGATTTGCAGCGATTAAGAAGTAACCATCAAAACCACTATCCATAATACTAGTTATAATATCTTTCATGATTTTTGTGTTTTTCTCTACTAATTGTAAACGTGTTTCACCTGGTTTTTGTGGTGCTCCAGCTGTAATTACAACTAAATCTGCATCATTACAATCACTATATTCTCCAGCTTTAACGACAACTGGTGAATCACTATGAAGTGCGCCGTGGTTTAAGTCTTGAACGTCAGCATTAACTTTATCTTTAGCAATATCGATAATTACGAATTCATCTGCAACACCTTGAGTTACCATTGCAAATGCATAACTAGATCCTACTGAGCCATCTCCAACTAAAACAACTTTTTTACCAAATTTTTTCATATCGAAAAACTCCTTCATTTTTGATGAGACTGAATACAAAGCATATGTTATCGCCTCATACATATATTTAATTACATATAATCCACTTTCATTTTAAATATACTTTATTAATATTTGTGTGTAAACATACAAGGGTTCAAATGATGTTAACGTCACTAATTTGTTGGTTTTAAGTTCCCTACGCACTTAATTATAGTAGTTTGTGAAGTATTAATAAAATACATAATTTCGATTAATAACATTCCAAAAAGGAATAGAAAAAATACTTCAATGTACATGTCCATTAAAGTATTTTTTACTGTTCTGATATTAAATTAAATGTCTATTTCGTTCTTAAGTCTTTTATAAATTGAATCCATTCACGTGTTACAAAATTAAGATATGCATCTCTTCTCCAAATTAAACCTAGATGCCATGATAAATCTGCATTTTCTAATTGTAGTGCTTTTACATTATCTCCCATTAAACGAACTAAACTCTCTGGTACCACGCTAATTCCGATACCTTGACTAATCATATTCGCTATAAAACTAATTTGAGATATATTAGCTACAGTCTTAGGATAAAATCCTAATCGCTTACAGTTTTCAATAATTTGATCTTTAAGATAATAATCATCATGGAACAATACAAATTCTTCCTCTTTAAGTTCAGCTAAATCGACTTTTTCTTGTTGTGCTAGTGAATGATTTTTACTAACCACTAACAATAACTCTTCATTATATAGTGGAACTGAATGAAATAATGATGCATCGACAGGTAACGTCGTAATTCCAATATCTACTTCATCTGTTTCTGTGAGGTTCTCAACTATTTTACCTCCACCTTCCATGACTTCATAAGTCACTTTCGGATATAACTGGTGAAATTGATTCAAACTATCAGTAAATAATTGAACATTCATCATTGGTGACAAGGCTATTCTAATATGTCCTTTTTGCACATTCATGACATCATTCATCTCTAATGATAGTTTTTCAAATAACGCTAAAAATTCTAAACTGTTATCATAAAATGTCTGACCAATATCTGTCAGTTTGATTTGCTTTTGAGAACGATCGAATAATGTTATATCGTATTCATTTTCTATACTTTTGATTGCTTTACTTATCGTTGACTGTGCGATATATAGATGTTCTGATGCTTGTGTCATACCACCACGTCTGACTGTTTCAACAAAGTATTTGATTTGTTTTATTTCCATAGCTTTTACCTCTTAAATTAAAGTTTAGTAGTTATTCAGCTGTATGTTCTCTTCTATAAATTAATGAACTGTAAAATATAAAAATGACTATCAATATTGTTGCCGCAACTAATATGGCATAAGTTCCTAAAAATAGTTGAACTTCTGCTGAGACAATGGCACCAATAATAAAGCTTAATACTATTCTAATGTAAAGTTGAGCCTTTCTCAATTGAGCCTTATCCCTATTTAACATATACTCACTCAATGCAATGACACCATTCTTAATGTTTCCTGTAGAGAAGGTATTATTATATCCTTCACCCTCAATTTTACTAAAAGATGTTGTAAGCATTGCCATACCAAATGCTAGTGGAGGGAGAATATATAAATTTGAAACAGAAGTAGGTAAAAACCCGACAATAATACAACTTAATGTGATAGGCACTAAAGATACTAATCTCCAATATCGTGTTGCCATTTGATGATGGATTAAAGAGACGAACATGACACCAACCATAAATGAAATGACTGACGAAATTTTTAACATTCCTCCATTTAAATCACTATGTGATAACTCTGAAGCAAGAAATATAATGTTTCCTGTTTGTCCGGCTGCAAGTGTGCCTCCTCTAGTTAAGAAGGTATATGCATCAATATATCCGCCTACAAAGGTAAGAAGTACGGCAATTTCTTTACTTTGATATATGTTCTCTCTAATAAATTTTTCTAAAGCCACATTTATCGCCTCTATTTTTTACTTTTAAAATATTAAAACGTGATAATCTTTATTTTATTGAAAGTTCAATATAACTCTATTGTAAAGAATAAATTGTAAAAAGCTAAAATATAGTTCACATTTATTAAAAAAATACTTTTTATAGGGTTATTTTCTGTTATAATCAAGTTTATCCTTTTATATTTGAATATTTTGTCAACAATATCCTCCAATTAAAACGGAAAGTTTTAATTTTTCAGAATTTTTAGACAAAATACAAACGATTTATGCTATTATATAAATTATTAAAATGACAGTTAAATATAACTCATTTATTTACGGAGGTTTAGTATGTCTAGTTTTTTTAAACGTTTAACACAAAAAGAAGATCCTTCCATCTATCAAAGTAAAGATGGTCATTTAAAAAGAACTTTACGTGTTCGTGATTTTCTTGCATTAGGTGTGGGTACTATCGTTTCCACATCAATATTTACATTACCTGGGGTAGTAGCTGCGGAACATGCAGGTCCAGCAGTAGCTCTATCATTTTTATTAGCAGCTATTGTAGCCGGATTAGTTGCATTTACATATGCAGAAATGGCCTCTACAATGCCCTTTGCTGGTTCTGCTTATTCATGGATCAATGTCTTATTTGGTGAATTCTTTGGTTGGGTTGCAGGATGGGCCTTATTAGCAGAATACTTCATTGCCGTTGCATTCGTTGCATCTGGTTTCTCGGCCAATTTAAGGGGTCTAATTAAGCCTCTTGGTATAGAATTACCTAAAGCATTATCGAATCCATTAGGTAGTAATGGCGGTGTCATTGATATTGTCTCTGCCATTGTTATTATTTTAACTGCATTACTTTTATCAAGAGGTATGAGTGAAGCTGCTCGTATGGAAAATATTTTAGTAATTTTAAAAGTATTAGCTATCATATTATTTGTAATTGTAGGTTTAACTGCCCTTAACTTTAGCAATTATGTTCCATTTATTCCTGAACATAAAGTAACTGATGCAGGTGACTTCGGTGGTTGGCAAGGTATTTATGCTGGCGTATCTATGATTTTCTTAGCATATATTGGATTTGATTCAATCGCTGCTAACTCTGCAGAAGCGGTTAACCCTTCTAAAACAATGCCTAGAGGTATTTTAGGTTCTTTAGTCATTGCTGTCGTATTATTTGTAGCGGTAGCATTAGTATTAGTAGGTATGTTCCATTACAGTCAGTACGCTGATAATGCTGAGCCTGTAGGTTGGGCATTACGTGAAAGTGGTCATGGTATTATTGCAGCTATAGTACAAGCTATCTCAGTTATTGGTATGTTTACTGCTTTAATTGGAATGATGTTAGCAGGTTCAAGATTGCTATATTCATTTGGACGTGATGGTTTGTTACCTGCTTGGTTAGGAAAACTTAACAACAAACATTTACCAAATAGATCCTTAGTTATTTTAACAATCGTCGCCGTTATTATTGGATCAATGTTCCCATTTGCTTTCTTAGCACAATTAATTTCAGCTGGAACATTAATAGCATTTATGTTTGTTTCGTTAGCAATGTATCAACTTAGAAAACGTGAAGGTAAAGACTTACCTGTTCCATCGTTTAAGTTACCATTGTATCCAGTATTACCAGCAGTAACTTTTATCCTTGTTCTATTAGTATTCTGGGGATTAAGTTTTGAAGCTAAATTATATACATTAATTTGGTTTATTGTTGGTATAATCATTTATCTATTTTATGGAATGAGACATTCTAAAAAAGACCGTGACGATGCATATCACTCACCTAAAAAATCTTAAAAACAAAAAAAGAGTTCCACGAAGTTTAATTCACTTTGTGGAACTCTCTTTTTTTAGATATTTTCACTATAGATTACCAACCTTGGCCCTCTATTTCATATTGATTTAATTCTCCATTATTTAATGCTTTTATCGCATTTTCAATTGTAGTTAAAGCATAATCTAACTGTTCATATGTGATAACCAATGGAGGTTGGAACCTTAATACGTTACCTGCAACTGCGATAATAACTATGCCTTTATCAAAGCAATAGTTACAAATCTTTAATGCAGCTTCTGGATCACGTGTCTTTTCTATAGAATTAGATACGACATCAATACCTATTGATAATCCTATACCTCTTACATCTCCGATACAGTCGTAATCTTTTACCCATCGATCCATTGTTTGACGCACATATTTACCCTTTTCAGTGCTTGCTTCAAGTAAATGTTCTTCCTCTATCATTTCAAGGGTCGCCAATGCCGCTTCGCAACTAACAGGATTAGCACCCGTAGTAAATAAATGAGCCGGAGCTTCTAGTGTCTCCATAATTTCCTTACGGCCAACAATAGCTGACATAGGTAATCCACCAGCTAATGATTTGCCAAATGTAATTAAATCAGGTGTAAAATCAAAGTGTTCAACTGAACTCCATGTACCTGTGCGACCTAATCCCTGTTGAATATCATCTACAGCAATGAGTATGTCATGTTCTCTACAAATACTTTCTAAAGCTTTGAAATAACCTGGCACTGGCTCTAATAAACCTCCATCGCCTTGAATCGTTTCTAAAACAATACAAGCGACTTCTTCAGCTGGGACATACTTATCAAACATTTCTCGAAGTGGTGCTAAATATTCATCTACAGTATTTGAAGCGGGTTGTTCAAATAAACCTCTATAATTATCAGGAAATGGAATATGGTAAAAACCATTCAATAACGGTCCATAACTTTTTCTCATATTCAAACTAATCGCTGACATGGATAAAGCCCCAAACGTTGAGCCATGATAGGCATTAGTAAAACTAATAATATATGGTCGACCAGTATATGCTCGGGCAAATTTGATAATGCCATCATTAGCATCTGATCCTGTTAAACCGAATGTCACTCTTTTTTCGTAGTCACCTGGTGTAATATCACATAATTTTTTAGACAAACGAATCAATGGTTCATGATACATATAAGCAGGTGTGTAATGTACGAATTTGTCGACTTGTTTTTTAATTGCATCTGTTACTTTTTTTGGTGCATGCCCTACATTTTGTGAACTTGCACTAGCTAATAAATCAATGTATTCTTTGCCATCAACATCAACTAATGTTGCACCATAGCCATGATCAATGGCTAAAGGATAATATTTGATTCTTCCAGATTTAGCAAAATATTGCTCATCTTCTTTTATTAAGTCGTGCGCTTTACTCATAATCAAATCATCCTTCCATGATTGAACTTCACTTCATTACTGTTAATTAATTAGATAAAATAATATTCATTATTCCTCAGTTATAAAATGATTTCGATTTGATGATAGTACTCAATATACTAATATTTTTCAGATTTGTAAATATTTTCCGAAAATTCTAACTAAAAATAATCATAACTACTATTTATACTGAAATATTTGTGTATAAATAGTAGTAAATAGGGAAATCATTACTATCAAATAACTGTTAGGATGTGTTATTTATTTTAAAAATTTTATACCATTTTTTAAGTGCTATAATCATTTCCTTTATCTTATTAATAAGTAATGTCGTTATAGACTTATTTTTACAACATACGCACTTAACTCAATTGTTACTTAATATAGATTTTTTAACTAATCCTCAAAATGTACCAACTTGGATGGAGATAATTATTCACCTATTTATTGGTATTAGCATTTATATTGTTTTTGTGATTTTGTATTATATTTCTAAACATTTTTATCATTTAGCTTATCTACCATTAATGATTATATTTGTAATTATGTACCCTTTACTTATTAGTATTGCTCAAAGATCATTTTTCACATTTAGTTGGTTAGAATACATGTGGTGGATGATTGCACATATTATTTTCACTTTATTAATGTATATCAGTATCAGTTTCATTAGTAGGAACAATAAATATAGATAAAGCAAAAAGGTCGACGCAAATTCATGCATCGACCTTTTTTAGCTTATTTAACTTTTTCTATTCTTCGTCACCATTTTCATCATATTTAGTAACATTACCATCTTCGTCAACAATATATGATCCTGCTAGGTCACCGTCTTTATCAGTGAATGAGAAGCCCCACTCTCCATCACTATTCTTTTCTGGTTCTTTATATGTGTATGTGTCAGTATCTAATTTGTGACCTTCATAATCTTCAACTTTATCTATCACGTTATCACGCGTTACAGTTGTGTATTCAGAATCTGAAGAACTATCACTATCATCAGAATCGTCTGATTCACTAAAATCTTGATTTTCATCAATAGGTTCTCCAAAACCTTTAACTTCTTCAGATGACATGTATTTTAACATTTTATCAATTTCGGATTGACTCGCATCATATAATTTAACTGTTTTCGCTTCATCTATAATTCTTTGTGTTTCTCTATCGGAATAACTAGGTGTAACCCATTCTTTTCCTTGGAAATGTGATGGAACATTATAAAGTGTGATTGTGCCATCATTGTTATTTTTATATACAACCTGACCTGCTGCATTAACACTCGGTAATAATACTTGAGTACCTTCTGGTAAACGAGCAGAATTTTTAGGCATGTATGGATTAACGAGCCCATTTGACGCATCTCCATGTTGGATTTCTAAATCTTCAAATTGGCTTTCTTTAGAACCTCTATAACTATCTAGCGCAGTTAACCAAACTTTAGCATAATATTCTTCAGAGTTTGTATCTTCTTGTTGTGATTTTGAATGATTTGAAGATGAATTATTTGAACTACTACTAGATTGTGAAGATTGATTGTTATTCGATTTATTATCACTGTTACTATTACTCTCACTAGTTGAGTCATCAGATACTTTAGAACTTCCTTTGTCATTGTCATTATTTCCAAAACTGCACCCTGCTAAAAGTAAAGATGCTGTTAATAAAGCCCCTGCTACCTTTTTCATTAAACAATCCCCTTTGTTATTTTTGTATATACATTACATTATAATTTTATTATAAACTACATTATTTCAAAAACATATATCCATTTACACAATAGTTGTAATTTACATAACTTTAACAATAGTATTGTTTTCAATATCAATTTAAATCGTTATAGTCCCATCTGTATGAATTATTAAGTTCTTTAACATAACTTAAAGTTTAAGTGTTGATTACTTTAAATTAGCCTATTTATAAAAAATGGGTGGTACACTATTGATGTAAGAAATATTAAATCATTCACTAATTGGAAATGGGGTTTTCATTATGAAGAAACGCTCTATACTAGTAACAACTGTTTTAGCAACTGCTGTTCTCTTTTCAACATCATTTGCTAGTGAAGCTAAAGCTGAGGAAGTCACAACAAACAATGCCGTCCAAGTGGCAAAACAGGCTATGACAAATAGTGGTGGTAATCCCGACTTGCAAAACTTTAATCAAGTTAAAGATAAAGGACAATATTTCATCATTTGTATAAACAATAAATCTGGTGTTGGCGTTGGAACATATAAAGTATATAAAAATGGTGAAGTTGAATATAAAAGTGGTAACTTTGGAGAATATAGTACTTTAAATTCAAAAGATAATTATACTGCACAAGGTATTAGTTCAAAATCCTATAACGAAAAAGAAGATGCTAAACAAGAAAATACATCTGTAGACAGTACAAAAGAGTTAAATGCTTACTATGTTGGTCATGTAAAATCAGATGAACTACCTGAATCTGGCCAAAAAGATATACTACCTAATGAAGCATTAGCTGGTCTGTCACTTGTTGCAGGTACAATACTTATTAGCCAAAGACAATTAAGAAAAACCTCATAAATTCAATATATATATGTAGAGAGTTATCGTTTTTAAAATGATAGCTCTCTATTTTTTATATAATTTCTCATTTAAATAGTGACGAATTTTTGAAAAATGCCTACTATTTTAGAACAACCTGAATAAAAAAACTATGTCGTGGTATATATTATCTGTAGACAAATTCAATATATAAACGCTTATATATATAAATACATTAGGAGGTAATGTAATAATGAAATATGTAATTGTAGGTACATCCCATGCAGGTTACGAAGTTATTCAAACTATTTTAAAAGAAGATAAAAATGCAGAAATAGAAGTATTCGAAAGTGGTGACAAACCTTCATTCCTTTCTTGTGGTATTCAAAGCTATTTAGAAGATGTATCACCTTCTTTAGATTCTTTACACTATGCAAACGAACAATCATACAAAGACCAAGGTGTTAATATTCATGTTAATAGTACTGTAACGGATTTAGATACAGATAATAAAACAGTTACAGTTGAAAAAGATGGCAATAGTTCAGAAGTATCTTATGATAAATTATTCTTAAGTCCCGGTGGTAAAGCCGTTGCACCACCTTTTGATGGTATAGATAAATATAACAACGTACTATTTATGCGTGGTCGCGAATGGGCAGATCAAATTAAAAAACGCATGCCTAATGCTAAAAAAGCTGTTGTAGTTGGTGGCGGCTATATCGGTATTGAAGCAGCAGAGGCATTTGCTAAAGCAGGTATTGAAACAAAAGTTATCGATGTTGCTGAACGTATTTTAAATACCTATTTAGATTCTGAGTTCACTGATATTTTAGAACAAAATAGTAAAGAACATAACTTAGAATTTATTGGCGGCGAATCAGTAAAAGCTTTAGAAGGCGACAATGAAGGTAATGTAAATAAAGTAGTAACTGATAAAAATGAATATGAAGCGGATACAGTATTAATAGCTGTAGGTGTTGCACCTGCTACTGAATGGTTAGACGGCAAAATTAAACTAGGTAATAAAGGTATTATCGAAATTAATCATAAACAAGAAACTTCAGCTAAAGATGTTTATGCTGGTGGCGACGCTACGTTAGTTCCATTCGCACCTATTGAAGAAGACCGTTATATTGCATTAGCTACTAATTCAAGACGTCAAGGTGTGACTGCTGCTAAAAATATGTTAGGTCATGACGTAGAAATGCCACGTGTCTCTGGTACTTCAGGATTACAATTATTTGATTATAAATTTGGTCAAACTGGTGTTCACGGAACTGAAAAAGATAGCTATGATGGTAATTTAGGTGAAAAATATGTCAAAGAACTTATTAGACCTAAATTCATGCAAGATGAAA
This sequence comes from Staphylococcus sp. URHA0057, assembly GCF_000620265.1. Lineage (NCBI taxonomy): Bacteria > Bacillati > Bacillota > Bacilli > Caryophanales > Staphylococcaceae > Staphylococcus > Staphylococcus sp. URHA0057. The sequence continues at coordinate 94,873 of NZ_JHVS01000008.1, read as the reverse complement.
CAGACATTCATATGAAAGTGATATTTGATGAAGATAGTCATAGAATTCTAGGTGCTCAATTAATGTCTAAAGAAGACGTTACAGAAGCAATTAATACTATTTCTATTGCAATCTCTGCTGGTTATACTTTAGAACAATTAGCAGTACAAGACTTCTTCTTCCAACCAGATTATGACCGTCCTTGGAACTATTTAAACGTATTAGCTCAACAAGCATTAAATGATACGTTCGGTAGCGATCAAATGTTATTCTAATTCAATATTATTGATTGTAAAATACCTCTTGTGGTTAATTAGCCACAAGAGGTGTTTTTAATTTCTATTTATTTTGTTTATCCTTTTGATAATCTTTATCTTGGTTTTCACCTTTTTTAGGATTAAAGTTAGCTCCTTCAGTATAGTCATTACCTGCATTCCATAATAAGAATTCATTCACACCATTATCTTTTAAAGCTTGGACTTGATCAGATAATGCTTGTGCATCATATTCTTTATAATTTCCCTCTCCTAAATAAGAAGCAGTAAAGTCTTGAATCCAAGGTCTTGAAATTGGCTTTTTCTTACCTAATTCATCTAAAATACTATTTTCCTTTTGAATATATCTATTTACTGTTTTATATGGTTCTGTATCTGGCGCTTCTAATCCGAAATCACCCGGACTCCAATGAGACGGATAAATCATTGAAGAAATAGCGTCAACATTTTTAGAGATTTTAGGGAAACTTTGTCCAATTCCTGGCGCATTTTTTACTAGTGCAGAATAACCAAAAACATCTGCAGATATTTTAACTTTATACGGTTTTAATTCTTTATGTGCATATTCTAAGTAATTTGTGACCGTATCTACACGTTGGTCACCTTTACTTAATTTACTGTTTTTATAATCGCCTTTATCATAATCTAATTGATCTGCTTCATTTTCAAAACCTTCAGGGAATCTAACATAATCATATTGAATATCTTGGAATCCGGCTTTTGCGGCTGCTTTTGAAATGTTTACATTATATTTCCAAACATCTTTGACAAATGGGTTAACAAAACTTTCTCCTTTGCCATTTTGCCAAACTGAGCCGTCCTTTTCTTTAAATGACCACTCTGGGTGTTCTTTAGCTAATTTAGTATCTTTAAATGTGACTATACGAGCAATGGGATAAATATCATTATCTTTCAATTTTTTCAATAATGGTTTTGCTTCTGCAATATCCATCGTATTTTTATCTATCAATTTATTACCTGTATTAAATTTCATAGTGACATTACCTTCGTCATCTTTAACATCGATAACCATTGCATTTAATTTTGCATCTTTTACATATTTAATCAATTGATCTATTTTCTCACCTTGTGTTGAATTACTCGTAACATAAATACCTTTAACACCATCTTTAGGGTATGCTACTTTATTCTTTTGGTTTGCTGTTTGTTCTGATTTATTAGTATCTTTATTATCATTGTTGCCATTATTGCTACCATTACTACAACCTGCGATAATTATTGAACTTGCTGCTAATGTCACCCATAATTTTTTATGATTCATCCCTAAACCCCTTATGTGTATTAAAAAAGATTTCTTAACCATTTTATGTTTTTAAACAATATATTAAATTAAAGAAAACTTTTCTTAATTATATATTAGCACATTGCATCATTTAATTTGTATTTTACATACATAAATTATCGGAAATAATTGTTGGTTATTTAATAATCCATAATTTCTCTGGATATTGACGTTTAATCGCTTTTATTTTTTCGTGATTTTCTTTAGGAAAGTCCCATATGTACTTTAGAAATTCTATACTCATTGTTTTAGGATTCGCACCGACATTTTTATTGGTTACAACGTGTTTGATATATCTTTTAACTGCTCTCAACATACACTTTAATCGTGTTTCTTGTAACCAAATTATTGTATCAGCCTTACACACTCTCATTTCTAAAGTATCTGTATAGTTTCCATCAATAATCCATTTATTTAACATTATTATTTTCTGAATTTCACTAATAAATTGTTGTTGGCTTATAGTTGAAATTGAATTTTTCCAAAATATGTCATCTAAATGATAAAGTGGTAAATTCATTTGATGGCTAAGTAGATTGCTTAAAGTTGATTTACCAGTTCCTGGACTACCAATGATTAGTATTCTTCTACACATCATCCCCACCACCTTTACGAACATTATTATAAGTCGATTTTTTGACTTTATACTATTATAGTGTAATTTTCTTGAAATTTATAAGTTGAATCGCTTGAGAATCAGATTAATTTTTATCATACTGTAGATGAAAGTTAAGTTAAGGAGTGGAAAGTATGAATAAAGAACAATTAGAAAAAATGAAGAACGGTAAAGGCTTTATTGCAGCATTAGACCAAAGTGGTGGTAGTACACCTAAAGCTTTAAAAGAATATGGTATTAATGAAGATGAATATAGCAATGATGATGAAATGTTCAAACTTGTTCATGATATGCGTACACGCGTTGTAACTTCACCATCATTCTCAGCTGATAAAATTTTAGGTGCGATTCTTTTCGAACAAACTATGGATCGTGAAGTTGAAGGTAAATATACTGGAGACTATTTAGCTGATAAAGGTGTTGTTCCTTTCTTAAAAGTAGATAAAGGTTTAGCTGAAGAACAAAACGGTGTTCAATTAATGAAACCAATTGACGATTTAGACGACACTTTAGATCGTGCTAATGAACGTCATATTTTCGGTACTAAAATGCGTTCAAACATTTTAGAATTAAATGAACAAGGTATCAAAGATGTTGTTGAACAACAATTTGAATTCGCTAAAAAAATTATCGCTAAAGGTTTAGTTCCAATTATTGAACCTGAAGTAAATATCAACGCTAAAGATAAAGCAGAAATTGAAAATGTCTTAAAAGATGAACTTAAAAAAGGTTTAGACAATTTAGACAGCGATCAATTAGTTATGCTTAAATTAACTATCCCAACTCAACCTAACTTATATAAAGAATTAGCTCAACATCCAAATGTTGTACGTGTTGTAGTATTATCAGGCGGTTACAGCAGAGATGAAGCTAATAAATTATTAAAAGACAACGAAGATCTTATCGCAAGCTTCTCTCGTGCATTAGCTAGTGACTTAAGAGCTAGTCAATCACAAGAAGAATTCGATAAAGCATTAGGTGACGCAGTAGATTCAATCTATGATGCTTCAGTTAATAAAAACTAATATATTAATATAGAAAAGACACGTGATTAAATCACGTGTCTTTTTTTATTCTTATCTATTATTTAGTTAGTTGTTCTAATTTTTCTTTAGTTTCTTTAATAATCGCATCAAATTTTTCTTTTTTCTCGTTATTATTCATTGCTTGTTGTGATGCTTCCATAAACAATTTAAACACTTCATGTAGTTGTTTACGTGCTGCTTTCATTCCTTCAAAATCAGCATTTTTAAATTGTTCCATTCGTTTCTTAAAGTCTTCATTTTCAGGATTTTCTTCTAAAAATTGAGTACCTTCATCAGTAATAGAATATACTTTTTTATTTCCTTCTTTATGAATAGATACAAAATCTCTATCTTCTAACATTTGTAATATTGGATATACTGAACCTGGGCTAGGTGCATAGAATCCATTGAATCTTCCTTCTAAATCTTTAATAATTTGATACCCGTGTCTTGGTTCTTCTTGTAACATTTGTAAAATGACATATTGAAGATTTCCTTTTTTAAAAAATCTATCTTTGCCATTCATTTGTCTAAAGCCACCAAACTGTCCTGGTCCTCTACCAGGTCCTCCATTCATACCAAATCCTTCAAATCTTCTCATATGACCGTTCATTCTATTTTCATTTCTATTAAACATATTAATCACCTTTCTCTATTTCGATATATCAGTATCAAAAACGATATATCGAAATAAGTCAACGATATATCGTTATTTTTATAATTTAAAAAAACACTATGAGTAATTTAACTCATAGTGCCATTTATAACAGCTATATTATTATTCATCAGGAGGTGTTATATAGATATTTTCAGGATTCCCAAACATTGGTGTCCATTTTTCGATAGTATAATCTGATACTAACCCTTGTTTCCAAAATGGATCAGCTTTCAACAATTCCATTAATTGTGCTTCATTGTCTGCTTTGATTACCAGATAAGCTTCTTTTTGATGATCATCATTATTTTCAATAGGTCCTGAAAGTAATAAATCTCCTGATTCAACAAGTTGATATAGATATATTGCATGATCTCTCACATGTTGTTTCCAATGTTCTATATCGGTGTGTACAAATTTTACTAAATAATAGGCCATCTTGCGTCTCCTTTAGTTTGTTATTATATTTCTATAAATCCTCACCATTGGTTTCAATCACGTGTTTGTACCAATCAAATGAATCTTTCTTAGTACGATCAAGTGTACCATTACCTTCATTATCTCGATCAACATGTATTAAACCATAACGTTTTTTCATTTCTCCTGTTGTAAATGAAATGATATCAATAATCCCCCAAGGTGTATAACCCATTAAATCTACGCCATCTTGATCAACCGCTTCAATTGAGGCTTGAATATGTTCTTTTAAATAATTGATTCGATAATCATCATGTATTTCTCCATTTTCATCAAACTCATCCACAGCACCAAAACCGTTTTCTACAATGAATAATGGAATTTGATAACGATTGTATAATACATTTAATGTAAATCTAAGTCCAACTGGATCAATTGCCCAACCCCAATCACTTGTTTGAATGTAAGGATTTTCAACTGAATTAGGTAGTCCTCCATTAACGATATTATCTTCAACACTTGTGTCACTATCAGATTTAACAACAGTAGACATATAATAGCTAAATCCAATATAATCTACAGTACCTTCACGTAAAATTTGATCATCACCTTCTACCCAACCAATATCCATATTCTCACGTTCGAACATTTTTGTAGCATAACCTGGGTAATAACCTCTTACTTGAACATCTGGGAAGAAGAATCTTAATCTACCAGCAATTTCTGCTTCCATCATATCTTTAGGGTTGCAACTATATGGATAAATTGGAACATGAGAAATCATAGCACCAATTTCAAAATCAGGGTTAATTTCTTTACCAATTTTAACAGCTTTAGCGCTAGCAATAAGTTCATTATGTGCAACTTGATATAGCACTTCTTCTTTATTATCATCTTCTGAAAGTAATACTCGAGAATTCGTCCATAGGAAAATTGGATTATTTAAATCCATTTGGTTATTAATTTCATTAAAAGTCATCCAATATTTAACTTTATTTTTATAACGTTTAAATACAGTTTCTGCAAAATGAGCAAAGAAATCTGCTACTTTTCTATTTTTAAAACCACCATATTCTCTAGCTAAATGAAGTGGCATTTCAAAATGAGATAATGTAATAATTGGTTGAATATCGTATTTTAGTAATTCATCAAATAAATCATCATAGAATTTCAAACCTTCTTCATTTGGTTCTACTTCATCGCCATTAGGGAATATTCTTGTCCACGCAATAGAAGTACGAAGACATTTCAATCCCATTTCACTAAATAATTTCACATCTTCTTTATAACGATGATAAAAATCGATACCTTCATGATTTGGATAATATTTATTAGGATCAACATCTTGTGTAATTTCACGTGCTTTACCATGTTCACCAGCTGTCATGACATCAATAACACTAAGACCTTTTCCACCTTGATCATATCCACCTTCAAATTGGTTGGCTGCTAACGCGCCACCCCATAGAAAATCTTTTGGTAATTTAGACATTTATAAAACCTCATTTCTCTATTTATTGGTTTTATTATAACAATTTATTTTTCAAATTTTCGATAAAATAAACAAAAAACTCAACCAAAGTGTTCGTTCAACTTTGGTTGAGTTATTCTATCTATTACTATTCGTAATAACCTAATTTTAGATCTTTTGAAGTTTGTTTACGGATTTTTCTCATTAATTGTTCATCTTCAATTAATGATTCACCGTATGAAGGAATCATTTTTTTGATTAATGGTTTCCATTCATCAGCATATTCAGCGAAGTTCTTTTCAAGTACTTCTAATGCTACTGATACTGAAGTTGATGCCCCTGGTGATTCACCTAATAATGCAATTACTGAGTGATCTTCAGAGTTTACTACTTCTGTACCAAATTGGATATAACCTTTACCGTGTTCTTTAGTATCTTTGATTACTTGAACACGTTTACCTGCTGTATAAACTTGCCAATCTTCATCACGTGCTTCTGGATAGAACGTACGTAAGTGGTTCATACAACCTTCTTTAGTCATAATCACTTGGTCGAATGAATATTTAATTAATGGTAAGTTTTTAACAGCAGATGCTAATAATGTTGTAATATTGTATGGTTTAACTGATTTGAATAAATCTAAGTTTGAACCGTTTTTAAGGAATTTAGGACCTACATTCGCAAATGGTCCAAATAACAATGTTCTTTCACCATCAATATAACGTGTATCTAAGTGAGGTACAGTCATTGGTGGTGTGCCTGGTGGTTCTTTACCATAAACTTTGGCATCGTGTTGTTTAATCACTTCTGGATTTGTACAAGCGATAAATTGTCCACTAATTGGGAACCCACCTAAATGTTTACTTTCAGGGATACCAGTTTTTTGTAATAGTGGAATTGCTCCGCCACCGGCACCAATAAATACATAGTCAGTTTCTTGTTCAAAAACTTCACCAGTGTTACGGTTTTTAATTTTAACTGACCATTTACCATTAGATAAACGTTCAAAATCAATGATTTCATGATTATAATGAACATCTACATTGTCAGTTTCTTGAAGGTGTTGAGCCATTTTACGAGTTAATTCACCGTAGTTAACATCTGTACCTTCATTAATTTTACTTGCTGCCATGTAGCTACCATCATCTTGACGGCCTTTCATCATTAATGGAATCCACTTTCTCATTACATCAATATCTTCTGTGTATTCGATATTATCGAACATTGGGAAAGCTTTCATTTTTTCATAACGGTCTTTTAAGAACTTAACGTTATTTTTACCTCTTACAAAGCTAATATGAGGTAATGGGTTAATGAATGCACGTGGATCTTCAATGTTTCCAGTTTTAACTAAATGACCCCAAAATTGTTTAGAAATCTCAAATTGTTCGTTGATTTCTTTTGCTTTTTCAATATCAATTGAACCATCAGGTTGTTGAACAGTATAGTTCAATTCACAAAGTGCGGCGTGACCTGTACCAGCATTGTTACGTTCATTAGAACTTTCAATACCAGGACGGTCTAAACGTTCATATAAATGAATATTCCAGTCTGGCGCAATTTCTTTTAGCATTGAACCGAATGTTGTACTAAGTACACCGGCACCAATTAAAATTACGTCTTTTTTGTCAGACTTTGCCATTTTGTTCACCTCTCCAATATAATAAATACTTACACCAGTCCACTAAAACTGTATTTTCAATCAAAGCTCAATACAATTTTTCTAACAATCCATCTCGCAAACTAGTCTTCTATTATTATGTTAAATCAAGCTATCGGAAAAGTAAATTATTATTCTTTATAATAATAGAAATTGGTTTTGTTTATGATTATATTTTATTCACAAAAGCATGCAAATCTATATATTACTTTACTTCATTTCATAATAGTTTTAACTTTTAGTCTTTCTGTTGTAAAAACCTTTCGATATAAAATGCCGATTCTTCTATCGATTTGTATTCTGTATTAATCACAATAGCATTTAATTTATTAAATATTTCTTCAGCGTAGGACAGTTCCTTCTTAATTCTTTCTAAACTATTGTAAGTTGATGTTTTAGAAATACCTAAAGCTTCTGCACGATTTTTTCTAATATTGGCAATATAATTAGGGCTTGCTGTTAATCCAAATACTTTTAAATTTTTATGTTGAAATACACTTTCAGGAATTGTAACTTCAGGTACTAATGGTATATTAGCAATTTTGTAACCTTTATTAGCTAAATACATACTTAACGGTGTTTTAGACGTTCTGGAAACACCGACAATTAATGCGTCCGCTTCTCCAATATCAGTAAAATGTTTACCGTCATCGTACTTCACAGAATACTCTATAGCTTCTATTCTATTAAAGTATTCTGTATTCATCTTACGTAACGCGCCACTTTCCATTAAAGGCGTATATGTCGTATGTTTTTCAATCATCGTAATTAATTCTGACATATAGTCTATATATGATAATTGATGTTCGTTCGCGTATTGATGTCCTAATGCATTAAATGATTCATTAACTAATGTTGTAACAACAATGGCATTTTTTTCACGTGCCAATTCTAATACGTTAAGAAACTCCATCTCATCTTTAATATAAGGAAATTTCTTAATTTCTATTTGTGTTAAATCTGGAAATTGAGTTAGCGTTGCATGAATCATTCGCTGAGCTGTTTCCCCTATTGAATCAGAAACAATATAAATCGTTAATTCTTGTTCATTATGTTCTTTCACCTTATCTCTCACTTTCTTCAGCTTGACTCTGAGCTGTAGCTAAGATTGCCCCAGGCACGCGGAATGGAGAACATGAAACATAATCAATAGATAACTGATTAAAACGATGAATTGATTTAGCATCGCCACCTAATTCTCCACAAACTCCAATTTTAATAGACGGATTGACTTGTTTAGCATTTGTTACGGCTAAGTTAATCAATTGACCTACACCATCATTATCTAATGTTTGGAATGGATCAAGCTGTAATATGTTATTTTCAGTATACACGTTTATAAATTTACCTGCATCATCTCTTGAGAAACCATATGTCAATTGTGTTAAATCGTTAGTTCCAAAGCTAAAGAAATCACAATGTTGTGCTAATTGGCCAGCAATCAGGCATGCTCTTGGTGTTTCAATCATTGTGCCAATTAAATATGGTACTTTGCTATTCGTTTCATTCTCTAAATCATTGATTGTTGTAATTAATTGTTTTTTTAGTGTCGTAAATTCCTCTACTGTAGAAACTAGTGGAATCATAATCTCAGGTTGGGATTCTATTTCTTGTTGTTGAAGGTTAAATACACTACTCATAATTGCTTCTACTTGCATCTCATATAATTCAGGATAAGTGACTGCCAAACGACATCCTCTATGACCTAACATTGGATTGACTTCATTCAAATCATTGATTCTTCTTTTTAAGTAATCAGTTGAGACATCTAATTGTTTGGCTACAATTTGAACATCCTCCTCTGAAGCTGGTAAAAATTCATGTAATGGTGGATCGAGTAAACGTACAATTGTTGGACGACCATCCGATAATTTAAAAATAGATTCAAAATCTTCTATTTGATATGTTTTAATTTTGTTTAATGCTTCAACACGTTCTTCATAATTTGACGCTAAAATAAATCTTCGCATTTCTACTAGTCGTTCAGCTCCAAAGAACATGTGCTCTGTTCTTACTAAACCAATACCTTTAGCATTAAATTCATACCCAGATTTAATATCTTGAGGAGTTTCAGCATTCATGCGTACTTGTAATCTAGCCGTTTCTTCAGACCACTGCATAAACTGTTCAAATTCATCACTATGTTCTGCACTTACTGTTTCAATTTCCCCTAGATATAAATCACCTGCACTACCATCTACGGATACAATATCTCCTTCACGTAAAACATCTCCATTAGGATAATTTACAGTTTTATTCACTGTATCTATCTCTACATCAGAACATCCAGTAACACAACATTTTCCCATACCTCTTGCAACGACTGCTGCATGAGATGTCATTCCACCATGAGTTGTTACTATAGCTTCACTAGCTACCATTCCTTCTATATCCTCTGGAGATGTTTCAGGTCTCATTAAAATCACCTTATTACCACTTTCTGCTTGTTCTTTAGCTTCCTCCGCAGAAAATACGAGTTGACCAGTAGCAGCCCCTGGACTGGCTGGAAGTCCCATTTTAGAAATTACAGTTGCCTGCTTTAATGATTCTTCTTTAAAGTTTGGATGTAAAAGTGTTTCAATTGATTTAACATCTACTTGAGTTACAGCTTCTTCTTTAGATATAAGACCTTCATTAACTAAATCAACTGCAACTTTTATTGCTGCTCGTGCTGTACGTTTACCATTACGTGTTTGAAGTAAGTATAGTTGTCCATTTTCAATAGTAAATTCAATATCTTGTAAGTCTTTATAATGTGTTTCTAATTGCTTTGTTACTTCGACAAAATTTTTATGTACATCAGGCATTTGGTCTTTTAATGTATTAATATCTTGTGGCGTACGTATACCTGCCACTACATCTTCACCTTGTGCGTTTAATAAGTACTCACCGAACAATTTATTTTCTCCAGTAACTGGATTCCTAGTAAACGCCACACCAGTACCGCTTTGTTCTCCACTATTACCAAACACCATTTCCTGTATATTTACAGCTGTACCTATGTCATGAGGAATATCATTCAAATCTCTATAGACACGTGCACGATCATTGTCCCAAGATTTAAATACTGCTTCAATTGCTTCTTTTAATTGCTTATAAGGATCTTGAGGAAATGGTTTACTACCATACTCCATATAAATATCTTTATACTTTTCACATATATGTTTTAATCCATCGGCAGTAATATCTGCATCTGACTCAAATTGATGTTTCTTCTTATAGTTATCAAAATATGTATCAAATCGATTCATTGGTACGCCGTATACAACGTCCCCAAACATTTGTAGTAAACGACGATAACAATCATATGCAAATCTGGCGTCATTAGTTTTATTTGCAAGTTTTTCAACGTTTTCGTCATTTAATCCTAAATTTAAAATCGTATCCATCATCCCAGGCATCGATATTTTTGCACCACTACGCACTGATACAAGTAATAAGTCTTCTTGAGATGAAAATGACTTACCTGTTCGATTTGAAAATGCGTTTAAATGTTCTTGTAATTGTGATGTCACATTATCAGATAACTGTCCACCTTGTTTCAAATAGTCAATACATGCTGCAGTTGTAATAGTAAAACCATCTGGAACTGGTAATCCTAACCGTTTCATTTCAGATAAATTCGCACCTTTACCTCCAAGTAAATCTTTCATAGTCTTATTACCTTCATCAAATGCATAAATTAATTTTTCCATAAATAAGCACCTCTCTTAATATGTCATACTAATCATTTTAGAGTATGTCATATTAAGCTAAAAAAGACAAGATTTATATGTAAACGTTTTCTATTAGTTAATAATATTGTCATAATTTGGTTATAAAACATTCTTAAATTAGAACTGTTTAAATATTAATATTATTTTGGTTAAATGTGTCATACTAATATCTATTAAAAAAGACACCACTTTAATTAAAGCGGTGTCTAATATACTTATTTATTCATGTTGTTGATTATATTTTTCAATTTCTGCATCTCTTAATTCTACACGTCTAATTTTACCTGAATTAGTTTTAGGTAAATCTTCTACAAATTCAATAGAACGAGGATACTTGTATGGTGCAACTTCATTTTTCGTAAATGTTTGAAGTTCTTTAATTAATTCTTCAGTTCCTTCATATCCATTTTGAAGAATAATAAATGCTTTTACAATATTACCTCTCAATTCATGAGGGCTTGCAACGACAGCACATTCTTTGACAGCTGGATGATTTGTTAAAGCATCTTCAACTTCAAATGGTCCAATCGTATAGCCAGAGCTAATGATAATGTCATCTTTACGACCTTCAAACCAGAAATAACCATCTTCATCTTGGTGTGCTAAATCTCCAGTAACATAGTAATCGCCTAATCTTGCTGAAGCAGTTCGTTCTGGTTCTTTATAGTAACCTTTAAACAGTGCAGGTAAGTCTAATGGGACTGCAATATTACCTTTAACATTGGCTTCTACTTCATTACCATCGTCATCAATAATTGTTGTATAACTTCCTGGTATAGATTTACCCATTGCTCCAGGTCGAGGTGCTGTATCTTTCAGGAATCCAATTAATAATGTACTTTCTGTTTGACCATATCCATCTCTAACAATAATATCAAAATATTTTTTAAACTGTTCTACAACTTCTCTATTTAATGGTTCACCTGCAGAAACTGCACTATGCAAATGTTCTAAATTATATTCATCAAGATTTTGTAGTTTAGCCATCATACGATACTCTGTAGGTGTACAGCATAGGACGTTAATTTGATAATCTTGTAATAATTCTAGATATGTTTCTGGTTTAAAACGACCATTATAAACAAATGCTGTTGCTCCAGAACCTAAAGTTGATAAGAAAGGACTCCATACCCATTTTTGCCATCCAGGTGCAGCAGTTGCCCAAACTAAATCATCTTCTTTAATACATAACCAATGTTTAGGTGCCATTTGTAGGTGGGCATAACCCCAACCATGTGAATGAGTAACTGCTTTTGGGTTTCCTGTAGTGCCTGATGTATAAGATAATATAGCAACATCTTCACGAGATGTGTCTGCTGCTTCAAGTTCATCACTAACATTTGCTTTTTCTTCCTCAATCGAAATCCAATCTTCGTGTGTATCACCAACGATAAATTTAGTAAGGCTTTGATATTCTTTTAATCCTTCAAATTCCTTAATAAATTTTCCAAATGAAATAACCGCATCAATTTCTCCATGACTTACACGATATTGTAAGTCTTTTGTACGTAACATTTCAGAACTTGGAATAATGGCAATACCTAATTTTAAAGCTGCAATGTATAATTCATAGGTAGCAATAGCTCTTGGCATCATAATTAAAACTTTGTCACCATATTTCAAACCATGCTTTTTAAATATATTACCTACTTTATTAGCATTTTTTATTAATTCCTGATAAGTCACTTCTATATGATCATGTTCTGAATCACGATAAATGATTGCTTTTTTAGATGCGTCTGAAGCATATTGTTCGATTGCAGATGTAATATTGTATTTTTCTGGTGCTAGTAAATCAGTTTTTTCCATTATATTACTCCCTTTCCTTAACATTCACTATTATATTATCAAATGTATAATCTCATTGATATATTTTACTCTTTAGTATCTATCTACTAAACTAAAATGATCTTTTATAATAAAAAAAGGACGGATCCGAAATAGCATTTACATAAAATGATTTCTGTCCGCCCTTCTATGATTTAAAATATATCTTCATAATCTAGCATTTGTTTTTTCAAATCTTCTAATTCTATTCTAATGTTATATGACAAATCACGATTCACAATTTGATTATCAACGCCTTGTTTAGTACCTCGTTTACGATGTGTTTGTGCGTATTCTGATGAATTTTGCCAGTCATAAAACGCTTGTCTCGATTCCCATAATGTAACAATAATATAATGTCTATGATTTGTTCGAGGTTTAAGGAAGCGCAATGCTTTAAACCCTGGTACATCTTGAAGGTGTTTTTGACGTGATAAGAATTTATCTTCAAATTGGTCTTCTTTATCTTCATTTACAAATAAATGATTGAGCACACAAAATGTATCATTTGATAATTGATTAATTGATTCTAAAATATCATAATATTGTGCATCATTATTTTTCTCAATCATAAATTCATCATTAGATTCATTCATTTTATACGTTTTATAATAATCATTTAGTAACATATTAGTTCCTTCATTCTAATTCATTTTACGTTTAAATATTTTGTTCATATATTGAAAGTGATCTTTTAACTATTTCTAGTATTTCATCATCTAAATTTGTTATTTGTTTAAAATAATTTAAAATATTCTTCGCTAATTTTTCTTCTTTTGGAAATTGTACATCTTTATCAACCCAAGCGGCTAGTTCTCCTAGAGGTGTTTGGTCTCCAGTAAATCCTTGTATAAACTCATAAAACGTCACTAAATCACCTCTTCTTACTTAATATATTAATGATATCACGAATTAGTAAATAAAACACCAATCAAAATTAAATAGTCTAATATATTTTTCTATTTGCAAAATAATGACGAAATTAATTAGTTCGTTTTTATATCATAAATTTCTCTTTAATACATTAGTTATTGATGTCTCGTTCATCAGTTTGCTTAATGATTTAAACAACGTTAAATATAAGTTTAAACATGGGTTTGATAAGTTAAAATATTAAAACTTATAAGCGCAATAGTCATATGTATGAGTAGCCCGCCAGTACTAATAGCAACATAGCACATAAGAGTGCTGTTAGACTGACGGGCATACTTATTATTTTAATTTACATATTTTAATCTGTAATTTATAGTCATCTATCTTAATTTAAATAGTCTAATACAACAGTACCTACTGCTTCAGCAGCAACTAACATAGATGATTCACTAATATTAAATTTAGGGTGATGGTGTGGATATACTTCGCCATCTTCTGGTGCTGCTCCTGAATAAATAAATGTACTTGGTAGTTCTACTGCATAAAATGCAAAGTCTTCAGAAGGTGGTTGTGCTTCACATTCTTCAACACCTTGAATGTCTGTTCCTTCTGCATTTTTAATTGTTTCAGCTACATAAGATGTGAATTCTGGATTGTTATATAATGCAGGGTAATCTTTGTTAAATTCGAAATCACATTTTACGCCAAATGAAGCTTCTAATCCTTCAACAAGATGTGTTAATTCTTTTTGAATTGTATCTCTTGTATCATCGGTAAGCGCACGCACGTCACCTTCAATTTCGATAGTGTCTTTAATCACATTGAATTGACCTTTACCATCGAAAGAACCAATTGTAACGACACCAGTTTCAAATGGACTTAAACGTCTAGATACAACTGTTTGTGCAGTTGTTACAAAGTTAGATCCTGCCACAATTGCGTCATTTGCCATGTGAGGTGATGAACCGTGACCGCCTCTACCATGAACTGTTAATCTAAAGTAAGCACGACCTGTTTGTACAAATTCTGGTTTGTAAAAAATTTTCCCAGCTTCCATCGTACTCATAACGTGAACACCTAATACATGGTCAACACCATCAAGCACACCATCTTTAATCATACCTTGCGCGCCACCTGGAGGCATTTCTTCAGCTGGTTGATGAATGACAATTACTTTACCGCTAAATTGATCTTTCATTTCAATTAATGTTTCGGCTAAAATAAGCATGTAAGCTGTATGTGCATCATGTCCACACGCATGCATAACACCATCATTTTTAGATGCAAATGATAATCCTGTTTCTTCTTTAATAGGTAGGGCATCAAAATCTGCACGAATTGCTAATGTTTTGCCAGGTTTACCACTATCGATAGTTACTTTGACACCATTTGGTCCCACATTTGTTTCCAATTTACAATCTTTATCTTTATAAAAGTCAGCAATATATTTTGGTGTTTCTTCTTCATGGAAGGATAATTCTGGGTGTTGGTGAAGATGTCTTCTAATTTCTATCATTCGATCTTCTTTTTCGCGTAATTTTTCAACTAAAGTATTACTCATAAAATCCTCTCCTTTATCTATACATCTACATTATAATATGTTATTCCCGTTTATTGTTGTGTCACACTTTTATTGACTAAAAATGACATAAATTTAGAAAAAAATCACTCCAATATGAGCATTGTCATATTGAAGTGATTGAAATCATATAATTAATTAGTGCTTATAAAATGGATCGTTTTCTTTAGCGCCTGCCATTTCATCATGTACACCATGTTTATAATAATCTACATATTGAGGTTCTAAAGGTTTTCTACCTCGAATAATATCTGCAGCTTTTTCAGCTAACATAAGTACTGGTGCATGGATATTACCGTTAGTTGTTCTAGGCATAGCAGAAGCATCTACGACACGTAAATTTTCCATACCATGTACTTTCATAGTAAGTGGATCAACAACTGCCATTGGATCTGATGCTGGTCCCATTTTAGCACTACATGATGGATGTAATGCAGTTTCTCCGTCTTTACGCACCCAATCTAAAATTTCTTCATCTGTTTGTACAGAAGGTCCAGGTGAAATTTCTCCTGCATTAAATGGATCCATCGCTTTTTGAGATAAGATATTTCTTGCAACTCGAATAGCTTCTACCCATTCACGTTCGTCTTCTTTAGTTGAAAGATAATTAAATACTATACTTGGCTTTTCAAATGGATCTTTAGATTTAATTTTTAAGCTACCGCGTGAATTAGAGTACATAGGTCCAACGTGTACTTGATAACCGTGCGCTACTGGTGCTTTTTGACCATCATAGCGAACTGCGATTGGCAAGAAGTGGAACATTAAGTTAGGATAGTCTACTTCGTTATTTGAACGTACAAATCCTCCACCTTCAAAGTGGTTAGAAGCTGCTGCACCTTTTCGAGCAAAAATCCATTGCAATCCAATAAATGGCATACGTTTTACATCTAAACTAGGTTGTAAAGATACCGGTTCTTTACATTCATGTTGGATATACACTTCTAAATGGTCTTCGAAGTTCTCTCCAACGCCAGGTAAATGAACTCTAGGTTCAATACCTTTAGATTTTAAGAATTCTGAATCACCAATTCCAGATAATTGTAGCAATTGTGGTGTATTAAATGCGCCACCTGATAAAATAACTTCTTTGGCATTGATTGTTCTTTCTTTGCCGTTTTTCTTATAAGTCACACCTGTAGCTCTTCTACCATCAAAGTTAATTTTTGTTACGAATGCTCTTGTTTCTACATCTAAATTTTTACGTCTCATTGCAGGTCGTAAATATGCTCTTGATGCAGACATACGGCGTCCGTGATGAACTTGGCTATCAAATGGTCCGAAACCTTCTTGTCGGAATCCGTTTACGTCTGGTGTTTTATGATATCCTGCTTCAACCCCAGCATCAAAGAATGATTTGAATAATGGATTCGTTGCAGGACCTCGTTTTAATTTAATTGGTCCATCATGACCTCTGTATTTATCATAAGGCGCTGATCCATATGCTGTTTCTAACTTTTTAAAGTATGGTAAGCAATGTGCGAAATCCCAAGTTTCCATACCTTCTGGTTCTGCCCAACCTTCATAATCCATTGGGTTACCTCTTTGGAAGATCATTCCGTTAATTGAACTTGAACCACCTAACACTTTACCTCGTGCATGGTCAACTTTACGTCCCATGTGCGGTTCTTCTTCAGTTTGATAAATCCAATCATATAAAGGATTTCCTGAAGGGAACATTAATGCTGCTGGCATTTGAATAAATAAATCCCAGAAATAGTCACTGCGTCCCGCTTCTAATACTAATACATTTTTATCTTTATCTTCACTTAGTCGTGCACCTAAAACTGAACCTGCACTACCTCCGCCAATGATAATATAATCATATGAATCATGTTTTCTACTCATCACAAATAACCTCCGAAATTAATTTTTTTAGTTTTTATATTCATCTCTTTCATAGTTATCTTGAATCGTTCTTACATATGTAAGAGGCCGAATGACCTATTAAGTAATAGCGCATCATTCAAACCTCTGAATAATTGTTATGTTTTATTTACTAAAGAAGTTAACTGGTTCTGGGTTTGTATTAGTTAAGATATGTTTAGTAGATAAATACTCTTCTAGGCCTTCTTTACCAAGTTCTCTACCAATACCTGATTGTTTATATCCACCCCATGGTGCTTGTGCAAAGTAAGGATGGAAATCGTTAATCCAAACTGTACCTAATTTCAATTTATTAGCTACACGTTGTGCTTTACCAATATCTTTACTAAATACAGCGCCTGCTAATCCATATATTGAATCGTTAGCTAAACGAATTGCTTCTGCTTCATCTGCAAATCCTTCAACAGTAACAACTGGTCCAAATACTTCTTCTTGCACTATACGCATAGATGTATCGCAATCTGTAATTACCGTAGGCTCGAAGAATAATCCATCTTGTAAATCTTTTCTTTCAGGACGTTTGCCACCTATAGCAATTGTTGCACCTTCATCTTTTGCAATTTGCATATAATTTTCAATTTTATCTCTATGTTCTTGAGAAATAACTGGTCCCATTTCAGTATCATCATCAAAGCCATTACCTAATTTAATTTTACTAACGCGATCTATAAGTGCTTTTTCAAATTTTTCTTTGATATCGTTGTGAACTAAAATTCTAGAACCCGCTGAGCATACTTGACCAGCGTGGAAGTAACCACCATTTAATGCTTGGTCTACTGCTAATTCAAAGTCAGCATCATCAAAAATAACATTAGGGTTCTTACCACCAAGTTCTAAAGCTACATTAGTTACGTGGTCTGCAGCCTGTTTCATGATATGTTTACCTGTTTTAATGCCACCTGTAAATGACACTAAATCTACTTCTTCGTGACCTGACATGACGTCACCAATTTCAGCACCTGAACCTAATACTAAGTTAATTGTACCTTTAGGAAATCCTACTTCTTCCATTAGTTCAAAGACACGAATTGTTGTTAAAGGCGTAATTTCACTTGGTTTCATTACTAATGAACAACCTGTTGCTAAGGCCGGTGCGATTTTCCAAGATGCTTGTAATAAAGGATAATTCCATGGTGTGATTTGAGTCACTACGCCTACTGGTTCTTTAACAACTTTACTTTCTGAATTTGGAATTGGCGTATTGATGATTTCTCCGCCATCTTTATCTGCTAAACCAGCAAAATACATAAATACATTATGGATGTCATCCATATCTGCGTATGACTCTTCCAATGTTTTACCAGTATCTAATGTTTCTAATTTAGCTAATTCGTCACGATGTTCTTTAATTTTATCTGCAATCGCTCTGACTTTTTGACCTCTGACTTCACCTGTTTCTGAAGATAACTCGCCATCTTCAAATGATCTTCTTGCAGCTAAAATTGCTCGTTCTACATCTTCTTTTGTACCTTCAGCTACTGTAAAAATAACTTCTTGATTATATGGATTAATAATCTCTCTCGTATTTTTATTTGAGCTGTCTACCCATTCACCATCAATATATTGGCGATTAGACAAGTCCTTTACAAGTTCCATCAAATGACCTCCGTTAAGTTTGTTAAATTTTTATTTAACGAATTTTACAGAATTATGTTAGCATAGAAATTGAAAATATGTCAATTTATCAAAAAGGTCTGGAGAATAAAGTATCACTCCTATTCTTAATAGGTTAGTGATACTTACGCATTAGCTTTAGCTAAGGTGTTCCTTTTTAATCTCAGCAGATTCGAATTGGTGAGAAACAAAGAAATGGTAAAGAACTTCTTTTCATATATTCATCAATAAATAATGATAATATATAGTCGTTTTTCATCTCTTTAAAATAAAATATATAAAATGTTGGCATATAAAAAATGAAATCATGTTAAATTTGTTGTGATACGTGGTAAAATAAAATAATTATTATTGGAGGTACAGTCATGACACAATCGAATAACTACTCATCTCAAGTCGAGCAAGCCAAAGACTTGGTCATTAATTCCATTGGAGAAACTATGGATTTATATGGAATTAATCGTAGTGTCGGTAACCTTTACGGTATCATGGTGTTTGAAGGAAGTATGACACTTGATGTAATGCGACAACAACTACAAATGAGTAAACCTAGCATGAGTGCAGGGGTTAAAAAATTACAAGAATATGATATCGTCAAACAACAATTTACAAGAGGTAGTAGAAAGCAACACTTTATCGCTGAAAAAGATTTCTTCACTTTCTTTCGTAATTTCTTCACTAAAAAATGGGAAAGAGAAATTGACACTAATATGGAAGCTGTTAAAGATGCGGAAACACTTCTAAAACCGCTACTGGATAACAACGATTTAACTGATGAAGAACGTCAAGACATTAATAAAGTCAAAGCACAACTCGACCATTCAAAGGTTTATTACGAGTGGTTAGCTCAGCTTAGCGAAGCCTTAGAAACCGGTGAAATATTTAAATACTTCCCTATTCCAGAACATAATGATGATAAATAAAAATCAGCCTGGGACATAAATCAATGTCTCAGGCTACAATTATATATAGGCAGTAGTTGACTGATAAAGTAATTCTTTTTCTTTAGAAATTAGAATTACTTATGCATGAGTGTTAACTCATGTAATCCTTAGTGGAACACCTTAGCTAAAGCTAATGTGTAAGTATCACTAAACTATTAAAATAGTAGTGACACTTTATTTTTCAACTCTAGTCAACCTTGCCGGGGTGGGACAACGATAAAGAAATACTTTTTCTTTAGAAATTAGTATTTCTTACGCATGAGTTCAACTCATGTGTTCCATTAATGTACACCTTAGCTAAAGCTAATGTGTAAGTACTACTAACCTAATAAAATTAGGAGTAGTGCTTTATATTTCTGTCCCGCTCCCATTTTCTTATTCTATAAATTATCGTCTTGTTCTTCTTCTCTAACTTGAACAATCCTCAATGAGCGTCTTTCTATTTCTTTATGTTTTTCAGCACGCGTTTGTAACTTGATACGATCGTTACCTAGAGTAATCAAGAATGAAATCATCATAAATATAAATATAACTATCAGCGGTACACTGGCTAATATGGAAGCTGTTTTTAGAACTTCTAATGCTCGCTCCCCGCCTACTAACATTAATGAGAATGGTAATAGACATAATGCAAATGCCCAAAATAAACGATTGGCTCTTAATGGTTCGCCGATTACTTTTTTCTGAGATGCAGCAGCTAAAATATATGATCCTGAATCAAATGTTGTTGCTAAGAATAAGAATGCTGATACTAGGAATAGAACAATAATCAGCGATGGGAATGGTAGTTGATGCATCACTTCAATAATTGTCGACTCTGTACTGTGATGATTTAAAAAATCTACTACGTTAAATTGTCCTGAAATTTGTAAATAAACAGCATAATTACCAAAAATACCGAAGAATAGAACACAACCTAAGGTACCATATAACATTGTACCTAGTACTACTTCTTTTAATGTTCTACCTTTTGAAATTCGAGCAATAAATAACCCTATAAATGGTGCATAAACTAACCACCATGACCAATAGAAAATAGTCCAATCTTGTGGGAAATGAGACTCTTTACGGTGCCCTATTCCTCCAAATGGTTCAACCCAAGTTGCCATATGGAAAAAGTCATTAATCATATTCCCTAATCCAGTAACTGTTGTTTCCATAATAAATATTGTTGGTCCTACGATGAATACAAATGCTAATAGTAGGAACGATAACCAAACGTTGACGTCACTTAATTTTTGAATACCTTTTTTCAGTCCAGTATAAGAGCTAACTGCAAAGACAACAGTAATCGTCAAGAGAATGATTGAACGCATAATCATGTTATGACCATCAAGTCCTGTAAGTCTTTCAATACCTGCTGAAATCATAGGCACACCTAATGCTAAGGATGTTGCCGCGCCGCCTAATAATCCAAAGATAAATAGGATATCAACTACTTTACCGACAAATTTGTCAGTTTGGCCTTTTAAAATTGGACGGCATGCTTGGCTAATTTTATAAATTGGTTGTTTTTTTACAAATACTAAATAACCAATTGGTAATGCTGGTAGCACATAAATTGCCCACGCTATTGGTCCCCAATGGAACATGCCATATTGGGTTGCGTATTGGAGAGCCTCATCAGACATACCTTTAGCGCCGTTTGGTGGCACTTGATAATAGAATGCCCATTCAATGACACCCCAATATAAAATATCTGAACCTATTCCTGCACAGAATAACATTGCTGCCCAAGTGAAAGTATTAAATTCTGGTTTATCAGTTGCTTTACCTAAGGTAACATTACCGTACTTGCCAAATGCTATGTATAATACGAAACAAAATATAACTAAACCTAAAAACAAATAAACAGAACCAATGGAATTTGAAATAGCACTATTGATATCTGTAATAATTGTTTCACTTGCTTTCGGGAAAACCATCATAGGTATAACAGCTATAAGTAATACTACGACTACACCTATAAAGGTCGTCCAGTCCATAACTTTTTCCTTTTTCAATCGTGATCCCCCTAATACTAAATGATTTATGAATCTTGATGTTCTAAAAGTTACACGCTCAAAATTATTCGATTCACAAAATTGACAATAACGAACATTTAATAATAATGCAAATTACATACAAACAATAACAACAGTCAAATTGAATATTTATATAATTTCCGTCATATAATTCATCACTATTAATTGTCGTGACAACAGTGTTAAGTTTAGATTTAACGTATTGAACAAACTTTACTTTAGTTTAATATTGAATTTTTATACGAAATAAAAGAATATTTATTTATTTCAAATAAAAAAACTATCTTTCATACGAATGATGAAAGATAGTTGCTTTATTTATATATTTGTTAATAACCTAATAAGAATTTTAATGCAAAACCAATGATGATAGATACGACAATGACAAAGAATCCTGGAATGATGAAACTAGTTGGTCTTGTTCTACCTGTCTCATCTAATTCAACTGCAAACAATAATGTTGGTTGTGCAGGAATTACAAAGTTAACATTAAGTGTTTGGATCATTGCGACAAAATAAATAGGCGGAATACCTAAACTCATAACGATAGGTACCATTATAGATGCAGTCGCAGTTTGAGAAATAACAATCATCGCAACAACTGAAACTAAAATAATAACTAACCAGGGTGTATTACTAATTGTTGCACCAATATCTTGTTTTAATATTTTCAAGTTATTCGGTGCATTAAATATAGTTGCACCTAACCAACCTGGTCCTAATACAGCAAATAAAGCACCAAATGCTGACTGTGTAATATGAGAAGTTAAAATGTCAGAAGTGTTAATTTTGGCTAGTAATAAGTTTGTTGCTGCACTTAAATACATAAAGCATTGAACAATATCAGTCATTTCAACATTAACGGTTTTACCGTTCACATTAAATGATGGCATCAAATTTGGAAAAATGCCGAATGTTAAAATACACAATACACACAATAAGAAT
Organism: Staphylococcus sp. URHA0057; assembly: GCF_000620265.1. NCBI lineage: Bacteria > Bacillati > Bacillota > Bacilli > Caryophanales > Staphylococcaceae > Staphylococcus > Staphylococcus sp. URHA0057. Next base: position 72,063 of record NZ_JHVS01000008.1, on the reverse strand, counting down.
GCTAGCACGCCAAATTTAACCTTTTTAGAAAATTGACTTTGCAACGTTTCTTCAGGTAACTCAACTAACTTATGTGATGGTATTGGTTCTTTTTTACCGACAAACGTACAAAATACACTTAATAAAAGCATACTCAATATAGCAGTAGGTAATACGATACTTAAATATTTACCCATTGAAATTTCATAACCTGCTAATACAGAAATGATGTATGCTGTAGCTGATGCAGCTGGACTACATAAAAGTGCTAAATTAGCTGTCAAAACTGATGCAGTTAAAGCCTTTTTAGGCTGTATATGGGCTTTTTGAGCGGTCTTTGCAATAATTGGTTCTAATGATAAAGCAATATTTGCAGTACCTATACCAAAAACAAAGATAAATACAATCATAGGTGCGATAAAAATGATTGATTTAGGAAATCTTTCGATAACTTTTGATGCAATATATACTAGATAATCAATACCTCCAGTAGCTTGTAACGTACCTCCTGCTATACCTATTGAAAGTATAATCAATACTGCAGTTACTGGTGCTGAACCTGGTGGCAATTGAAACCCGAAGATCATAATAAGTTGGGCTACGATGGCAAAGATTCCACAGCCAAGCGCGCCAGCTGTTCTTAAACCGAGTAGCACTGCTAAAATCATAATGATGATTTCTATTATAAATAGTAGCAATTCATGAACCCCTAATCTTTATTGAAGTTAAATTTTGGAACATTAATATTTTATCACTTTAATATGTGATAAGTATATATTTTCATATTTGATTATAAAATCAAAATCATGTTTTTGTATGTATAAAATATCTATCAGAACTGTTGTATCAATGGTTTTAATACAGTCAAAAATTAGTAACAATTGAGAAAATACATAATTTTAGTGTCTAGGACATAAAATTTTTGGACAAGTGAAAAAGTTTTTTAATATAACATGACATATAAATACGTAGTATTTATGGCGAGCCTCCTGAGGGAACAGTACTAGTTGAAGACCTTAGAAATTCTCACAGATTTATCTGTGTAGTATTTCTGGCTGAAACTGTACCCTAGGAAGGGACCATACACAGAGAAACTGATTAAATCAGTTTCTACAAGCAAAGCAAGTTGGGCATAGCGAAGCCATAAAATACGAAGTATTGGATATAAAGAAAGCACTAAAATGATTAAAATAAATCATCTTAGTGTTATTATTTTAGGTTTTATGTCTCAGGTATGTCTCATTTCACTTATTCATTTATTCTGTTTCTTCGCTTGACGTCGCTTTTTATAAATAGTTTCTTCGATGATTGAACCTGCGATAAGACCGATGGCGATAATCCATTTACCATTTAGTAACCACATAATGTCTCACCTTCTCTATCATTGACTTACTATTATATTTCCCTATTCAACTATTTTAATTCATCACATGATTATACATACTCAAATGTTGATGGACCGCTATAAATATATTCAACTACATGATGGTTCTTTAAAGAAAGTGGCACATCAATGACTCTTTGATTTAATGATCCTTTATAAGGTAAGTTAGGACGATACAATTGTGTTATAAACATTCCATCCACTAAAACGTCTACATATTCTAATAATTGATGACGTTTACCTTTATTTTGCGCTAAATATTCATATTGAAACCCAGTCCATACCCATATAGACTTTTGCTGTCCAAAATGTTGTCGAAACGTTTGTACTAACTTCAAGGTTACGTCTAAATTACAAAATGGTTCTCCACCTAAAATACTTATGCCACTTATAAAATTAGGTTCACAATATGTGATAATTTCTTCTAATATATCATCTGTAAAAGGTTCTCCATATCTAAAATTTTGTGCAGCTTCGTTATAACAATTAAGACATTGAAATGGACAACCAGAAACGTAGACACTACAACGTACGCCTTCTCCATCTACAAAACTATGCGTCTCTATTTTAGCGATATATCCACGCCCATTTTCAATTTTCAAATAAGATTTCATGCTTTAGATTCCTTCATATGTTTAACACGGGCGCACATTTCTTTATGTCTACCTTCAATGACAGGACGTTGTACTGGATTACCTAAATAGCCACATGTACGTTTAACTACATCTACTGTTTCTGGGTTATCATTGCCGCATTGTGGACATTTATAACCTTTCTTAGTAGACTCAAAATCTCCATCAAAGCCACATTCATAACAATGGTCAATAGGAATATTGGTTCCTAGGTACCCTACTCTTTCATAAGCGTAATCCCATACTGTCTCTAATGCCTTAATATTATGATTCAATTTTGGGTATTCGCAATAATGTATAAAGCCACCGCTCGCATAATATGGATAATCCTTTTCAAAATCAATTTTTTCAAATGGTGTAATATCTTTTCTTACATCATAATGAAATGAATTTTGGTAATAACCTTTATCTGTGATATCTGGAATGTCACCGAACCGTTCTTTATCTAATCGACAGAAGCGATCTGTCAAAGATTCACTCGGTGTACTATAAATACTGAACCAAATATCATATTGATTGGTCCATTGTTCTTGAAGACGTTTCATTTCCTTTAATATTTCTAGCGTAAATGCTTTAGCTTCTTGATTATCCTCCCATTCAGGTCCATAAAAAACTGTTGCAGTTTCATATAACCCAATGTAACCCATAGAAATGGTAGCTCTTTTATTTTTGAATAAAGTATCGACTTGGTCATCATCGTTAAGTTTGTATTTAAATGCACCACTTCTATACAGAATAGGAGCATTATTGACTGTAGCACTTTTTAGTCGTTCAATTCTATATACTAATGCATCATGCATTAATGTCATTTTGTCGTAAAATAGTTTCCAAAACGTCGTCATATCCCCTTCTGATTCTAAAGCTATTCTAGGTAAATTTAATGTCACAACACCTAAATTACAACGACCATTATTTTCAAATTCTCCTTTGTCATTGCGCCAACTTGGTAAAAATGATCGACATCCCATTGGTGCCTTAAAATCACCTAATAACTCAACAATTTTATCGTAATTTAAAATATCTGGATACATACGTTTCGTTGAACATTCCAATGCGAGTTGCTTAATATCATAGTTAGGATCATTTTGCTTCAAATTCACACCATCTTTAATCGAAAATACTAATTTTGGGAAAATAGCTGTTACCCTATCTTTACCTAGTCCTTTAATTCTTGTATTCAAAATAGCTTGCTGTATTTTTCGACTTAATCGATCAGTTCCTAATCCAAAACCTAAAGTCACAAAAGGTGTTTGGCCATTTGATGTATATAAAGTATTAATTTCATATTCCAAACTTTCTATAGCATCGTTAATATCTTTTGTAACTTGTTCGTCTATATACTTTTGAATCTGGTCTTCTTTCACATAATTATGAGCCATTTCACTATGATGCCGTTCATTACTTTCTGCGTATTTACTAAGTAATTCGTCTACACGATCAACTGTACAACCACCGTATTGACTACTAGAAACATTAGCAATAATTTGTACAAGTTGTGCTGACGCTGTTTGAATGGATTTAGGAGAAGTTACATTAGCATTACCGATTTCAAAGCCATTTTTTAACATACTTTCTGCATCTATAAGACAACAATTCGTTAAAGGTTGAAATGGATGATAATCTAAATCATGAAAATGAATATCACCACTTTCATGTGCTTGCGCTATATGTTTAGGTAATAAGTAATTTAAAGCATATGATTTAGAAACAATTCCTGCTGTTAAATCTCTCATTGTGGAAAATGTATTACTATCTTTATTAGCATTTTCATTTACAATAGTTGGGTCTTTTTCTATAAGTCCAGTTAATGATTGTTCTAGTTGATTCATCTTTTCACTCTTTTCTATATATAGTGTTTAATTTAAACTTAATCCACTATATATAGTTATTCAATGAATAACTCGACACTTAACCAAACTGTCATAAAGTTTTTACTAATTAATGAACAACTATAAAATAATACTTACATTATTGATGGCAATCCAATTGATAACAATGAGTGCGCTACTTATCAATACTATTATTTTAATCAGCATAAATAACTTATTTTTTTTAATAAAAAAAAGACAAACCCACCTCATGGTAAGTTTGTCTTAATAAACTCAATCTATATTATGAAATATAGTTGTATGAACCAGCTTGGCTAGCTGAAATTGTACGAGTTGATACGTTACCTGGTCCACCATTATAGTTCATTTCTGAAACTTTAATTGAACCATCAGAATTTACATTTTCAACATAAGCAACGTGACCATATGCACCTTGTGATGTTTGCATGATTGCACCTTGTTTAGGTGAATTACTTACATTGTAACCATCTTGTGCAGCAGCGTTTGCCCAGTTGCTAGCGTTGCCCCAGTTAGAACTAATTTTTCCGCCAACTTTGTCATATACATAATAAGTACATTGACCAGCTGTGTATGCATTTGAACCAGAGCTTGATTGACCTGAAAATGCAGTTGAATTATTTGATGATGGCGCATTTTGTGTAGTTACTTTAATATTTTTATCTGATGTTGAATAATCAGCACCTAATCCGCCACCTTGGTTATTTGAATTATTTGCTGTATAAGATTGTGTAGATTGATTATTATTTGTTGTAGCGTTATTTGAATTGTAGCTTTGAGTTCCTTGGTTACCATATGAATAACTATAGTAATTACCTTGTTGTGGTTGTTGAGCTTGTTGTTGATTTTGTTGGTTCTGTTGGTTAGGGCTCCAATTACCTTTCCAATCGTAATTGTAATTACCTTGTTGGTCTATTGTGTATGTGTATTCATATGAATAAGGATCATTAGGATTATATCCATTATTATTGTTTTCTGCTGCATCTGCATCATGTTGCATTAAACCAAAAGTTGCGAAACCTGCTGTTGCGATTGTAGCTGTAGCGATTTTTTTCATTTTAAATATCCTCCTAAAGATTGATATAACTATTTATTCTCTTTATCTCGTGGCTACCTTCAATTTTCAATTAATAAAAGTTTTTTACTCGTTAAATAACGACAAGTCACACTCTAACAGACATACAAGGGTTTGTGGTCAATGTTAATGTTTTGTAAATGAATCATAATAATCCAACATTTTTTGTAAAATTGTTGGATATCGTTGTAATGGCTTTCAATTCATTGCCTAGGCTATTATTTAATTATATTTATATTATTTATTACTGTTTATGTAATTTATCTGACAATTACAGACATAAAAATACTAAGATAATAGCTTTATTTCTACTATTATCTTAGTATTTGATAATCTATTAATGTTGATTCAAATAATTCAATATAACTTGTTGATACATATCTATATAATCTAAATATCTAGATTTATAAACATATTCGTCTGTTTGATGTGCCAACGTTATATGTCCTGGTCCAATAATAGCTAAATCAAAATCTTCATCTTTATCCCCTAGTAATTCTGCTGCATCTGTTGCACCAACCATACCTGATACTTTGAAGTCGTGATTATATTCTAAAAATGTGTTTATTAAACGATTATCTTTATGCGTATAAACTGTAGGATGATTAACAGTGACTTCTACAGATAATCTTTCACTGTCTATTTCTTTTACAGTATCTTTAAATAACTTTTCAATAGCAACATTATCATATTCTGGCACTGTTCTTATATTAAATTCTGCGTAGGCAGATTCTGGCACTGTATTGAATTGCTCGCCTCCTCTAATAATTGAGTTTACAATTACTAGGCCTGCTGCCACATCTTCCTTTAGGTCACCATCATTATAATGACCTTGCTCTCTAATACATTCATCAATATAAGGATGAACATCAAGCGAATGTTCTTTTTCGTTCTTTTTGATTTCAACATATTTTTCTTTAATCCTTTGTATGAATGCAATTAATGAATTGATTGCGTTGTGCCCTAATGATGGTAAAGATGAATGTGCCGGTACGCCTTTAGATGTTACTTTTAATCCCATAGATCCCTTTGTTGCGTAAAAAGCGAAACCATCTGATGGTTCAGCAATGATCATTCCATCTAAATCATTAACATATCCTTGTTCTTTAAATAATTGAGCACCTGACATTTCTTTTTCTTCTGCAGCAGTAGCCATTAATCTAATTGTCCCTTTTTGTAAACGACCCGATTCCTTAATCTCAATCATGGCTATAATTAATGCTGCTAATCCACCTTTCATATCTGTTGTTCCACGTCCATACAACTTGTCATCTTCTTCAGTTAATTTAAAAGGATCATATTTCCATTCATTATAATCTCCTGCGTCAACTACATCCATGTGTCCTGATATAGCAATTTTAGGCTTTCCTTCACCTATTTCAGCAACTAAATTAGCACGACGATTGTCAACTTTTATTATTTTCGAATCAATATCATATTTGTTCAATAATACTTTAAAATAATTACAAACCTCAAGCTCATTATCATTTTCAGTATTTATTTCTACAATATCAGCTAAAATTTTTATTTTATCTTCTTCTGAAAATACACTCATGTCATCATCCCCATTGTATTTCATGTAATTATTCACTTTACATTAAATATTTCACTTACAACCAATAAATAAACACTATTTTAAATATGTTTTTCATTGTATAAAGATTTTTTTGGAAAAACGAAGAGGATACGATGAAATATCAACTTTCTTCATCGTACCCTCTATTAATTAAATAACGAATTTTTTACTGTTTATAGACATAGTTAAATGTATTATTAAAACTCTTATAAATACTTCAAGACGTCCCCTATCTATATAAATTCATAGATTCAAGCCAACTTATAAATGATTGTTGTTCCGCTTGATTAAAATACTTTTCAGACAAAATATCTTTAAGTAGTTGCTGTTTCTTAGACGGATTTACTACTTTCATTTTAATTAATTGTCTTGCCTCATATAAGAAATCAATATAATTCTCATAAGATTTGTCATATGTTTCAGATAAATCTTGAATAATTTGTTTTCCTAATTTGGGACTTGCACCTTCTGTGGAGACACTGATAGTTAATCTTCCTCTTCTAAGTTGATTAGGAAACGTTATATTACCTTGTTGGGCATTACCAACATGATTAAATAGTGTGTGAGGGGATATATGATTTTTAATTTCATCGTTAACATGCGCTTGATTTGTAGCGGCAATCACTAGGTCGGCATTGTTTACATCTGATGCTTCAAAAGATTTTTCTTCCCACGTAATCTGTTGCTGTCGTACTAGTTGTTCCAATATATCTGTAATATGCGGACTGACTACATGAATTTGTGATGTATATTCAAGGAGCAAACTTACGCGACGAGTGGCAATTTTTCCGCCTCCAATAACAACTACATTCATATTTGTTAAATCAATCATTATTGGCATTTGCATGCGTAATCCCCATTTCTATTTTAATAGACATCTCTTTGATATCTATTTTCTTTTTTCATTTGTTTTAGATAATCTTCAGCTTCTGTTTCAGATAAATTTTGTTCTTTTATCAATACTTCTTTAATTGTTTGATGTACATCTTTAGCCATTTGTTTTTCGTCTCCACAAATGTAAATAGCCGCTCCGTTTTGAATCCATTCATTAAATTGCTCACTATTTTCTAAAATACGATGTTGTACGTACACTTTGTGTTCAGTATCTCTAGAAAAAGCAACATCTAGTTGAGTTAGATAACCTTTATCCAACCACTCTTGCCAATCTTCCTGGTATAGAAAATCCGTTTCAAAATGTTGTTCACCGAAGAATAGCCATGTATTTCCTTTTAATCCAAGTTCTTCTCTTTCTTGCATATAACTTCTAAATGGTGCAATGCCTGTTCCTGGTCCAATCATGATAACTGGAATATCACTATCTTGAGGGAATTTAAAATTCGGATTACGTTTTAAATAAATTGGTACTGTATCACCCGGTTGAAGGCGTTCTGCAAATTCTACAGAGCATACACCTTTTCTATTACGACCATGTGATTGATATCTAACTGCACCGACCGTAATATGTACTTCATCAGGTATCGCTTTATAACTACTTGAAATTGAATACTCTCTAGGCGGTAATTTTCTCAATAATTGGAATAGGTTATCTGGTTGTAATTCTGTTGTATCAAAATCATTTAATAAATCGATAAGATCTCGACCATCAATATAATTTTGAATCCATTCTTTATCTTGAACTCTCTCTTTTAAATCATCATTATCAAATAACACAGCAGCATTTTCTAACAATGGCTTTGTTAGTTTCGTAATTTCAAAGTAGGATGATAATGCTTCTTCTAAGTTAAGTGTATCTCCATCATCATTGATAAGTACTTGGTCTTCATAATCCCAACCTAATGTACTGATTAATAACTCTACTATAGCTGGATCGTTTTGTGGTAACACAACAATACAATCCCCTGGTTCAAAGTCTTCACCAAAATTATCTAATAGTAATTCAACATGACGTGTTTCTTTATTTGATCCTTCACCATTTAAATTAATATTTTCTAATACTTCCGCTTCATAAGGATTTGATTTAGAATATTTTCTTTCTTTTGCTAATTTTATAGACTCACTTACCACCTGTTCACTCTCTGTATCTTCAGGTTTAGAACCAATTGAATTAATCACATTGGCCATCCATTTTTCAGCGTCTTCTTCATAATCTACATCACAATCTATACGGTCATAGATACGTTCAGCACCTAATTCATCTAATCTAATGTCAAAATCTTTACCAGCTTGACAGAAATATTCATAGGTTTGATCACCTAAAGCTAATACTGAAAATCTTACACCATCTAATTTTGGTGCTTCGCGTCTATGTAACGCTTCGTGAAATTCAAATGCATTGTCTGGTGGGTCACCTTCGCCATATGTTGAGGTAATAATAAATAAGTCTTCTACTTTCTTAAGATCAGAAGTATTGAAATCTTCCATTGATTTTAATGTGACATCGTTTCCTAGGTTCACAAGTCTTTCTTCAAATATTTCAGCCAAACTTTGTGCATTTCCTGTTTCAGAACCATATAAAATGGTAATTGTTCGCGATTCTGGAGTAACTTCTGGTTCCTTTTCAGCTAGTAGCGCTTCAGTCTGTTGGTTACTTTGTACTGAATCACTTGAGTTCAACGTGGAAGTTGATTCTTTTTCATTATTTGACACTTGTTCACTAGCTAAAATGTATCCACTTAACCACATTTTTTGTTCGGGTGATAGTGTTTGAAGTAATTCATTAAGTTGTTCTGCTTGTTCCTCATTGAAAGGACTATTTGTGATGTTAATCTTCACTGTTTCCACCTCTTATCTTCAATACTAAATTCTTTAAATCCGTACTTTATATATGAAATGATTTGTCGTTCTATATTTTTTATTAATTTTAAATTTAAACGTTCAATCTGTAAGCGTTCAAATACTAATAGCTAATCATCTTAAAATTCTATTATACATATTAATTTTTAAGTCGGATTCGATTACTTTCATTATGTACCAAAACGTTAAAACAGTAAATGATAGTGTAATTACATCTCTTTTTTAGTACCATTTGATACGATTTGATTTCAAATTTAAAGATAAGTGGTTTATAAACAGTATCTTACTTAACATTTCTCAGGAAATAATACCTTTATTGTTATCAATTATGCGTTAACTCGCATAAAAACAGTATTATCACCTTGATATTTTGAAAGATATAGCTGTGTAAAATACCAAACTAAAAGATTTCCTAAGAAATCACGAATAAAAAAACTGCCCACAAAGTCATATACTTTGTCGACAGTCTGATTCAACCAGATTTAACTGATTATTTATCCAATTACAATTGATCCATATTTTCAATTAAAGTGATTTTGCCTTTTTTACTATGCACAACGACTGAGAAATCATTATCTTTATTACTATCGTAAATCAATTCATCGCCTTTACGTTCATCTGGCTCATTATATACGTCTGTAAAATCATCTTCTGATACATTCGAAGGTGCTACACCCACTCGATCAACTTTATCACCAGAATATAACACGGCTAAATCACCATATTTTTCATAATATGTTTGGCCCCCATCAACTTTGCCTGTAGGCTTGCCAAATTTACTTTCAACTTCTTTTCTCGTCATATCTTCATAAATGCCTTTGTAACCATCAGTAGAAGCAGATTTCATATAACCTTGATCGAAGTTACTACTAAATACATCAATCGTTGGTGCTTTTTCTGAACCTTTTTTATCATTTGATGCGTTATCATTTGATTTACTAGTATCTTTAGATTTTTTATTTGTCTCTGTAGTTTGATTATCGTCAGAACTATTATTGATTACATTGTTATAAAAATAATAAGCGCCATATAACAATGCTGCTATCAATAGAATAAAGATAATTGATAAAATCACGATCCATATCGGTTTTTTAGTCTTTTTATTTTGTTGAGGGTTATATTGATTACGATCTGGATACTGTTGATTAGTTTGTTCATTTTGTGATGCCGATGAAGTTGCTTTATCCTGATTATTTAAAGACTTCCCACATTTATTACAAAATGCTTGCCCAGACTTTAATTCATTTCCACAATTGGGACAATATTTCATTTTCATCGTTCCCTTCTCTCAATAATCGTTCACAGTTTATAGTTTTAAAAATATTGTTATACAATATTTTAAATTAATTTATGTAAAATGACTATCTTTTCTTTTACATTTTTAAAATTAATTGTTTTAATCCTATCAATTAATAAAAAAATACCGCTCCAAAAAGGGCGATACTTTTTATGAATCCTGGTCTTGATGTGTGTCTTCATATCGAATGCGTTGTCGATAACCATACGTACTTTCTTTTATTAATTTTTCATCGAGTAATCCAGCACCAATAGCACCTGCTACTGTGGAAATAGATGCTGCAAACCAAGGAATGCTTAAATATAAATCAGGGCCAGCTGGACCTTTAAGACTAATTTGTTTTCCTAAGAAATCTGCTGGTAAAAGAACTAATTCTGCGAATAAAAACATTAAATAGAGAATAATATAATATATGATAATTGCAATAAACAATGTCATAACAGTTGTTAAATTATATAATAAGGTGATTCTTTTATTTTTGCTGTGCTTTGAAGATTCCCACAGATCATGTGACACCATAATCCATAGCAACATACCTAATATTGCAATAATAGAGATACCAAATAATCGCCACATTGAGAAATTGTCAGCCATCTGCCACATGGTAGTAAATATTAAACCAAAGGCGCCTGTAGTAAAAGCGATAGCTACAATATTACTTAAACTAGCCATCATATTGAGTGGATTGTTCGCAAATGTCATGCCGCTAACTAACCTAAACATACCTCTTGTTCTAGAGCTTGATAAATATCGTGTATGATGAGTCTCTGTATTTTCTAAATATACTTGCGTTTTATCGATTTTAGATAAAGGAAACTGTTGCTTTATACTTTGTTCAATATTGTTATTTTCATCATAGTCACGATGATCTTGTTCAGCATGATGCACTTCATTGATAATTGTTAAAATCGCACTTTTAAAACGCTTTTTAACTGGTCTCCAACCAAATGCAGGATAAGAAAAGATAGCAGCACCATTTTTCATATTAATATCTACAGCTATCACACGATGTTGATGAAAAATAGGTAAATCTGTAATTGCAAGAACGTAATCCCACTCACGTTCATCGTGATACTCTTGAACTTTACTAAATATATCTTCTACATTTTCAGCATAACCAGTCAGAGGATCGACAACTAAGTCAATTTCCCATTCATATTGATTTTCATTTTGTTCAGATAAAATATCAGGAACATCTTCCATTATTTTTTCTGCAAGTGCTTCTGTAACACCAGGTGCTACTACTAAACCAATCATTTTTCGTTGCGACATTAGCGTCCCTCCTCTCTGTGCTCTTGTTTCTTGCCTTTGTTTAAATCATCATTACGATCATCACTTGAAGATTGCTGTTCCACTTCTTGATGTGATGGATCATGTTGCTGTTCTTCCTCTTGTTGTTCTTCTTGAGCTTCTTTATAACGTTGGTACTGACGATATGAATAAGTAATCTTACGGATTTTTTCTTCATTTTCAACTGTAGATCCCATTGCACCAGCTAATAAACCAAGTGAGGAAACAAACCAAATTAATCTAACGTAATTCATAAATGTAAATTCAGCTTGTGCACTTGTCCAACTATTAAATAAACTTACTGGTACGAATAAGGTAATACTTATAGTTAACAGTATATATAATACAAAATAGTTAATAAGAGTAATGACAACAAGTGTCAACATTGTAGTCGCATTATATATCCATCTATAAGTCCTTTGAGATTTAGCTGTTTTTCTTTCAATTAATCTATGGGCGTAAAAAAGCCAACCTGCCATCCCAACTATTGATATAATCATTAAGATAATAAATCTTAATGGTGAATAAATAACACTGAGTTCCCATGGCATTGAAAAAATTGAGACATATGTTCCAGTCGCAAAGGCTACAGAAATAATTTTTTTAAAGTTAAATACATTCTTCCACGGCTTATTTGCTCGTGTTAAGCCACATATTAACTGAATCCAACTTATTAACATTAATGTATTGATATAGCGTCTTTTAGCGGATTCATCTTCTGCAGGTTCAACAGAACGTAAATGTATGAGGGGGTGTGTACTAGGTTTCTTTAAGGGTTCATTATAATAAAGTTGTTCAATCATAGTTGTGATACTACTGATTAACTTTCGTTTTAAATCAATTGCTCCTAATGAGGGTAATGACAACATTGCAACTTGTTTGTCATTATCAAAATCACTCACTACAACTCTTTTTCCTGAAATACTTGGAAGATCCGTCACACATATTGCAAAATCCCAATTTTTTTCATTTTTAATTTGTTCAGCTTTATCAACACTTTCGTGTACATCTTCCGCAGATCCAATGATTAAATCTTCTTTTACATCAAAGTTCCACTGACTATCATCGTTAATTCGTTGTGATAATAAGCGTTTTACTTTAGGAATGATTTTTGTCACATGCTCGTGCGCTACGCCTGGAGATGGTACTAAACCTACTGTATACATCGTCATACCTCCTTTCTTTATATAATTTTTGAAACTTTGGTCTAATTACCTATTATTAATAAAAATAGCAGAAACTATTTTAGTATATATAAATATAATGATATGCAAATCTTATTATTACCTAACTTTTCCTTTTTAAACCTTTTAAAAAGAATTAGCAGACAATAATACATAATAACTGTATTTATTAACATTTACAAACAATCTTTTTATACATTTACTTTTTTTAGCAAATAATAGTCTAAAATAAATAAGTTTAATCTCAAACACAAAACACCTTGAAAGGAACTCAATTGATTTCCTTTCAAGGTGTTGAATTAAAAATAAGCCTATTTACTTTTTATAGATATTACTTTAATTATTTCTCTTTATTATCGTTAAAACGACGTGTTACTTCGTCAGTGAAATCATCTTTGTTAGAATCGTCTTTTTTTAATTTATCTTTTTGACGACTTAATTCTTCGTGATGATTATGTTCATTAAAGTGATCATCTTCTCTATGTTCTTCTTCATATGAATCACGATGATTGTCTACATTGTTATCTCTTTGTTTATCATCTTTTAAATGATTATCTATATCTTCACGATGTTCTCTATGAACATTGTCTTCTTTACGTTGATTGTCATAATCATTATGATTATCTACTACACGGTCATTTCTTTTTTCATCAGTTTCATGATGACGTTGATTATCGTTATGTTGATCATTAGTATGATGTTCATTATTTCTATGCTTGTCATCATTATGATTGTCTACTTGTTTGTTTTTTCTAACTAATAACATAATACCAGCAATTATCCAGAATAATGCTGCTATCCAGTTCATCACTAATGATAGGACTCCTGCAATTAATAATAAGATACCTGCTAATTTTGCATGTTTTTTTATTAATAACGTTGCAATTATTGCAATTACAAAAATAACTAAACCGTATATTAGACCTACTTTAAAGATTGAAGGTAATAATTCAGACATGTGTGATGTTGAGTCTACGGCCGGATTAGAAGCTGCTTGTTCTTTCGCTTGTCTTTTTATTTCACTTTGCACTTCACTTCTTCCACCAAATAATGATGCTACCCCTAAAATTAATATTACAAATAATTGAGTAATGATCCCTAACCAAGCAAGGATGCGTTCAATTGTTCTTTTCATCAATTTACACCTCTTTCTCTATTTCTTAATCATTACCCAAATGAATATTAATATATGCTTAAATTATTAAATTAAATTCATAAAATTTTAATTATCCCTATTATATCAATGTTTAATAAGTATTATTTCTTTAATTGTTTTACTAATTTTGTAAATAAATAAGATGTCATTTTATACATAATAAAATAAATTATACCTACAATGAGAACAATACTTATAAAGCTTGTAATATATATACCTATGTATACTTCTCCAAACAAACCTAAAATTTCATATATAATTTTAGAAGCAAATAATGTATGAATGATAGCTACGATAAAAGGAATACTAAATAACCATATTAATTGTTGATCCAATATGTGTTTGATTTTCTGATTATCAATACCTAAATGTTCCATAGTAAGATAATTTTGAACATCTTCTTGTGCTTCAGAAACTTGCTTGTAATAAATAATTAAAAATATGCCAATAAATAGAACTAATGATACTAAACTTCCAACAAATATAAGTCCTCCATTAATGTTGTACCAAACGTTCTTAAATTGCTCATAAGTACTAATATCTATATCATGTTTTCGTTCAATCTCATGTATTATCGGTGAATCATTTCCTTTTAACTCATAGTCATTAAACTCTATCGTCGTATTTGTTAAATGCATGTTCGATTGTGATGTCGACTTGTTATAGTAGTTAACTATTTGATTTAATTCCCTATCATTTTTCACTATCAAATTAATATTTTCACTGAATCTTAGAGAATTAACGTTAGTCTGATGGACACGTTTTATATGGTAAGGTTTACCTTGTATGACTATTTTGTCAGAATCATCTAGAATATTCATATTAGTGTTTACGCCAACTTCATTATCTTTAAGATGGAGATGACGATTAAATTGATTATAGTCATTTAAATTCATAACCGTTATAAATACATTTTTATTACTCCCTGGATCAATATTAAATTTATTTGGTGTTTCACTCGGTTTTAATAATCTTTGATATTCTGAATTAGCATCCAAATATACATTAAACAATGATTGCGTATACACTTTAGGCGTATCGGCATTCGTCTTCTGTTTAATATCATTAATTACTTTTTTTACTTTTTTAGCCGTTTGTTGATTATGATGAAAGTCGCCATCTACACTTGTAACGTATTGATTTTTCCACATTTCATTTACATTTTTATCTAAACCTCTATATGTAGTTACTGTCATCCCTAAAGTAACAATTAAGAAAGTACAAAGTAGTGCTATGCTCGCCAAACCAATAGCATTAGATTTCATGCGTGTTCTTAGACCAGAAATTAAAAAGAAATGCTTAGGTTGATAATAATACTTTGGCAACTTTTGTAATCTTTCTATTATGAGCACACTGAATGAAACAAATAATAAATAAGTACCAGAAAATACGAAAAATATAGCTATAAACAATGCAAAAAAAGATTCAACAGGCGTATTGTCCTGCAATGCAATTCTATAACCATTGCCCACAAGAATAATGCCTACAAGTAGAAGTATATAATTGATCACTTTTTTAAAACGTCGCTTGTGATGAGCCTTTTTATTAATTAATTGCATAGGATTTTGTAGCGTGATTTTAAATTGATTAATCATAAAAAGTAATAACATCACTATAAATAACAACAGTAATGTAATCCACATTGCTTTAACATCAAATGGATATGCACGTAAACTAGTTTGATGACCTGTCGTAATTTTATTGATTAACATAAAGAATAATGATCCAAATAAATATCCACCCACGATACTAATTATCGTTATAAGGCAGTATTTTATTATATGTTCAATAAGTAACATCACTCTAATATGTTTCTTTTCCATTCCTAAAATAAGATACAGTGAAAATGTCTTTTGTTGTTGTTTCATTACAAATTGATTGGCATAAATGATAAAAATGACAGCTAATAATGACATGAATACATTACCAATAATTGCAAACATACCTAGCATTTGGTGATGTTGTTGTATATATGAATTAGTCGTAATAGATAATAATATGTATTCTATAGCAAATATAATACTTGAAGATAAAATAAATGGTAAGATGATATGTCGTTGTGTTACAAAATGACGCTTAACCATAGTCCAAATCATCGAAAAGGGCATCTCATTTACTCCCTCCCATTATTTAAGATAGCTAAACTATCAGCAATTCGCTTTTGATATTCTGATTGTCTTTCTTCTCCACGATAAATTTCATGGTACAAACGTCCATCTTTTATAAATATGACTCTATTCGCATATGAAGCATCAATATTAGAATGAGTCACCATCAAAATCGTTTGTAATTGTTGTTGATTAATTTGTTGAAATAATTGCATTAAATGTTTTGAACTTTTCGAATCAAGTGCACCAGTGGGCTCATCAGCTAATAAAATTTGGGGTTGTGTAATAAGCGCTCTTGCTATAGCTACTCGTTGCTTTTGTCCTCCAGAAATTTGGTTAGGAAATTGATTTAATATATCACTAATATTAAGACGCTGAGCTAAGTTATCAATACGCTGTTGCATAACTTTAACTGGTTTATTAGCTAAAACTAATGGCATTAAAATATTATCTTTGTTAGTCATTGAATCTAATAAATTAAAGTCTTGAAAGACAAAACCTAATTGTTCCCGTCGAAATGAAGCGATATCTTTCGATTTCAGTGATGCTAATGATTGACCATTGATTTGAATCGTTCCTTCTGTAAATTGATCGAACGTCGCAATAAGTTGAAGTAAAGTTGTTTTTCCAGAACCTGATTCTCCCATAATAGCTACAAATTCACCTTTATCAACAAATAAATTCATATCACTTAATGCTTCTGTCCTATTTAGCCCCTTGCCAAACACTTTTTTAACTTGCTTCACTTCTAATAACATATGGACGCTCCTTTCCTAATCATTACCTATTTTATATTAAAAAATAACCAACAACATTTATAATTTCTTACAAATTTTGTTGGTTACCTTACAATTTTGAAAGTTATCATTCTCTTGGAAAATCAATCGTAAATTGCGTACCACTGTTTAATTTTGATTCTACTTCAACGTTTAAATTAAGATGTTGAGATATGTGTTTAACAATAAATAAACCTATACCACTAGATGATTCATTAAGACTCCCATTATATCCAGAATATCCTTTGTCAAAGATTTTCGGTAAATCTGCTTGGCTAATACCTATACCATTATCTTTGATATGTAATTGTTTTGTTTCTGAGTTAAAGTTAATCCAAATATCTTTGCCACGTGCATACTTTAATGCATTATTTAACAACTGTTCTATTAATATAGATGCCCATTGTGCATCGGTTAATACGTTATCATCAACTGATTGATAATGGATTTTAGTATTTTGTTCAATAAAATGTACACGATACTTCATAATTAAAGGCTTGATTAACTCGTCAATTTTTACTTCTGAAATACTCATATCAGAAGCTTCATTAAGTAATTTCAAATAACTTAATGCTAGACTAGTATAATTATCTATTTGTACTATTTCTTGTCTTACTTGATTAACAACATTATGTTCATTACGTTCTAATAATAATTGGGTGGCAGTAATAGGTGTTTTAATTTGATGTACCCATGTTAAAAAATAACTTTCAATATCTTTTTGATATTCAGCTTGTCGTTTTTTTGTTTCAAATAATTCTTCTTCAAGTACCTCTATTTTATGTTTAAGATTAACTTGTTTTTGAAATCCTAAATAACTAATCCACCAATAAATCAGCATAATAAATAAAACAATAGCAATACCAAGCAGCAATGCACTCATTGAAAGTGAAAATACAAAAAAGATCACAGCAAATAATAATAATATTAATGTGACGATTGCAACTTCATTTTTAATTGTTTTTATAAAAGGTAACATCATTTTATTTACACCCTATATCCAACATTTTTCTTCGTTTCAATAAAGTCTTTTAAACCAATTTGATTTAATTTCTTGCGCAGTCGCGTCATATTAACGGCTAATGTATTATCATCTATATAATTTTCAGATTCCCAACATTTTTCAATCAAAGCATTGCGTTTAACGAATTTCCCTTCATTTTGGAATAATAACTTTATGATTTGAAGTTCTGTTAAAGATAATTGTATTGCTTCTTCGTTATAAATAATTTTGGCCTCATCAATAATTAACTTACAACCTTTGACAGTTAATTCATCATTGGAAACTGCTAAATCATAGGTGCGACGAAGTAAAGCTTGGACTTTAGCAACCGTTAATGATAAATTAAATGGCTTTTCTATGAAGTCATCGCCACCCATTTGGATAGCCATAATTTGATCCATATTATCCGTTCGAGAACTGATAAATATAATAGGCACATTAGAAATCTTTCTTATTTCTTGGCACCAATGAAATCCATTTAATGTCGGTAGATTAATATCTAACAATACTAAGTCAGGTTGATATGTGATGAAGTCATCTAAAATATTTGAGAATTGTTTAGCTATACTTACCTCATAATTCCAATTTTTAAGTTCATTAGCTAAACTTTCTGCAATGACAAAATCATCTTCTACTATAAAAATCTTCATTAAGATACACCTTTCGTTGCGCTAAATTGATTTATCTTGATGTTTATCTTTTTCATCAGTTTGATGTTGAATATGATTTTCATTTTGATTGTTTTTAGCTTCTTGGTTCTTTTTCCTTCTTTTTTCTTCATAAATACTTAAAGCAATAAAACCTACTATAAATAATGGGGATAACATCACAAATATCATTTTCTTCACCTCAGTCATATTAGCTTAAGAAGTTACGATGGTAAATACACACCTTAATTTCTCTTACTACACTGTATTTATTATCTATTTTACATCTTTATTATAAAAAATACATTTGTTATGAGTGATTTACTTTTACATTTCTTAATGTAATTAAAATTTATTATAGATTTACAATCTATTTACATGAATATCATAAACAGTCAAAATTATTTTCTTATAATTAAAATGTAATAAGTATATACATATTTTAGGAGGCTTTTTAATGAAATCTTTTAAACATATTGGTAAGTATTTGTTGTCGGGTAGCATAGTCGCTGCAACATTATTAAGTACGACAAATATATCTTCAGCTTCAGAAACAAATGCTGATAAAAGTAAGGATAAAAACAAAGATGACGCAGTAGCCTTCGGTAATACTAAAAATCCAAAAAATGTCATCTTTTTAGTGGGTGATGGTATGGGTCCATCATTTAATACGGCCTATCGTTATTACCAAAATGATCCATCTGCAAAATCTATGAATCCTACCACTTTTGATAAATACTTAAAGGGTACGAATCGTACATATCCAAACGATCCTAAAGAAAACGTGACAGACTCAGCTGCAGGAGCAACTGCATTTAGTTCTGGTCATAAAACGTATAATGGTGCCATTGGTGTGGACGAAAATAAGAAAAAAGTTAAAACAGTTTTAGAAGACGCTAAAGAAAAAGGCAAATCAACTGGATTAGTATCAACTGCTGAACTCACTGACGCAACACCAGCTGCCTATGCTTCTCATGTAGATTCAAGAGATAAAAAAGACGAGATTGCTAAACAATTTTATAAAGATAAAATTAATGGCAAACATAAGGTCGATGTACTTTTAGGTGGTGGCTCTAAATACTTTGGCAAAGAGAACGGCAATCTTGATGAAAAATTTAAAAAAGATGGCTACGATGTTGTATCTAACAAAAATGAGCTTAATCAATCTAGCAAAAAACAAGTATTAGGGTTGTTCTCAGAAGAAGATATGCCGCTTCAAATTGATGCGCCAAATAGTAACCCATTATTAGTTGATATGGAAAAAAGTGCTTTAAGTAAACTTGAAAAAAATGATAAAGGATTCTTCCTAATGGTAGAAGGTGCTTCTATTGATAAATCTGCTCATCCAAATGATGTAACAGGTGTCATGTCTGAAATGCAAGGCTTTGATAAAGCATTTTCAAATGCTATTGATTATGCGAAAAATCATAAAGATACACTAGTTGTGGCTACAGCTGACCATTCTACTGGTGGTATGACAATTGCAAAAGGCAAAGATTATAAATGGAATCCTCAAGCCATACATCAAATGAAACATTCTGGCTCATATATGACTAAAGAAATCGCATCAGGAAAAGATCCTGAAAAAGTTATTAAAGAAGGCTATGGCATTGATTTCCCTAAAGAACAAATGGATAAAGTTAAAAAAGAAGCTAAAAAGCTTAAAAAATTAACTAAAAAAAGTAAAGATGACGAAGATCCTAAAGTAGAAGAACAAACAACACATCTTCAAGATGCAATCCAAAAACCAATTAATGATGAATCTCATACTGGTTGGACAACATATGGTCATACTGGTGAAGATGTTAATACTTATGCATATGGTCCTGGTTCTAAAAAATTCACAGGTAATAAAGAAAATACTGATAGTGCTAAAAACATATTCGACTTTTTCGCTAATGACGTCAAATAATGATTTTAAAAAATGATTTTAAAAAAATCCGGGATGAGTAATACCTCATCTCGGATTAATTTCATGTATACAGTTATATTAAATATCTAAATTAATATTCAATATTTGGCGCTTGGTTTACATGGTTTTGATATCTTTTAAAAGCATAGTAACCTGCACCAACTAAAGTTAAAAGTATAGCTAATTTTTTCATCATCAAAACTCCTTTTCAATTTATTCATTTCAATTATCGCTTTGAAATTCTTATGACATAATTATACACTTTTTTCCAATAATTTTAAAAACCTTAATCTAATAGGATTGAAAAAACATAAATTAAATTTAATATACTTAGCACAAATATACAGAATGAGTATGAATGACAACTGCTTCAGGAGAACTTTTTAATTAGATATAAAACGATATAAGTTTATAAAATATCTTTTATTACTCTTGTCCTTTTAAATGCTCTATATGTTTAAAACCATCTCTTCGAATTGCTAGTTCTTCCATAATATCGTACCAATTATGACCTACTTTTTGTTGGATTGTTTGTAATAAGTGATCTTGAGCATAATTAAGTTCATTGATTAACGCGTTCCCACTGTTAGTTGAATATAATTGTTTTACTCGACGATCTTTGTCGGACGTTTTCTCTATGATAAGTCCCTTTTCTTTTAAAGTTCTTAATGTAGCATGTGAACCTTGTTTTGAGATTTCCAAAGTTTGTAATAACTCTTTAATAGTAATACCTGGTAATTTATTGATAAAAAATAAAAACCGGTGATGCTGACGACTCATGCCATATTGTTCAATAATGTCGTCGGCAGTTGTAACAAAGGTTTTATATGCGAAGTAAAACAACATATGTTCATAATCATTTTTATTTGTCGACATTTGCTTTCTTTCCTTTTCTTATGTTTAAGACTTATTATAATAAAAATTCAGTATTTCGTCATGTTTATACTTATAACTAGAAAGGTCAAGTTAGTTGACTTTATAATCTTAAAAAGTTATCTTTTAAATGTAATATACAAATACATAAACGAAGGTGGAATGAGTTATGAAACAACGTGTAGGACAATATTTGATGGATGCAGTACACGCTGCAGGAGTAGATAAAATATTCGGTGTCCCTGGCGATTTTAACTTAGCCTTTTTAGACGATATAATTTCACATGAACACGTAGAGTGGATTGGCAATACGAATGAATTAAACGCTAGCTATGCTGCAGATGGTTATTCACGAATCAATGGTTTAGGTGCATTAGTCACTACTTTTGGTGTAGGTGAATTAAGTGCTGTCAACGGTATTGCAGGTTCTTATGCCGAACGCGTACCTGTTATTGCAATTACTGGGGCACCTACTCGAGCGGTTGAATCTGCTGGTAAATATGTTCACCACTCATTAGGTGAAGGTAAATTTGATGATTACAGAAAAATGTTTGAACCCATTACTACAGCTCAAGGATACATTACACCTGACAATGCAACGACAGAAATTCCAAGACTAATTCAAGAAGCTATAAATGAACGTCGCCCAGTTCATATCCATTTGCCTATTGATGTAGCTATGACTGAAATAGATGTGACTTCAACGTTCCAACCTAAGCAACCAACAGAACAAGATATCTCTAGCTATATCAAAATGATTGAAGATAAATTGAACGCTGCTAAGCAACCTGTTATTATTGCAGGTCATGAAATTAATAGTTTTGGCCTACATTCAGAGTTAGAACGATTTGTTAATCAAACAAATATACCAGTAGCACAACTTTCTTTAGGTAAAGGTGCTTTTAATGAGGAAAATGAACACTACCTTGGGATCTTTGATGGTAGTATCGCTGAAGAAAATGTTAAAAACTATGTTAACCAAAGTGATGCCATCTTAAATATTGGCGCTAAATTAACTGACTCTGCAACAGCAGGTTTCTCTTATGAATTCGATATAGATGATGTCGTAATGTTAAATCACAACTATTTTAAAATGAATGAAACAACTTCAAACGATATTGCTTTACCTAACTTATTAAAAGGATTAATGAATATTTCATATAAAAATACATCTGATTTCCCTTCATATGTTAGAGAAGAAAATAACGATTATATATTAGATGATCAACCTTTAACACAAGCAACTTATTTCAAGATGATGCAAAAATTCATACAACTTGATGATATTTTAATAGCTGATCAAGGAACGTCATTCTTCGGTGCATATGACTTATCTTTATATAAAGATAATACATTTATAGGTCAACCTTTATGGGGCTCAATTGGTTATACATTACCTGCCACACTAGGCACTCAAATTGCTGCGCCTAACAGAAGAAATATTTTATTAATCGGAGATGGCTCATTACAATTAACTGTCCAATCATTATCTACTATGATTAGACAGCAATTGAAACCTGTTATATTTGTTATTAATAACGATGGTTATACGGTTGAAAGATTAATCCATGGTATGAAAGAACCTTATAATGATATTCATATGTGGGATTATAAAGCGTTACCTGCTGTGTTTGGTGGCGACAATGTTGCAGTTCATGATGTCAACACATCCCATGAACTTAAAGATGCTTTTGAAAACATAAACGCTAATAATGATCGTATGCATTTCGTCGAAGTCAAAATGGCTGTTGAAGATGCACCAACTAAATTAAGCGATATTGCAAAAGCATTTGCTTCACAAAATAAATAATTAAGCATTAACTTCATATAACAACTTACTGGTATAGAATTCCTCTTGAATAATGAAATTTAGTTCATTATTCAAGAGGATTGTTTTTATTGATACTGAACCATTTTTTCTTCTTCTAATTTTTCAATAACATGATTAATAGTCTGTTCCTGGATTTCTGTTTTAATTTGTTCATGTATTTCATCTTTAATCATAGGATATAAATGATCAATAATTTGTTTACTTGCAATTTCACCTATCTCTATTTCATATTTTTGATAAAGAAACGATTTTAATTCTTTAGAGACTTCTATAATCATATATATCACCTCTTTTTAATAATTTATTTTAATCCTCCTAAAGTTAATGCCATTATTGCTTTAATTGAATGTAAACGATTCTCTGCTTGCTTAAAAATAATAGAATACGAACTATTAAATACTTCATCAGTAATCTCCATTTCAGAGAGTCCATATTTCTGATAAACTTCGTTACCTACTTTAGTTTGTGTATTATGGAAAGCTGGCAAACAATGTAGTACTTTTACATTCGGATTTTGAACTTTTTTAATTATTGACATGTTCACTTGATAAGGTTTTAACATTGCTACACGTTCTTCTATAACATTTTCAGGTTCTCCCATTGAAAACCAAACATCAGTATATAGAGCATCTGTTTGATATATTGTATTATCTATTTCACTACTTAATTGTATTGTCGCCCCAGTTTGTTGTGCGTATTCTTTAGCCATAGTTACTACTTTTTCTTGTGGTAATCGTGACTTAGGTGCAACAATGTTTATATTGACACCTAATAAAGCGCCTGTAACTAATAAATCACTAGCAACATTATTTTGAGCGTCACCCATAAAAGTCAACGTTTTTCCTTCCAATGTACCCCATTCCTCTTTTAAAGTCATGAAGTCAGCTAACATTTGAGTAGGATGCCATTCATTCGTTAATCCATTCCAAACTGGTACATTTGCATA
Organism: Staphylococcus sp. URHA0057; assembly: GCF_000620265.1. Classification (NCBI taxonomy): domain Bacteria; kingdom Bacillati; phylum Bacillota; class Bacilli; order Caryophanales; family Staphylococcaceae; genus Staphylococcus; species Staphylococcus sp. URHA0057. The sequence goes on along the minus strand of NZ_JHVS01000008.1, from coordinate 47,793 downwards.
TCTTGCGAATGTTTCCACATCATCATGTTCATGCCCTCTAAATTCAATGCCATCATACATACTTCCCAATACTTTAGCAGTATCATAAATAGATTCTTTTTTACCTAAATGAATTTCATTTTGACCAAAATAATCAACATTCATTCCTAAATCATGTGCTGCTACACTGAAAGCAGCTCGAGTACGTGTTGATGGTTTTTCAAAAATAATAGCTATATTTTTATTAGTAAGTAATTGATGTGGTTGATTATTTTTCTTTTCATCTTTTAATAGTCGTGCTTTTTCAATAATATAATTCAATTCTTCTTTAGTATAATCAGTCGATTTTAAAAAACATTTACCTTCAAAGTTAAATTCTCTCATGTCATCAACTCCTTGATAACATATTACAATAAAATTAATATAGATTCAATATAATGATTATTTATGCATAAATTAAAAAGTGCTTTTCCCTTTGTTATTCTGATTAGTTGCTATCTAAACGGAAACAAAATACGTTTTCTATGTATATATGTTTTTGTAATATAAAACTATTTCATGATGTTTCTCATGAAACATTTTAAAAGTAAAAGACTAAGCAACAGTCATGTAATTATTTTTTCAAAAATATTTTTCTACAGTTCAAACTAGTTAATATAGTTATTTATATCTTCTTGGTTTCACTTTGAAATTAAGACTACTCGATGTCTACCGTAAGACAAACCTAAGTGTGACGTATATTAAAAAAGCCTTTCATTGTCTCATTCACAATGAAAAGCTTTTAACTAAATAAATATCATTAAACGCCGACATCTTCCCATGATTGATTTACTTTGTCTGCAGTGGATTTATCATATAAATCAAGTGCTGCTTGATGTAATGATTTTTTTGCATCTTCAAAATCAGAATTTGAAGAAAGATATTGTGTTAATGTTCGATAATAAATTTGTTCTGCTTTATCTTTACCAATACGTTTGATAGTTAAGTACGCAGCTTTGTTAGGTATACCAGAATTGGTATGTACTCCGCCATTATCTTCTTGAGTTTTTGAATAATGTTTCATATTAGATGGTTGATCATATTGTTCTGGTTTAGACATACTTCTAAGTGCATCACCTTTAACATTAGGTGTGTATATATCTTCACCTATTAAAAAGTTATCACTATCAATAAAGTATGCAAAGGTATCAGAAATACTTTCATTTAAGGCTCCCGGTTGATTTTCATATACTAAATCCGCTGTTTCTTGAGTGATTCCATGTGTAATTTCATGTGCTACAACATCTTTAGCACCAGAGAATGGTAAATAATTTTCATTATCGCCATCACCATAAATCATTTTGTCTCCAATCCATGCAGCATTATTTCGATTATCTTCATTTTCAAATTGGTTAACATGTGTCAGTGAATCGATAGTACTTCCTTTATCATCATAAGATTCTCGCCCAAATTTATTTTTATAATACTCGTAAACGTCTTTAGCATAGTCATTAGCGTCTACACCAGCTCGTTGGGACTGATTTACAAAGTTTTTATCCTTATCAGTCATTAGTTTCGAATCACCTGATTTATCATTATAGTCATAAGCTGAAATTTTACCTTGATGTGTCACATCTTGCAGTGCATAACCTTTCTTTTGACTATTGATATTAATTTTTTTGTTTTTATTTAGTACACTTTTGCCTGTACCTTTAGTAGCAGCATGTTGCATATTATTTAATTTATCAACGACCTCACCTGTTTGAGCATCTACTTGTATAGTCCAGTGAGATATTTTAGGGTATGTTGTTACGATTTCAATATTATAAACATATTTATTATGTTGACCACTAATTTGGATATTATTCTCTTTAACAACATTATCTTTAAAGTTTTTAGCTTTATTTGATGACATTGAAATAGATTCGAATGCTTTATTCAGAGCTTCGTTTTTATTAATTTCAATACTATTACTAGGCTTAATTTCACCACCACTCGTATTTCCGTTGATAAGAACTACTTTCCCTTTTGGATCTGTATGTATTTTAACTTCTCTATCAGGCACATATGTATTTTTAAACTTTGGCTGTAAAGTGTAATGGGTATAACCTAATTGGTCAGTTTTCACCTCAACAGTTTTGTAATGTTTATATTGTTTTTTCGCATTTTTATCATTAGGTAATACTTTTAATGCTTGGAATGCTTTATGTTTTTCTGTAATTTCTATTTTACTTTTAGTTGATGACTGTTCGATCTTAGCATCGGCATTTCCACTATAAATAGAACTGCTTAATGTTAATAATGAGATGCCTGAAATAGCAATTTTTGAAATTTTATTCATAGAACTCCTCCATTTATTCACAAAATTTATAATCTCCCCCAATAATATTTATATTTTTCAAAAAAGTAAATGCAAATTCCATAAAATACTTTGAATATTCTTTATAAAACACAATAAAAAAGACGTCATTTAATATATGACGTCTGTAAAAAATCTTATTTTATTTAATTTTTTTGATAGCTTTATCTTCTTTTATAGCTACTTTAGTTTTTTCATAACCAATTACTATACGATCAATTTTACCTTTAGAAGAGTCAAACCATAATGTTTCACCTTTTTTATTAGGTTGGTAATAATAGATACCAGTATTATTGTTTTTACCATTATTTACTTTTTTCAAATCTTTACCATATGATTTTTGTAAATCAGTTAGCTTCAATTGTTTTTTCAATGGAATATCAACTAGTGAAGCCTTTTTAGTTTTTTTATCATATTGGCGGAATAATTGATCTGATTTAACAATATTTTTTGTTGAATTTGTTGATGCAATTTTTATACCATTAAATGTTACGTTTTGAGCTTTGATAGCATTTTTGAAGTTTTTATCTAATACGAATTTTGCATCGTAACCTGCGTCACCTTTATAAGTATAATATGCATTATGTTGTTGTGTAGTTGCTGCATGAGCAGTAGTATTTATAACTGGCGTCGCACTCGCTGATGCACTTAATAATGTTCCAAAAGCTAATGTAGACGCAATAATTGTTTTAGTCTTTTTATTCATGAGAGTACCTCACTTTCTTTATCTGTTACTATTTCTCTCAATGAGACTTCTAAATTATACGCTATCGGTCAAAGACATACAATTAAAAGCAATTGTTATTACATATTTGTAATATTCAAATTGTTGATGAACATAAAACACTTGTAAACATAATTAATTTTTAACATTCTTCTAAATATGTAGTTAGCAGTTGGATATAATAGTCTATGAATTTTAAATAATCCGCTTTATTCACACACTCGTCGATTTGATGAGGTCCTTTTCCTGGTCCAATCATTAAAAATGGAAAAGCATCTGTTTTACCTTTTAATAAATTAGATGCATCTGTAACTGCAACAGTTGGTGTAATCACTAATTCAGATTGATTGAAGTAATTTGTCGCTAACTGATGTCCTAATTTAAACAAGCGATTGTCTCCAGTAGTCACTACAGGATCCAAATCTAAATATATGTCGTGCGTTAATTTTGCTCCTTTATCATTTGCCATGTTGATATATTTTTCAAATAAAGCTTTAACTTTTTCATTATTGTATTCAGGAATCGTTCTAATATTATATTCAGCAGTTGCATAATCTGGAACTGAATTTACTTGAGTGCCACCTTTAATGATGCTATTTGTCATAACAAGACCTTGTATTCTAGTTTGCACTTCTTCTTTACTAACATAACTAGGTAACTGACTAGCCATTTGGTCGACCATATTACCATAGTTTAATGCTGTCCCTTTTATATTTTGAGTGATTTCTTCGTATTCTTTATTAATATTTTGAATAAATTCAATCAGTGGTGTGATCGCATTTTCTCCCATAAACGGTGTTGAGCTATGGCTTGAACGACCTTTAGATGTAATTCTAATATCCATAGAACCCTTATGTGCATATACAATACTAGGATATGATGGCTCGGCTATCACAAGTGCATCTACGTCATCCATATAACCTTTACGATATAATTGCTCTGATCCAGCTTGTTCCATTTCTTCTCCAGCAGTTGCTAATAATTTAATTGTTCCTTTAGGTAATTGGCCACTTTCTTTAATTTCTATCATTGCTATCACTAATGCTGCTAGCCCTGACTTCATATCAGCAGCACCTCTGCCGTATAAATAGCCATCTCGTTCTGTTAACTCAAACGGAGGCGATGTCCATTCCTCATGATTTCCTTCATGTACAACATCCATGTGCCCTGAAACTGCAATTACTGGCTTTCCTGAGCCAATTGTTGCAATAAGATTTGCACGTTTATCTGATACTCTGTCTATTTCAGATTCAATATTATATTTGTTAAGACATTGCTGTAAATACAACGCTACCTCTAATTCATTATCATTAACTGTAGGAATAGATACAATATCTGATAAAATTTTTACTTTTTCTTCGTTAGTTAATACAGCCATAAATTTCACTTTCTTTCCTATCATATTTGAAGTCAATTAACATTCTTCATTAAAAATATAATTAAATGATATGTTCTTATTCAGAAAATTGATTATAATATAATTAATTATCATCGAAGTTAATGGAGGATATGCTTTTGAAAAAAATATTAGCAAGTATTGTCGTTTTAGCACTTGTAATAGCATTAGGATTTTCTGTTTTCGCAGCTTTAACTCATCAAAATAAATCATCACATCACAAAACAAATCATCAAACTGAAGACAAAGATAAAAAGAAAGACTCTAAAGATAAAAAACAAACAACTACTAAACAGCAGGAGCCTGTTCAAACTGAGCCTTCATCGTCTCAACAACCAAGTAATACACGCTCTAATAGTTCAGCTAGTCAACAAACGATTCAAAAATCAAATAAAAATAATAATCAAACGTCTCAAAATCAATCAACACAAGCCAAACAATCAACACAACCTGCACAATCTTCACAACGTAGTAGTAATCAACCAACTCGTTCACAACAACCATCAGCATCTAAGAAACAAAATCAATCTAATACGAGTACAGAAACTCCTAAAGCTAACAATGGACAAACTACTAACCAAAATGCGAATCACTCATCGCAGAATAACAGTAGTAATTCAAATAAACAGAACAAATCAGAATAAAATAAGAAATAGGGTTAGGTCATTCTCACACAGGCTCAATGAGCTGAATGTCTAATCCTTTTTTGTTTTGATTTTAATTAAATCTCACTTCAATCTTTCCACTTAGCGCTAACTATTTCATCAAAATCATCACTTATTATCTTCATATCAATGAATTATATTAATATATTATAATATTATTTAAAAATGATTTTGTGTGCAAGTAACTTCTCTTAAGAAAATCACAAAAAAATTCTAGCACCAAGACATTAATTAACTGTCTTAAGTGCTAGAATCTAATTGTTATTATTCGGTTACATTACTTTCATCAACTTTAGCTGAGACTTTTCTCATTAGAGGATCAGTAATCGGTTTAAGTACTACACCTATAATTATAAACGCTAATCCAAATGCTGCTAAAATAATCACTTTTGTAATTAAAATTTCAGGCACAATACCTCCTACTGTTTCACGTAAAGCGTCAATAGCGTAAGTAAATGGCAAGTACGGTGATATCGTTTGGAAGAATTTAGGCGTTGTTTGAATTGGGAACGTTCCGCCACCGCCTGCAATTTGTAATACTAAGAAAATAATGGCAATTGCTTTACCTGGATTTCCTAATAACGATACACATGTATAGATAATTGAGTTAAATACTAACGAGCAGAACACTGCTATCGTTACGAATAATAATGGTGATTCAACAGCTGCTTTTAATATTACCAAATCTCCTATAGATACAATTAATGATTGAACAATACCTAATAAGAAGAAAAAGCCTGCTTTGCCCATGAAAATTTCGCGTGGTGTGAGTATCGGTTTCAATGATTCATGTTTATTGTCTACTGATAATAAACTCACCATCAATAACCCACCTACCCATATAGATAATGCAGTGTAGAATGGTGTCATTCCTGATCCATAATCTTTAACTGGGAAGACATCTGTTGTCTTTTTATTAATTGGATGAGCAATGACATCAGCTTGTTTTTTCAAATCATTTTTTAGAGTATCGATTAAATTATCAACAGCGTCATCTTTATCCAATTGCTTGAAAATTTTATTTGCTTTTTTCAAGTCTTTTTCAACGCCTGGTAATTTATTTTCAGAGAAGTCGGCTAAATTAGACAATGCCTCTTTAGCTCTAGGTTGATTTTTATCTAGTAGATTAACTGCATTATCATATCTACTGAACAATGATGGTAAATTATCATTTACTGATTGTGTTGCATTAGCTAGGCGTTGTTCTAATCCAGGTAAGTCGTTTCTAACAAAATCTGCGGCCTTACCAACGTCTTTCTTCACGGTTGGGAAGTATGCTTGTGCTGTTTTCATGGCATTGATATAAGCTTGTTCTATGCTAGGTAATGCTGTTTGAATACGCTCAATTCGTTTTTGACCGCTATTTAAAATACTTTGACCTGAATTAATCACTTGATTAATTGAATTTAATTTAGATTGTACATTTGATAATGTTTGTTGTCCTTCAGATAATTGTGCAGTAATGTCATTTGAGATATTTAATAAGTTTTGGTTTAATTCCTTCTTAATATACGTACGGAATTGACTTAATGCACTGTTTGTATCTTTGATATTTTTTAATACATTAACCGCTTCTGCTTTACCAGAACTTCCATTTGATAAGGCATTGATTAATTGGTTTGTAGTTCTTAATTGCTTGTTCAAATGATTGTTTGCAGATTTAATTTGTTTAATTTCCTTAGACAAATCAACATCTTCATTTTTCTCAAGTTCTGATAAGATATCTATAAATTGTTGATTATATTTTGTAGCATTTTCTAATCTTGATTTAATATTATCTAATGGTTCTTTAAACTCAGATGGCTTATCTGATGACAAAATACCATAAGATACATTTTTCAGCGCATCCATATCTTTTTGTGATGCGTTTGCTTGTACATCACTCATATTGGATAGTGATAATAACGATTCAGTCAATGCAGTATTCATTGATTTCACATCATTTGAAGTAACAAACTCATTAGAATTACTATTTTCATTATTACCAGATGTACTCAATGATTTCGTTTTAATATTTGAATTATAACTATGTCCTTCATCATGCTGTTTACCATGTGCACTCTGTTGACTTGTATTAGTTTGTTGTCGTAAGTCTTGGTTCACATTATTATTAGCATTTTGTGCTCGTCCAGCTGCGTCTTGGTAATCACCAACTCTATTTTGAACTTGAGTTAAAAATCCTTTAGCATCAGTCAATTGATCGTTTGCTTCATCAATACCTTGTCCTGCAATAGATACCCCTTTATTTATTTTAGGGAATTGTGCTGGTACATCATTCGCTGCAACATTCAAGACGCGTTCAATGTTAGGCATATAATTATTTAAAGCTAAAATTAATTTTGCCCTTTCGTTTAATGCAGGAATTGATGCATTGACTTGATTGAGTTTTTCTTGTGCATCTAAAATATCACCTTTATAATTACCAAGATTTCTAAATTGATTCGCATATTGATCAAGGTCATCCTGATGGTCATTTAAGTAGATAATTTTATCTTTAAATTTATTTATTTCTGGTAATGATTTATTAGCTGCGTACACTGCATTTTTAATTTTATTAATTGTAGGTACTTCGTCTTCAATTTTCAATCCTACTTTATTTGCTTCTGCAAGTAACGCTTTGGTCACAGTTTGGTTAAATTGTTCATTGGCTTTTTCTACTACCATCGAAGAACCTGTATCTGTTAGTTTTGCAGCTACAGCATTAATTTTTTGATTAACTTTGAAATCAACATCCGCCTTTTCAGGATGCTTTCTTAAAGTACCTGTAATTTGGTGTGTAAACTTACTTGGTATGTATATGCCTGCATAGTATTTCCCCATTTTTATTTCATGATCAGCTTTTTCTCGACTTACAAATTGCCAATCAAAGCTATCATTTTTCTTAAGGGTTTGTACCATTTTGTTACCGACGTTAATTTCTTTTCCTCTTACTTTGTCACCTTTATCTTCATTAACAATTGCCACTTTAATATGTCCAGTATTACCATACGGATCCCACATTGCCCACAAGTTAAACCAAGCATAAAATGAAGGTAATATAGCTAAACCAGCTAAAATCACCCAAACTGCCGGTGTCTTAGCAATTTTCTTTAAATCCGTTTTAAACAGTTTCAGTGCGTTTTTCATTGTCACACTCCTAAAAACAATTTATTAACTTTTCTACCTATTTTGTCACAGTCTTTATACTCATTTTATCAAATGTTATTTTACATTTTTCTAAAAACAATTTATTTTTCTTATAAAGGTTAGTATAATACATTTTGTTAGGTTATTATAATTCGTTGATATGTATCAACTATAAATGCCATAAATTAAATTATATCAAATTCAAGGTATATAGCACAATAATATTTAAATTTTCAAGGGAGCTTAATATAGATGTCTAAAGACAAATTCTTAATTTATTTACTTTCAACTACTTTAATCGTGCCATCTCTAACAACAGCACCCATAGCCCATGCTGAAGATGATCAAACACCTACACATTCATCATCTTCACAACGCACTCAATCTCAAAGTAATGCTAATAAAAAGAGTGGTCAAGTTACTTCATCAACAAATGATAATAATGACGAAGAAGATAAAGACAAAGATCATGATACCTCTCAAAGCGATAAAGAAGCTAAAAATAAATCTTCACGTCATGATTCTAAAAATAATCAATCAAAAGAAGAGAATCATTCATCACATCATTCTACACAAACATCTGTCACTGATGATAATTATAAAAAATCCCATCAGCCAACTAATGTTATCAATCAATTTTATGATGGATTATCTTCTTCACAATCTGATTTCAATCGTTTGTGGTCACCAGATAAATATGACAATAGTTTTAGTTTAACGACATTAATTCAAAATCTATTTCATTTTGACACTGATATTTCAGACTATGAACAACCAACTCGCGATGAAGAGAAAGATAATCAAAATTCCGATGATCAAGATACTAACGATGATGTAACGAGTGACGAAAGTAAAAGTAATTTAGATAACGCATCATCTAATAACAATTTAGAACAAGATGACAATAATCAAAACGATCAAACTACATCAAATGATGATCAAACAGATCATGATAACAATGATTCTCATAATGCAACACAAGAAACAAATGATGATGCATCTCAAAGCTCAAACACGAGCCATTCAAGTCAATCTAATACTAAAAATGACGATAATACTGATTCATCAAATCAAAGTATCTCAGATTCTGCGATTGATTCTATTTTAGATGAATATAGTGAAGATGCAAAGAAGACACAAAATCAATACCAATCTTCTAAAAATAAAAAAACTCGCAATGAGAATCATTCAGAAGAAAAACACAATGACGATACACAACAAGATATCAAGAACCCTCAATTACCAACACCTGACGAATTAAAACACAAAACGAAACCAGCACAATCATTTGAGAGTGATTTTAAAAAGTCTAATACACGTTCAACTGGTCTATTCCAACAATTACCAACATTACAAGATGGTCATTTAACAGATGGAGATATCAATATTGTAGATAGTAAAAACACAAGAGACTTTATAAAATCTATCGCCAAAGACGCTCATCAAATAGGACAAAAAGAAGATATTTATGCTTCAGTTATGATGGCACAAGCAATCCTAGAATCTGACTCAGGTAACAGTACGCTTGCTCAAAAACCTAACTTCAATTTATTTGGAATTAAAGGCGATTATCATGGTCAATCTGTTTCATTTAACACATTAGAAGCTGATAGCTCAAATAATATGTATAATATAACAGCTGGATTCCGTAAATATCCTAATACCAAAGCTTCATTAGAAGATTATGCTAATTTAATTAAAGGCGGTATCGATGGTAATCCAACAATTTATCAACCGACATGGAAAAGTAAGGCATCTACATATCAGTCAGCAACATCACACTTATCACGTACGTATGCCACTGATCCAAATTATGCTAAAAAATTAAATAGTATTATTAAACATTATCATTTAACTGACTTTGATAAGAAAAAAATGCCAAGTTTAGATAAATATAATCATTCTATTAAGAATGACGATCAGTCACAATCAAGTTTCAAACCATTCGAAGAAAGTCAGGGTAGTGCTGGCTATCCGCAAGGTCAATGTACTTGGTATGTAGACCAACGTATGAAACAATTTAACGAATATATCCATAGTAATATGGGAGATGCTCATAATTGGAATAACCGTGCAGAAAAAGAAGGCTACCATGTGTCATCAACACCTAAAAAGCACACTGCTGTCGTTTTTGAAGCTGGTCAATTAGGTGCAGACACGCAATATGGCCATGTAGCTTTTGTAGAAAAAGTTAATTCAGATGGTTCAATTATTATCTCAGAATCTAATGTTAAAGGATTAGGTGTTATTTCATATAGAACAATTGATGCGAGTGATGCTTCACAACTTGATTATATTACTGGTAAATAATTTCAAACTATAAATAATGGACGAGACAATATTAAATTTGCCTCGTCCATTTTTATTTTGATGTTACTGTTGATGATGTTTTCGCTTATGTCTGCTTATCCAAATAAGACTTGCCCCGAATAATGCAACAACAATTGAAATTGGCATCCAGTGTTGTTTGATTGTTTGTCCTGCTTCTGGTAATGATAGATTACCGTCATCATTAAATAACCCTTCTAACAGACCATCTCCAGAACCTAGTGTCAATCCCTTTTCTGGTGTAGGTGTTGGTATATCTTCAATTCCATCCAATAAACTACGTCCTGAATTTAATTGATCCAATAAGCTTGAATTATTATTATTCGAATGTTGATTGATTCTATCAAAGATACTCGGTCTATCTTTAATAGGAGATATAATGTAATCTAAATCTTTCTTAGCACTATCAACTTTATGTTGTAATTGTAGTAAGTCATTTGCTTTACCGTTAATTGCAGATTTAATTAAGTCTAACGTACTCGCTTTATCGGTTTGAATACGATTAATGATGTCTGCCAACACTTTGGCTTTTCCTTGTTCAATACGAGTGGCTAATATCGTTTCAATGGCTTGTCTTTTATCTTTAGCATTATTTAATACGTCATTTAAGATATCATCTGCAGTGACGTTCCCTTGTTTATCAATTTGCTGTTTTAACTGATCTATAATTTGTTGATTATTTAAATTTCCATTTGCTAGTTGATTGGCGATACGTTCTGCTTCTTTGTCACCTAATCGGGTAGAAAGTAATTGTTTAATCAATTGTTGCTTATCTTTAGACTGGTCTAGCATTGATTTTAAAATGTTATCTGATGAAGTATGGGATAAGTTATCAAATTGTTTTGCAATTTGATTAGCGATTTGTTCATCTGATCGACCTTTGGTTTGTATTTTTTTCAGTGTTTGATTCGCTTCATTTTGGCTCATAACGTTATTTAATATCGCTTTAACTGATTTATTTTTGTCTTTAGAGTTATTGAGCTCATCAAGTATTAAATCACGTTGTTGATTTGTACGATTTTGAGTTTGACGAATATCTCGTTTCAATTCCTTTTTACTTTGAGTAGATAATTCACTTTGTTGATTAACATTATTTTCTAATTGCTTTAAGGCATCTTGTTTATTATTCAAATATTGACCATTATTTGCATGACTTTCAGCTAATTTTTTAGAAATATCATGATCAATTTTGTCGCTGCCTTCTAACTTTTTAGTAACATCATTCACTTTATCTTTAGCTTTATTATTAGTACTCTCTGAATTTGTATCTTTGATTAATTGTTGAACTTGAGATGATGTTTGATTTTCTTTATCTTCAACATTATTTTGCTTTTGCAAATTACTCTTCGTTTGTTCTTTATGATTGGATTGTACTTTCTTAGAATTGTTTGATGGTTCAACTTTTTCCAGTTGATCATTGTTGTTATCTTCTTCGCCATTTATTGTTGCATCTTGTTTGATTTTATCCAAATCATCGATGATATTGCCCTTTTTATCATCTGAATTCGTTTTATCAAGTTGTTGATTTTGTTCCTCGGTCACATCTTTATCATTATCGGAATAGGAATCTCCTTCACTTAGTTGACTATTATCAACTTTCGAGGATGAAATGTCTAAATCCTTTAACATTTTGTCTAAATTCTCTGTCACATCTTTATTATCATCAGTATTACTGGAATGATTTACTTGTGAATTTGATTTTTCATTCTCAGTACTCTTAGCAGTCTGTTTCTTTATTGTTTTTATTTTTGTATCTTCTTGCTTAGCATTTTTAATAATTTTGTCCAAATTAGTATTATCAGTCACGTCATCCAATTGTTCTAGATAATCTTGCTGTTTTTCTTCATTCAAATGGCTGAGTTGTTTAATGTCATGTTTAGCTTTTTTGATTTGACCTTGCAAACTTTCTTCTTTCGATTCAAGTGTGCTATAAGATGATGAATCCTTTGCTTGGACTTTCATATTATTTGTAAAACCATATCCAATCATTGAGCCACTGATTAAAAGCGCTGAACAAGATAGTTTCAAACATATGCTAACTTTATTTGTTTGTTTATCTTTCATGTTTTCAATCTCCTTTAGCCGATTAGCAATTTTAAATTTGTTTTTATTATATAACAAACTCCTATAAAATTACACTTTACATTTTAAATAGAAGGTATTTGATATCCTTATAAATTTTATCAAAAAAATACGTTGTATTTCTATGTATATAGCTTTATAATTCAACCAAGCTAAATTAATTGGTTTTTGTATATAATTTAACTTAATTAAATTTAAAAGGAGTTTTTCAGATGGCAGAGTCAATTTATTCTACTACTATTATTAGTAATGGTGGTCGAGATGGTCGTGTATTTAGCCCGGACAATACTTTCGTACAAAATTTAGCGACGCCTAAAGAAATGGGTGGTCAAGGCGGTAACGACACTAACCCTGAACAATTATTCGCTGCAGGATATAGTGCTTGTTTTAACAGTGCTTTGTCTTTAATTCTATCTCGTAACAAAGTCAACGATGCAAATCCTGAAGTAGAAATAACGATTGAATTAGTTAAAGATTCTACGGATAACGGTTTTAAATTAGCTGCAGACATTCAAGTTACTTTAGAGAATGTATCTCAAGAAGAAGCAGAACAATATGTTGAACAAGCTCATCAATTCTGCCCATATTCTAAAGCAACACGTGGAAATATTGATGTTTCGTTAAAAGCAATTGCTCAATAATAGTAGATAATTTTTAATTACCCCTATGATTTCATTAATATATATTAAATATCTTGAAAGTGGTGGAGAATGAATGATTCTCCCCACTTTTTTTAATATTTTATGATCTTATTCAAAATATAATGGTAAACAAGTACATCCCTATCCCAATTTTCAACAGTTATATTCAAAAACATCCTATTTCACTAATTATTTATATAAATTAAGGGAATAAGGTACAACAAGCTCTATAATTAATTCCCTATTCAATGAGAACAACAACGTTACAGCTAACATTATCAATTAATTTTCCAACAATTTTTGCAATCTGTTTCATTTTTCAACGCCTTAAAAAAATTAATGGTGTTTCATATAGTTGAATCTTGTTAAATTGATAAATGTAACTTTTACACACCATAGATTTCACTCAATTAAATTGAGCTTAACTTCATATGTACAACATAAGTTTACTAATAAAAAAACAAATAGGAGGAAATGTCTTGGCAAAACTTTTATACAAATTAGGCAAATTTATCGCTGAGCACAAATGGTTAAGCATTATTTCATGGCTTATCATTCTTGGCGTAATTATCACACCACTATTGATAAGCTCCCCAAAATTCGATAGTGATATCACTATGAATGGACTTAAATCATTAGACACAAATGACAAAATGTCTAAAGAATTCCATCAAGATAGTGAGAAGGCATCGATGAAAATTGTGATTCATTCTGATAAAAAGAATGGCATCACTGATAAAAATACTAAAAAAGACATAGAAAAAGCTTTAGATAATATTAAACAAGACGATGATTACGTACAAAATGTAAGTAATCCATATGAAACAAATCAAGTAAATGATGATAAAGATACTGCTATTGCAACAGTAAACTATGTTGTAAATCAAACATCATTACAAGATTCTTCTAAAAAAATTATCAATCGAGAAATGAAAGATGTTAAAGATGACCACAATGTTCAAATAGAACAAACAACTGGAAGCTCAATGAATTCTGAAATTGGTGGTAATTCAGAACTTGTTGGTATCATCACAGCATTTATTATTTTATTAATTACATTTGGCTCATTAATCGCTGCAGGTATGCCGATTGTAAGTGCCTTAATCGGTTTAGCTTCAAGTGTGGGAATCATTTCATTACTAACTAATGTATTTGACATTCCAAACTTCACATTGACGCTAGCAGTAATGATTGGTTTGGCAGTTGGTATCGACTACTCCTTATTTATTTTATTTAGATATAAAGAAATTAGGAAAAAAGGTACACCTCCTGTTGAATCCATCGCTTTAGCAGTTGGAACAGCCGGAAGCGCCGTTATCTTTGCCGGATTAACAGTAATGATTGCTGTCTGTGGATTATCATTAGTAGGTATTGACTTCTTAGCAGTTATGGGATTCTCTTCTGCACTTAGTGTTTTATTTGCTGTATTAGCAGCCTTAACACTATTACCTGCATTAATTAGTGTATTCCATAAACAAATTAAGATTAAAAACAAACCAGAAAATAATAAAGACCCTAAAGATCATAAATGGGCAAATTTCGTAGTTGGTAAACCTATAATTGCAATTATTATTAGTTTAATCATTTTAATTATCGCTATCATACCTGTATCCGGAATGAGATTAGGTATCCCAGATGATAGTCTTAAAGCTAATGATTCATCAGCACATAAAGCTTACAACTTAATCACAGATAACTTTGGTGCAGGCTATAATGGACAAATTGCAATGCTTGTTAATACTAAAGATGGCGGTAGCAAAAAATCTATCGAATCTGATTTAAACAGCATGAGAAAAGATATTAAAGACATGGATAATGTAGATACTGTGGAAAAACCACAATTAAATGATAATAATCATTATGCACTTATCCAAGTTATTCCAGAAGATGGTCCTAACGCTAAATCTACAAACGATTTAGTTTATGATTTACGTGATTACAATAAAGATGCTAAAGAAAAATACGATTTCAATTCTGAAATAACAGGTCAAAGTGTTATTAACATTGATATGTCAGAAAAACTTAACAACGCTATTCCAGTATTTGCAGGCGTTATCGTATTATTAGCCTTTGTATTATTAGTATTTGTCTTCCGTTCAATCCTTGTACCATTAAAAGCAGTACTTGGTTTCGTACTTTCATTAATGGCTACATTAGGTTTCACAACTTTAGTAATGCAAGATGGTTTCTTAGGTGGCTTATTCGGTGTCGAAAACACTGGACCAATATTAGCCTTCTTGCCAGTTATAACAATAGGCTTACTCTTCGGTTTAGCTATCGACTATGAATTATTCTTAATGACACGTGTTCATGAAGAATATAGTAAGACTGGCGATAACGACCACTCTATTAGAGTAGGTATTAAAGAAAGTGGCCCAGTTATTGTTGCTGCAGCATTGATTATGTTCAGTGTGTTTATTGCTTTCGTTTTCCAAGATGATATGGCAATTAAATCAATGGGTATTTCTCTAGCATTCGGTGTTTTATTTGATGCATTTGTAGTACGAATGACATTAATTCCAGCATTAACAAAATTATTCGGTAAAGCTTCATGGTACATGCCTAAATGGTTGCGTAACATCCTCCCTGAATTAGATATCGAAGGTAAAGCATTAGAACAAGATTCAAATAGAGCTAATTCTCAAGCACATTATAATGAAGATAATTATAATGCTTATGCCGATGACCGTCGTCAAAGAGAAGATAGAAATAGCGTAAGCAACCAATATCGTTCAGATGAGCAACGTCGTTTCTATAATGAAAATGGACAACATTATAACGACAATCGTGATCACTCAACATATACTAGTGAATCGCACTTATCTCGACTTTCTTCAAACGAACCTAATGATGATGTAGATTATGAATCTTTATATAACAAAGAAGGAAATGGACAATATGTTGGTAATCGCAGAAATGATGATTACAGACACTACGATAGTCCAAATAATTATGATAACCATAACACTTCGTACGCACGTCGTTCTCAATCAAATCAACAAAGCAATGAAGTACGTACGACTGAATTATTTAAAGATTTATCAAGTAAATCAAATGGTCAAGATGTGTTATTCCATGCTCTAATGTTATATGCAAGAGAAAATGATCACGATGTTTATAATCAATATAATCATCACTCTGATCAACAATCTCATGATGACACTCAACGTAATAACGATAGAGATAGATATTAATTTTTAATAGGAGGAAATGCTGAATGTTTAAAACAAGAAGTTTAAAACTTTTAGGCCTATTTGCCACTATTGCCTTAGCCATTGTGCTAAGTGCATGTGGTAACGGTGGCGGAAGTTCATCAAAAGAAAAAGGCACATCACTTGGTAATAAAGAAATCGAATTACCTTACGTTGCTAGCGATAACTCTGCACCACGTACATTAGTCATTGCTGAAGTTTTAAAGAAAGCTGGTTATGATGTAACAACAACACCTGTTCAAGCAAGTGGCCCGTTATATGCTTCTGTAGCTGAAAATCCGGATTCATTCCATGCATCAGGTATTTTCCCATCTACAGATAAAAGCTATTATAATAAATTCAAAAGTAAATTATCAGTTTATGACAAAGAAAATCTTGTAGATGACGTTAAAGTTGGCTTGGCCGTACCAAAATACGAACAAGATATCGATTCTATTGCTGATCTTAAAGACAGTAAAAAATTCGATAAAGACATTCAAGGTACTGACGCAAGAAATGGCGTTATGAAACAAACTAAAAGTGAATTAGATGAAGATAATTTAGACGGCTATAGTCTTAAAGAATCTTCAGACCAAGATCAATTTAAAGCGATTCAAAAAGCTTATAAACAACAACAACCAATCCTATTTACAGCAATGGATTCAAGTTGGTTCTCTAAAGAATTAGATGTAAAAATGTTAAAAGATCCAGATAAAATCTATGGTAAAGAAGATCAACATATCAATTTAGTATTCAACAAAGAATTTAAAGAAAATCATCCAGCTGCGTATACAATTGCAACACGCATGTCAGACGACTGGAGCAAAAAAGATGAAGATCAATTAGCTAAGAAAATCTTCAAAGACCAAAAAAATCCAGAACAAGTTGCAAAAGATTATGTAGATGACCACGACAATAAAGTAGACGAATGGTTAGAAGGCATCGACCACTAATCTTAGCTACGAATTAATAACTCCGAGTAACAATCATGTAAAGGACTTGAGAATGAAGACATTCTCAAGTCCTTTTTTGTGTATTTAATTGAAGATAATTGTTTAGTTTATGTAAAAACCATTTATATTTGGTAAGATAAAATTATTCGTGATACATTACTAAATAAACATTGTTATTATTAATTAACATTATTACTTGAGGGGTCATAGTTATGCCAACATCAACACAAAAACGCATGATTAAACATATTAATCAAACTGCCTTTGAATTGTTACACCATAATCATTTTGATGAAATTACTGTACAAAAGATTTGTGAAGCAGCCGAAATTAACAGAAGTACATTTTATCGATATTTTCAAGATAAATATGATCTACTTCTACCACTTACAGAATTCTTAATGGAAGAAGAAGTAGTGAAGTATGATGGCCATAATGCTTCAACAGATGCGTTCGAACTGTTTATCCATTTTATTGATAGTAACAAACGCGTTTTTAAAAATTTATTAGTAGCTTCAAGACAAGAAGATGTATTTCGTCTGTTCACTCGATATGGTAGTGAAAAAATGATTGAAGAAGCACAAAACAATAATGACCCTCTTTCTAATAAAATTAATAATAGTAAATTCCCACAATTAATTGCTGATTTTTATAGTAGTGGTTTAATAGAAATTATTCGTCGGTGGGTTGAAAATGACTATAGTTATTCAGCTGATGAAATTTTAGAAGCTTTAAATGATAGTTTGGATATCAATATCCCCTCTTGTTATAGCAGACAAACACAATTTGACAACCAAAATTGACAGTGTTAACTTTAACTAGAATGACTATTCTATTTTTAATGAGTGATGAAGATGTCCAAGAAGAAACAAGATTTATTAGAAGTAGCTGAACGATTATTTTATCAACACGGTTTCCATGGTGTTGGTCTCAAACAAATTATTCAAGAAGCTAATGTAGCCACAATGACACTTTATAATCATTTTGATTCAAAAGAAAAATTAGTAGAAGCTGTCCTTAAACAACGTGAATCACGTTATTGGCATTATTTAGAAGATGGTGTTAATCAATCTCCTCATCAACCTTTTATTTCAGCTGTTGATGCACATTGTAAATGGTTAGAAGACTATTCTTATACTGGAGATATGTTTATGAGAGCTATCGAAGATTATAGTGACAGTGATAGTAATATAGAATCTATCGCTCGTGGTCATAAAGAGCGTCTTTTAAACTTTCTTGAAAATTTAGCTACTCGATCTAACTTTAAAAATGGTCGTGATTTAGCGATTAGATATACTTTACTTATGGAAGGTACAACTTCTATGACAACACTATTAGGTGTAGATGAAGCGACAAAGCATGCACGTTATATTGCACATCTATTTATAGATGAAGCAACCAAATACAATTAATATTTGAGATTGATGTTTTCATCAATCTCTTTAATTTCAACCTAAAATAGAATGAACGTTCTATATAAAAGAGGGAGTGATCATATAATGAATTTCTATAAACTTGTATTTCCAGGTATTGCCATGATTGCTACAATCTATGGTTTAGGTAGATTTAGTTTTGGCCTATTTCTCCCTGATATTTCTAAAGATTTACATTTAAGCGCTTCAAGTGCTGGAATTATATCATCTTTATTTTATTTATCTTATTGTTTTACCATCATCTATGCTACGTTAAGAACTGCAAAAACTGGTCCTAAATATATGATTATGTTAGCTAGCTTATTAGTTATTTTAGGTTTAATCACCATTAGCATAGCCTCCAATGCATTGACGCTTTCTTTAGGTGTTATATTTGCTGGAGCGAGTTCGGGCCTTATCTCTCCACCTTATGGTTATGCTATTTCATTATGGATTAAATGGGAACAACAAGGTAAAGCTAACACATGGATTAATTCAGGTACGAGTATGGGTTTAGTGTTTACTGGAATAACTGCTATGTTAGTTTTTATAGATTGGCGTTCAGTATATTTAATTTATGGTATTATCGCCATTTTAATTACCGTATGGAACTTCTTTATTATTCCGTCTTTAAAACACAACATAAACATAAATCCAGGTTCTCTTAATATTCTAGATATAAGTGCCAGTAAAAGAATTATCTTTGCATCTACAATATTAGGTATTTCAACTGCACCATATTGGACCTTTTCAAAATCATATGTTCAAAATACTGATCACTACTCGCCTATCGCTTTATCTATATTTTGGATACTTATTGGTGTAGCTGGTGTATTAGGCGGTATTTCCGGTCGAATGATTGATCAATACGGACTTAAGTTCTCATATTTTTTAGGTGTCATTTTAATGGCAGCTGCATCTATTCTACTGGCATTAACACCTTTTATTTGGATAGTACCTTTCCTAGCTTCTTTACTTTTTGGAGCAAGTTATATATTCATTACAGGTGTATTGCTTGTTTGGGGAGTTAAATTATTCGTTAAAAACGCTTCTCTTGGTATAGGAATTCCATTTTTAATGTTAGCAGTAGGACAAGTCATTGGTTCTGTTTTAGCAGGCCCTATTGTAGAAGAATTAGGTTATACATTCACCTTTGTAATATATGGCATTATTGGTTTAACACCAGTCTTAATCTATCCAAAAGTCGAAGTTAAACCTCCGAAAGTTAATATCGACGATGAATATACTAAACTACAAAAAGCAAATAAAGATTTACTATAGATATAAAAGAAAGCTCCTCAAAGTGAATTGAGGAGCTTTCTTTGTTTATATTAATCTTCATTTTTATTATCGAAATTTCTTCCTTCTAGTCCTGCTAATTCTTCTTTAGATGCATGTGGTGCTTTCATCTCAAACACTTTATCTACAACAGTGTAATCATAATATCCTAAACGTGCAATTGGACGAATTGAAGGTATATCTAGCTTTCCATCTTCAGTAATCACTTTATCATCGATATGAACTTGAGCAACACGACCAATTACAATATCCACTGTAGATACCGGGTCACCAGTTGGTATACGAATAGTTTGAACATATTCACATTCAAAATGAACAGGAGATTCCTTAACTCTATATCCAGGTGCTTCAATACATTCTTCTTTAGTCACACCAGCATATTCAAATTCGTCTTCTTCGGGTGCTAACGCTTTGGATGATAAATTAACAGCTTCTCTTAAATCATAAGTCGCCATATTCCAAACAAACCAACCTGTTTCTTCTGCATTTTTCACTGTATCTTTACGTTCGTGGTCTCCTAAAACAGATTGATTAGCGGCAAACATAACCATTGGCGGGTCCCATGTTAGATTCTGATATTGACTATAAGGTGCTAAATTATCTTTACCATCCTTAGAAACAGTTGATATCCATCCTATAGGTCTTGGTACTGTACTACTTTTAAATGGATCATGTGGTAATCCATGAGATTTAGTGCCTTGCTTTGGTGAATAATTCATTGTTCCTCACCCCTATTAAATATTTATATTTCTTCAAGCATACAATAACTTTATTGATAATTCTAATACTAAAAAACGATTTACTTATAGTCACATACTATAAATAAATCGTTTAAAAATAATTAATAACTATTAATCTAACTATATTCGCTTAACTTTTGTTTAATAAGCGTTAGCATCACTAGGCATAAATAATGATACGATAAATGCAACAAGACCTATACAAGCGATTGAAGCAAACATCATAAAGTAACTAGACAACTCACCAATATAAATCATTATTATTGGAGCAATGGCTGTTCCCATAAATAATATCACTGTATTTACAGATAAAAAGAATCCTTGGTTACGATTAACTGTAATTCCTACTTTTGAAATGACTGAAGGGATTGCAAAGGCAATACCAGCTACAAACGTAACGCTAAAAATAGTTATGCAAATAATGTTAGTAGTCATTCCCATAACTAAAAGTGAAATTGTACTTGTTAATAAAGCTAATGAGATCAATCGTTTGATACCTATACGACCGCTCAAACGTCCAGCTAATAATGATAGCAACATACCAATAACACCAAATAGTTTTACTAATGATGCTATAGAAATGTCACCATTCAATTTATCAGATAGTATATATAAATTTAAAATAGCGTACATACTAATAAACATAATCAATAAAGTAAATGAAATGAATAAACAGTAAATAACTTTTAAATTATCTCGAAAGTCTTTGAAGTTATTAAAAAATTTAAGTAATTTAACATCAGTATTTCTGCGAGGACTTTCAGGTACAAATTGATAAATAACAAATACCAATAACAAATATAATACTGTTAAAGTAAAATACACCCAATGCCAATTTAAATGATGAACTATCATTTCACTTAAATTTTGTCCTAACACACCAGATAACATAAAACTTGTACTAATAAAGCTAATTGCTGTAACTCTCTTTTTAGCAGGGTAAGTTTCTGTGGTATAAGTAATGGCTACTGGAGAAAATGCAGCGGCAAATATTCCTTGTAACGCACGCATAACAAGTAATAATGTAAATGAATTTACAAAGCCAATAATAAAGCAAATCAATGTCAAACCACTTAATCCTATTAATATTGTTTTAATTCTCCCGTATTTATCAGAAATGGTTCCATAAAATAGACAGCTAATTGAATACATAATAGAGAAAATAACACCATTTAAAGTAGCAACAGATTGTGGAATGTGAAATGAATGTGCAAATGCTGCAGTAAGCGGAAGTGCAGTATATAAACTTCCCATAACGATAATTCCTGAGAAAAAGAGAATTGTAGTTATAAGATTATAATGACGTTGTTCTTCCATTTATCTTTATACTCCCTTCCTATTTTTTATTAACGTTACCTATTATTACACTTTAACTCATAAAACTAAAGAACCTATTTAATTTGCAAAAAATTTAAAATTTATAGCAAATTAAATGCCACGTTGATATACGCTGTAATTTGCTCATCTATCCCTTTTATAACCTGCAAACAATTCGTATTGACTTTCATCACTCTAAGATATATAATATATCTAGTATAAAAATTATATTAAATGGAGGTGACCCATATGAAAGTAGAATTAGGTTTAACATCTTTTGCTGATAACACTGTTATTCACATGCCAGAAGGTTCAGAATTACCTATCTCAAACGCGGAAAGAATTAGAAATATCGTTGAAGAGATTCAGCTTGCTGATCAATTAGGATTAGATGTGTATGGTCTTGGAGAACATCATAGAAAGGATTATGCAGTATCCGATCCTGTTACAGTATTAGCTGCAGCTGCTGCAAAAACATCTCACATTAAACTTTCCTCTGCCGTTACCGTATTATCGTCTGATTATCCAGTCAGAGTATACGAACGTTTTTCAACATTAGATGCCGTATCTAATGGTAGAGCTGAAGTAATGATTGGTAGAGGTTCATTTATTGAGTCATTTCCTTTATTTGGTTACAATTTAAATGACTATGAGGATTTATTTAATGAAAAGCTTCAAATGTTGCTAAAAATCAACAATCATGAAATGATAGATTGGGAAGGTAAATTACGACCTAGCATTGATAAGACAGGTATATATCCAAGAATAGAACATGGACAATTACCTATTTCAATTGCTACAGGAGGAACGCCTGAATCTTCTTTAAGAGCTGGTGCATTAGGTTTACCAATTACTTATGCTATTATTGGTGGTAATCCTAAACGTTTTACTCGCAACATTGAGATTTATAAATCTGTTGCTGAATCATATGGTCACAATCCTTCTGAACTGCCGATTTCAGTCCATTCTTGGGGCTATATTGCTGATACAGATGAACAAGCTAAACGTGAGTTCTTCCCGTCATTAAAAGCACATCAAGATATACTTGGTAGAGAACGCGGTTGGCCAACTTTTGATGAACAAGCCTTTGAAAGAGAAATTGGAAGCAATGGTGCGATATACTTAGGAAGTCCAGAGACTGTCGCACAAAAGATAATTGAAACTATAGAAACTCTAGGTCTTAATCGTTTTATGATCCATACACCAGTAGGATCAATGCCTCATGAAAAAACAATGCATTCAATTCGTCTTTTTGGGGAAAAGGTTAAACCTATAGTAGATAAATATTTTAAAGATAAATAGGAGGAAATATTATTATGATATTACGTTATGCTACAAATTTAAAACTTGCTAAAGAATTATACGATGCATCAAAACCAAAATTACAAGGTGATCAAGGTATGGTTGATACATTCACAAATGTATTCGGATTACCAGAACAATCTGTTAAATTAGCTGGTGGTGTTGAAGCTGCAGCTGCAGGTTTATTCGCAGTTAGTTTCTTAAGTAAAACAGCTTCACGTTTAGGTTCATTAGCTACTATTTCAGTATTAGGTGTAGCAACTTATAAACACTTTGAAGCTGGCCATGGTAAAAAAGGCGCACAACACGCATTAGACTTACTAGGATTAGCAACATTAAGTTTACTAGATACATTTGATGGTAAACGCAAATAATTTTGACCATAAAATAGACCACATCCTTGTGGTCTATTTTATTTATATTTATTTAACAAATGTAATGGAATATGACACATATGATGATCTTCAGGATAATGTTCTAATCTATCTTGATGTTCTAACGCACTTTTTACATAATTAGACAGAGGTAAGACTTCCACCTTTATTTTAAAACAATCTTCTCTTTGATTTATAAAGTCTTTCGCTTCTTGCAAATGTTGATCATCCTTACTATAAAAACCTGTTCTATATTTTTTACCTACATCATGCCCTTGTTTATTTACACTATATGGATCAATGACTTCAAATAAATACTCCATAATTTTATATATTGTTAACACTTCAGGATCATAAGTTAATTTTACGCATTCTGCATATCCATCATAATTCCCATCTAATGTTTGAGTCTTTCCATTGGCTCTTCCAGCTTCTGTTGAAATAATGCCTGGTATTGTTTTAAAAAATGCTTGCACTCCCCATAGACATCCACCAGCCACATATACTGTTTCCATACTATTCACCTCTTTAGTTGAATTATACAAAAATAAATTAAAAGTACTTATTACTTCTCTATATAACAAAATATTCATAAACAACCAATGCAAAGTGACAAAACTGTTATTCAATTGACACCTCATACATAGGTCTTTTAAAAGTTTAAATGATATCTTTAATTTAGATATTAAATAGCTTTAATCATTTACCATTTACTCAAGGGGAGATCTATTTGTTTCATCAATCTATCAAATATTTTATCAGTGCTATTGTCATTGCTATAGCTTTATTACTTAATTTCAACCAAAATGTTTTAGCTACTACAAACGAAGATCCACATAAAAACCACATTTCAAATCAAAAAGATAATACATATACATTTAAGACAACAAAAGAAAGACATGTGCAACAAATGAAATTGTTGCCTGAAACTGGTCAAAACAGAAAGCATACACCCCTCCTAGGGTTAGTAGTGCTTTTAGTATTAGGTATTACTTTTATCTTTATAAAACGAACTTCATCTAAAAAATAATATATTTTATATTAATTTCTCCTTTCTTAAACTTTCATAAATTAATCTTTTTTTCATATAAGTATCGATAAATACCAACTTCTTATAGTTTTTATCGATACTTTTTTCTATAGTTAAATCGAATTAACGACAATTAAATAATATTAAATTCTATTTAATTAAATAAAATAAAAAGAATTCATTTCAACACTTAAATTACATAAACATTTTTAAAAAAATTATATATTTATATTGACTTAAAAATATCTGATGTTATATTTGAATCGTAAATAAATTTTTTGGAGGTTTTTATATGAAAGCAAAATTTTTCACAGCTAGTTCTTTGTTAATTGCAACTTTAACGTCCGCTACTCTTCTCAACTCAGCACAAGCCGACACTATGTCCACGCAACATCAAGATAATAACCAACAAGTTAAACAGAGCCAACACCAAAAGAAATCTAACATTCAGAACAAAGACAACATTAAACCTATCGAGAAAAAAGAAAGAGCAAATGTTATATTACCTAACAATAATAGACACCAAATTACAGATACGACTTTAGGACACTATGCACCAGTAACTTTCATTCAAGTCAAAACTAATGGCGGTACTGCAATTGCATCAGGTATCGTAGTTGGTAAAGATAAACTTTTAACAAATAAACATGTCGTCGATGCTACTAATGGTAATCCACAAAATCTAACTGCAGCCCCTTCCGCTATTAATGAAAATGACTTCCCTAATGGTAGCTTTACTGCTGAAAATATCACTAAATATCCTGGTAACGCTGATTTAGCTATCGTAAAATTCTCTCCTAATCAAAACGGTGAAAATATTGGAGATGTTATTCAACCAGCAACAATAGACGGTAATGTAGATTCAGAAACTAACCAACCTATTACTGTAACTGGATATCCTGGTGACAAACCACTTGCTACTATGTGGGAAAGTAAAGGTAAAATCACTAAACTTCAAGGCGAAAATATGCAATATGATTTAAGTACTACTGGTGGTAATTCCGGTTCCCCAGTATTTAACTCAAGAAATGAACTTATCGGTATTCATTGGGGTGGCGTTTCTAATGCTTATAATGGTGCGGTTTACTTCAATGATGATGTATTAGATTTCTTAGAACAAAACATTCAAGATATTAACTTTGCAAATAATGACGATGGCAATGATGACGCCGCTTAATTTTAAAATATTTTAAATATAGCTATAAAATATCCATCTAATGGAGGTTTATAAATGCAAACTACATCTAAATACAAATTATTTAAGTTAGTTACTTTTTCTATCATTGTTGCTTTGCTGTTATCACTAAGCGCTATAACTAATATTAAAACAGCTCAAGCTAAACAAGATTCAGATCAACTTGAAATTAATGTAAAGAGTAACAAAGTACCTCAAAAAGTAGAACAATTAGCACAACAACAGTATGTTGGCTATGCACAAGCACTTGATAAACAACACAATAAGCAAAGTGGGAAATATCAATTAGGCGAACCTTTTAATATTTATAAATTTAATGGCGAGGAAGATAATAGTTATTATTATCCTATTTTGAAAGATGGCAAAATTGTATACACACTAACAATAAGTCCAAAAACAATTTCTGACTTAAAAAAATCTAAAGAAGACGCTAATTATAGCGTGAAAATATCTAATTTTATTGCTAATGATTTAGATAAAATTAAAGATAAAAATTCAAAAATCACTATCCTTACTGATGAAAAAGGATTTTACTTTGAAGAAGATGGCAAAATAAAATTAGTTAAATCTACACCACTACCTACTAACACTAAGGAAAAAGAAAGCAGTAAAACTGTTTCTTCAACACTCAAAAAACAATTAAACAATACATCTGAACCGACTAAAATTAAAGAAACTCAATATGCAGAAAATGAAAGTAATAATCAAGTTCAATATGAAAACACCCTAGATCATTTCAAAATTAGAGAACAACAATTTGATAATTCTTGGTGTGCAGGATTCAGTATGGCTGCCCTACTTAATGCTACAAAAAATACAGATAAATACAATGCATATGACATTATGAGAACTTTATATCCTAATGTTAGCGAAGCAGAATTACCACAATATTCTACTAATCCAAATCAAATGATAAGATACGGTAACTCACAAGGTAGAGATATCCAACATCAAAGTGGCATGCCTTCTTATAACCAAGTTGATCAATTAACTAAAGATAATAAAGGCGCTATGATTTTAGCACATAGTGTTGAAAACAGACCAAATGATCCTCATCTCGGTCACGCTCTAGCCGTGGTTGGTAATGCTCAAATTAATAATGAAGATAAAATTATCTATTGGAACCCTTGGGATACTGAATTATCTATTCAAGATGCGGATTCTAACTTATTACATCTATCATTCAACAGAGACTATACATGGGATGACACAATGATAGGTTATTAATTAACATAGTCATTGATATTGATTAGAGGTAGGTGAAAGTATGTATCAACTTCAATTTATTAATTTAGATTACAATCCATCAACACTCACAAAGAAACAGCTTAATTTGATTCAACAATTTTTAGGTAATTGGAAAAACCAATCACTTCAAAAATCAATTAGTATTCGATACGAAAGACATACTCATCTTAATCAATATCAAATTATTCAAATTGATTCTAACCATCAGCGTATCAAAATACTACCTGAAGATAATCAGCAAATAATATATACGTTAGACTATGAAGATGCACAACATATTTTAATACAAACATCGATTCATCATTCTTATGGCACTTCAAGACCAATAAGATATGAAAAATAAATTACATTAAAATCACAATATGAATAACGCCGTTCAAAGAAAGATACATTAAAGTATCCCCTTTGAACGGCGCTTTAATATGATTAATTAATGAGTAGTTGAACTCCTCTTACTATGTTAATGATAAATAGTATGCCTGAACCAATGATTAATATAGTAGCTAAAATAAATAATAGTACCATTAGTGTAGTGTTACTATCGTAAAATGCTGGTGCCATTGCAAAACATATTAAAGACACGACGATAAATAACCACGATAAAATATGATTGAATAATGCATTTCTAGAATGTGTAGATGCAGGTTTTTCACCCACAATCCAAACAATAAGTGGGAACAGTACGGGTGCAAAAAAGATACTTAAATAGCTTAACGATCCCAGTACATTATTGGTTCTATTATCCAATTCTCTATTGTTATCTTCCATCTGTTGCCACCTCTTTTTTTATTTTATTTCTTTGTATATACTCAATTATTTCCTAGGTTATTTATTTATACCTCTAGTAGCGTTGATTTACACATTATCGTCTATATATCCCATTTAATTAACTATCTAATAACATAACCCTGTTTACCTAATATATCTAAAATACTTTTAGCCTGTATATTCATACCTTTAGTACTGATAATTGGATAATTATAAAAATTTAATACTTGTTGTTCTAAATTTGTATCATTAAATAAAAATTGATGAGGATAATGTTCTAATAATTCTTCAGTAACAGCTTGTTTTAACGCTAGTATTTTAGCACCGTAATGCATACCTTCTATAAGTGGCAACCCAGTACTTTCTACTTCAGAGGTAAACAACAAATGATTACTACGGTAATAAGTCTGCATTTTCAAACAATCAATTGAACCAATAAATCTTACAGGTAGTTTTTCTTTACGACATTGCTTAAACATTCGTTTTATTGAACGTGTTTCATCTCCGTTTAATGTAATTTGTATATAAGAAGGAATTTGAAATTTCTTAATTGCTTGTCCCACTTTTACTACTAAATCAAAACGTTTATAGTTTTCAGTATTAGTCGGATAAAATAAATGGATGGCTTCATCATGTACTTCAGGGTACGAAGTAAATAGTTTTGGCTGACAAACTTGAACTTGGTCGTTATATGGTTCTACTAACTTTTTCATTTCATTAGTCTGAACAATAATACAATCTGCATCACTCACACTTTTTCTAATCTTTTTCTTTAATATATTCATTTTCAATCGCTTAAGCATACTATCTGATTGTTTGTACGATTCGTTTATGAATGCAAGTGCTTGATGAACATATAAAATCTGCTTTCCACTAAATCCCGAGACACCATAATTTAGTAATGACACAATACAATCTGGTTGTAATTTTTTTATCATGCGCTTTAATGTAACAAATTCAAAATAGATTCTGTGCAAAATTGAATATTTAATAAATGGAAACGTCATGCCTTTAACGTGTTTAGATTCATAGACTCGTCTTTTACTTGTAATAAATAGCCATTCATTATGTTTATCTTTTAATACTTCCTTATTAAAATAATCCGATATGGTTTTTGCTCCTCCATATTCACTTGCATAATCTAATACTAAAATCTTCATCTTTCCATCTTCCTAATCTATCATTAGAGGCTAACATTTAATCTTTCGAAATATTCACCATTAGAATTGATTTCAGTATATTTATAGCTAACCCCTACATTCATTTCTTTAATTGTTTGATCTGTTTCATCATCGCTTCTACATTTTGTTCGATCTTAAATTCACTTTCATAAAATCGGCGGGCATTCGTTCCCATTTCTGCTCTCAATGATTGGTTATCAGTTAATTGACTTACATATGTTAAACATTGGCGATAATCCCCATTATTCACCCAATATCCGCATTGCTGTTTGACAATTTCACTGCCAGCATCTGTATTACTATCAGTCATAGCAATCACTGGTTTACCAAACATAAAATAACTTGTTAGTCGTTGAGGGTAATTAGGTATAGTAAAACGTTCGTCTAAAAATATAAATCCTACATCACTTTCTTTTAACAGTTGATGATAGGCGCGTTGAGATAATCTCTGTATAGTAATTACATTGTCAATATGTTTAGTAGCTTGAACAACATCTTCAAATTCAGTGCCATTACCTACAATCACCATTTGAGCATTGGGTATTTTGTTAAATCCTTGTGCAACTGCTTTAATCTTGTCTGGTGATTGTGGTACGCCAATATTCCCACCATAGATAAATGTAACTTTTTTTGCATCTAAACCATATTGACGAAAGATTTTTGCCTTTTTATGACTAAATTTTTGTGAAATATCGTATAATCCATTTCTAAAAATGTGTATTTTATTTTTCACAATATTAGGATGATGATTTGTAATAAATTTCTCATTAGCTTCTGACATTACACCAATATAGTCTGAAACTTTGTATAGTAATGTTTCTTGCTTTTTAAAATATCGATACATAAAGCTATCTTCTTTTAACATATTTAAATCAACAGCATTTTGTGGAAATATATCCTTTAACAATAAAGCCGTTATTGCATTAAATTGTTGCTTCAAATCTCGAACTAGTGGCCCAATTGTGACAGGTGGGGTTGGGTATAGAATCAACTGAAACGTATCGTTAGGAAAATATTTACCAATGGCACGTTTAAATAATCGACTAATGATTAGCATACTAATGCCTCGTTCAATTGCATTTGTTTGATTAATATTTGTGGGTAATTTCACTCTTAATATCGATACATTATCTTCTTTAATTACATGCGTCTTTTCTACGTGTCGTCTCTCCAAAGGACAGAGCACAACAACGTCTTCATAATATTGTTTTAATTCATTAATTAAATCAGGATATAAACCAATGTCTTTAATCGTTGAAATATTGACTACCGTTAAAAATATTGCTTTCATGTCATCACCAAGTTGTTTTTATAAATTTATCATCGAAAGGCTATAACACTATAGTTTCGATTGAGTATATTGAATTGATAATTTATGTAAATTTTTTCTAAAAATCAAAGGCAATACTATAGCTGGTATACATATACCGCTATTAATCGCTAATAAGAAATAATAAGGACCTAAATTAAACACTTTGAGTAAAATAAACATTAATCCCAAGCTCACAATTACACCGCATAAATAAATGATTGCTTGTGAATAAACAATGTTCATTGCATTTAATAACGTTTGATAAGTAAAGGCAATAATAGATAACATCACTATAGTTGCGGTTAAAAAAATAAATATCCATTCGATTTGATATGATTTACCTATCCAAATATTTATGACTAAATTCACCATCCATGTCATGAAAAACATACTTATCAAAATCATGCATATAATGATCATTAATTTTTTATGTATACGTTTAATATCTTGAAACTGTTGCGCTGTTAATTTAGCTATCATTAACGTCCAAAGTGGGGATAAAATAACCGTTGCCATAGTTAAAAATATTGAAAATAGTTTATACGTTAATTGGAATTCCACGGAATAAAAAGGACTGAAAAAATAGCCAATAAGTAGTGGTCCTGAATTTAATAAAGTTAATGAAGCTACGTCTAATAAAAAGAAACCTCCACCAAGTGACAATAATGGTTTAATTAAATCCTTTCGATACCCACTCATGTCTAATTTGACTATCTTTCTATATTTCTTAAAATAAAATACTGTAAAAATCAAAGATACACTTACATTTATTGAAAAATAAATTACGCATAACGATACAACGCTGTGTAAGCCAATCATGTTCATCGCTAATATTAATAAAGTACTAATGAATAAATTTAAAAATTGCATCAAATTAACAATATAAGATTGAAAATGAGCATGATAAATATAAGTTATGGTATTTAAATAAAATACAAATGGAAACATAAAGAATGTGATTAAAAACATTTGATTTACGTCTGATTTTGAATTTTTTATATGAAATAATGTTGTCCAATCCACCCATTGATTAACGATTAACCCTGCATAAAGTAATATAATTAAGGGAACAATCATCGCTACGTATGTCGTGTTGATGACTTCGTTTATACCATGTCGATCTTTCTTTTGAATAGCAATTGTTAATAGATTCCTTAAAGAATTAGAAATACCAAAATCCATAATATAAAACCATGTCATTGTAGATAATATAATTAACCAGATGCCATACAATTCATCATTGTTTAAGTATTG
Source organism: Staphylococcus sp. URHA0057 (assembly GCF_000620265.1). Taxonomy (NCBI): domain Bacteria; kingdom Bacillati; phylum Bacillota; class Bacilli; order Caryophanales; family Staphylococcaceae; genus Staphylococcus; species Staphylococcus sp. URHA0057. Next base: position 15,938 of record NZ_JHVS01000008.1, on the reverse strand, counting down.
ATTTGTCACTCGATAGAACAAGAAATTTGCACATAGTGATAATCCTGTAAATAATCCAATTAAAAGAACATTATTTTTATAGCTTTGATTCATGTTGTAATTCCATTCCTTCTTTTAAATAAATGCCCCATAATATATAACAAAAAATGCCAGCATTCGTTGAACTAAACATAATCATTTCTCCCATATTAACGAGTAACGTCGATATAAATAGTACGATAGTTAAACGAAATGGATGCTGTACAATGAACAACATAAACACGAGATAGATCAAATAACAAATTAATCCGAAAATACCTGTAAATATAATTAATGCAAAGAAAATATTCCCCGCTTCAAAGGTAAAGTTAAGTAAATCCAAACTTGTATTATTCACTGGTATACCAAATCCTCCACCAAATAAAGGGTACTTATCTAGTGCGTCCATTAAATATTCAATTTGTATATATCGAGAATATAATGCTTGGTCACTTCGCTGTCCTTTAACTAAAAAGGCTTTAATGCGTTCCTGAATAAAAGGATTCATAAAAATGATTACTACAGTCATAACTACACTACCGAAAATCAACCATTTATAACGCTTATGCATATTCATCAATAAGAAATACAAGCAGACACAAACAACAAATGATAATACACCTGTACGTGAATTAGTTTTCACTAGTTCATAAGTGCCAATTGCTACTATAATAAGTTGGCATATAATAAATTGTCTTTGATAATTGATTGATACAAGTATAAGTGTCAAACCCATTACCATAATGATTGCAAATAAATTTGGATGATTCAGTATACCTTGAAACGAATAACCATTAAGCAATTTCCCTATTGGTTGATTAATATAAAATGACGAACTTATAATCAACAACTCGATGTATACGGCTAACCAAAATATCAATTTTTTAAAGTCTTTGATCTGTGAAATTAATAATACAATGATCATTAACGGTAAAAAATAATTGATTAATTTAAGAATTGCAACCAATGGAAAGGCTGATGTCAACAAACTCGTAATCGCATATATTGTCATTAATAAGCACGAACCAAACACAAATAATGACATTACTTTACTTGTCGCCCATTGTCTTGAAGATTGATATAAGAAATAGCTACCACAAATGAAAATCAAGACATATTTCATTATATTAATGAATAATTGACTACCTTCAAAATCAATACCAGGCGAAATAAAATAACGCATCATATAAAGAAATATAAGTTTAACGACACCTATCTCACCTTGTTTAATGAGCAGCAAAGAACAACACATTGTAATCAATAATAAAGTTTGATTCTGTATGCTTAAGATAAATAAAATAATCGTTAATAAACACTCAATCCAAAACGAAATATTGATTTTAATACTTTTCTGCATTTACTTTCTCCACACCGTATCATTAATGATATCTTTATAACTTTGTATAATTTTCACTACCTTTTGAGAAACATGTATATCTTTATAGTCATTTGCCTCAATGATTGGAGATGCATTATCTTGCATCTTTTTAACCAGCGCAACCGACTGTATGATATTGTCAAAATGGATGCCGCCTAATACAATCGTTCCTTTATCTACTACTTCCGGTCGCTCTGTAGAATTTCTTAGTAATACTGCTGGAAATTTAAGTATTGCAGATTCTTCAGATAAGGTACCACTATCTGATAACACAACATATGCATTTTTCTGTAAGGCATTATAGTCTATAAAACCAAATGGTCGTAAACGCCGTACTAAAGGATGGAAGTTCACTTGTTGTTCATCAATCATTTTCCAAGTTCTAGGATGTGTAGAATAAATAATAGGCAATTGATAGTGTTCAGCGATTTGATTAATCGCATCCATTAATGATTGAAAGTGGTCTTTGTGGTTAATATTTTCTTCTCTATGTGCAGAAACAACGATATATTGTTGTGTTTTTAAATTGAGTCGTTCTAACACATCACTCGCTTCTATTTTAGACAACTGCTCATGTAACACTTCTTTCATTGGTGAACCTGTAACAAAAATATGTTCTCGTTTAATCCCTTCATCTAATAAATAACGACGACTATGTTCTGTATAAGGTAAATTAATATCACTAATATGATCTACTATTTTACGGTTAATTTCTTCTGGAACATTTTGATCAAAACAACGATTGCCCGCTTCCATATGAAAAATAGGAATTTTCAATCGTTTGGCAGCAATAGCTGATAAACAACTATTTGTGTCACCAAGTATTAGCAATGCATCTGGTTTCTCTTTCTTTAATACGTCATAAGCCTTTTCTATAATATTTCCCATAGTTTGACCCAAATTATCACCAACTGAATCTAAATAATAATCTGGTTCTCTTAACGATAAATCTTCGAAAAACACTTGGTTTAAGGTATAGTCGTAGTTTTGTCCTGTATGCACTAATATGTGATTAAAGTAAGTATCACATGCTTTAATTGTTGCTGATAATCTTATAATTTCAGGTCTCGTACCTATAATCGTCATTAATTTCAACTTTTCCATATTTATACCTCCAAGAAATATGTATCTGGATGTTCAGCATCGAAGATCTCGTTAGCCCACATCAAAGTGACCATATCTTCTTCACCTAAATTTTCAATATTGTGTGTATAACCTACAGGTATATCTATGATTTCCAATTTATCCGAAGACACTACATATTCAATAATTTGTTTGCTATCAGGTAATCGAAAGCGAATGATACCTTTCCCAGCTACGACTAAAAATTTTTCATTTTTAGTATGATGCCAATGATTTCCTTTAACTATACCTGGCTTAGAAACATTAACAGAAATTTGTCCTCGATCTGACGTTTTAAATATTTCTGTAAATGAACGAACCTCTGTCATCTTTATGCATATGCAATGGATAGCCGAATGCATTATCAGGTAAATAACTTAAATATGTGCTGTATAACGCCTTTTCAAAAGGATCTTCTAAATAAGGAAGCGACAATGTTTCTCTCATTTTTTTGAAACGTCGTAATAACTGTTCAATTTGACCTAACGTTTTACGATGTACATTGGGTACAATTGCAAATTCTGCTTGCTTCGTTGGATGGCCATTAATCGCTCTTATTAATTCACGAATAACATCATCAATATAATTCAATTTAAGTTCTTTAGTTGAATCAGTGACATGGATAGGTTTATTTCGAGCAATGTTATAACAAAATGTCGCAACCACTGAGTTATAATTAGGCTTACACCACTTACCAAATAAATTTGGCAACCTGTATATAATAACTTCATTTCCATGGACTTGTTTAAATTGTTGTAGTAACAATTCTGCTTGTAATTTACTTCTTCCATAATGATTATCTAATTCTGCTTGTATTGACGATGTAAATATAATCGATGGTCTTTTTTTATTTTTACTAACGATTTGTAACCAGTCTGAAAGTTGATTCACATTACATTTATTAAATATATCTTGTCTCTGTGTATCACTTATATCTTTTGTGGAATTAAAGCGATTCAAAGCAGCTAAATGAAGGATAATATCAGCATTTAATAGATATTGTTCTACTAATTTGGAGTTAGTTTCACGAGATATTTCATAGACTTGATATTGACTATAATTTCTCAATTCAATACAAAGGTTTCGTCCTATAAATCCTTTCGCACCAGTTACTACAATATTCATTCTTAATGTTCCTTCCCTGCAGTTGTTATTGAGTCTGATATACTTTTAATTCATTTCTTACATACTCTAAAGTTAATAATTTTTCTTTAATTTCTGCTACATTTAGTCTTTGTGTATTATTAGAATTATATTCATAAATCGTTTTGTCATGATGTTGTCCTTCATCAAAGTACTTATCATAATTTAGGTTACGTGCGTCTACAGGTATTCTGAAATATTCTCCTAAATCCTCGCAGCGTGCATATTCTTCTTTAGTTAACAAAGTTTCTGCCTCTTTTTCTCCATGCCTTGTACCTATAATTTGGATATCATTATTTGCCTCAAACAATTCTAATAAAGCTTGTGCTAAGTCTTGAATTGTACAACTAGGTGATTTTTGAACCATAATATCCCCATTTTCAGCATGTTTAAAAGCATAAATAACAAGTTAGTTCAACAGCTTCGTCCAAGCTCATTAAAAATCGAGTCATTAAGGGATTCGTAATTGGTAACGGCTCTCCTGCTTTAATTTTTTCAATAAATAAAGGAATAACGGAGCCACGTGAAGCCATGACGTTACCATATCTTGTTCCACATATAACAGTTGCTAACGGGTCTACCTTTCTCGATTGAGCGACAAATGTTTTCTCCATTAATGCTTTAGACATGCCCATAGCATTAATCGGATATGCCGCCTTATCTGTAGATAAACAAATAACCTTTTTTATTTTGTGATGTATAGCACTTTGTAACATATTGGCAGTACCTAAAATGTTTGTCTTCACCGCTTCTAATGGAAAGAATTCACATGAAGGAACTTGCTTTAATGCTGCTGCATGAAAGACAAAATCAACGCCGCTCATAGCTAAATCAATACTGGATAAATCACGTACATCTCCAATATAGAATTTTAATTTTTCACTTTTGTATTGTTTTCTTAAATCATCTTGTTTCTTTTCATCTCTTGAAAATATTCTAATTTCTTTAATACCGGTGTTAAGCAACCTTTGAAGAACAGCGTTTCCAAAAGATCCAGTACCACCCGTGATTAGTATCACTTTATCTTTAAACATAATAAAAAATCTCCTATTTATAAGAATATTCTGACTAATAATCTTAAAATGACTTCCACCATTATCCATTCACAGATCCATAGATTCATTTGACTACGAAATAATAACATTTAGTATTTTGAATGTTATTATTCAGAGGTGATACACAACCATTTCTTTTATTAAAACCATTTTAAAAATCGTTTAATTGTTTCCGGTTTACATGGTCTATCTGAATATATCACTTCGTTATTTACAATTGCTTTAGCATTTTGAATCATTTCTTCTATTTCATTACGATATGATGATAGCTTTCGCTCATTAAATAATCCATTTAATGCGAAGGGGCGTTGTTCTATAGAATGTGCATCCGAAGCAATAAAGTGAGCTAGATGACAGTCAATTAAACGTATAGATAACCTTTGAATATTTTTACCAAATTGACCTAATAACGAATCTGCTGTCAATTGACTCAACGCACCATTGCAAATTAACTCGTATAAGATACATGGATTTTTAGCAATCATTTTATTCCTTTCAGGATGAGCTATGATAGGTATGTAACCTCTGGTTTGTAATTCAAAAAATAAACGTTTGGTAAAATGAGGAACTTCTCCAAAAGGGAATTCAATTAATAAATATCGAGATCTATTTAATCCTTGAATACTCCCCTCTTCAATACCCTGTATAATTTCATCTGTTATTCTTATTTCCTGACCTGGATAAAACTCAATCCCTAATGATTTAATTTCAGTTAATTGTTTTAATTCCGCTAATTTAAGTGACGTTTGTTGAAAGCTATTTTGATATTTAGGATGTAAATGATGTGGCGTAGCGATGATGCAAGTAATTCCTTCTTGTTTTGCTTGTTTGAGCAATTGGATCATTGCTTCTTTTGATTGTGGGCCATCATCCATATTAACCAATATATGGTTATGAATATCAATCATGATTTGTCATCTCCGTAGTAAGCATAATATTTAGAGTTCTTCTCTTGAGGTGCTTTATTTAATACGATACCAATAATTTTTGAGCCACTTTTTTCAAGTAATTGTTTACCTTTCTTAACTTCTTCTTTATTATTTGATTCAACGTTAACGACATATACTGCATGTTGCGTATAGTTAGAAAATAATTGTGCATCTGTGACTACATTTACGGGTGGCGTATCAATAATGACAAAATTATATTTTTCCGAAATATGATCAAACATATTTTTAAACGATCTTGAGGTAATGAGTTCTGAAGGATTTGGCGGAATAGGTCCTGACGTAAGTACATCCAATCCTTCAATGTGAGTAGATTGAATCGCACTTTCATAATCTGACCATTTAAGTAATAAACTAGACAATCCTTCATTATTAGGCAACTTAAAAAGATAGTGCTGTGTCGGTTTACGCATATCACCGTCAATAAGTATCGTTTTATAACCAGCTTGGGCAAATGAAATTGCAAGATTAGCAGATGTGGTTGATTTACCAGACCCTGGTCCATCTGACGTAACTACAACACTCTTAATAGGATCATCCGCACTTGCAAATAAAATATTTGAGCGAATACCTCTAAATTTTTCACTAATAGGAGATTTCGGTTGTTCATTAACAATTAATTTGGGATATTTTCTTCTTACATTTGACATTGTACTTCCTCTTATACTTTAAATTTTTGTATGACACCTAAAACTGGTAACTGCAATTCATCTAAAACATCTTGTTCAGTTTTAATGCGTCTATCTAAAATATGTTTTAAATAAATGATAAGCAATGTTAAACCTAAAGCCGCAAGACCAGTAAGAAGCATATTATTAGTTATATTCGGTGCTACTTTATTCTCAGTATCGCTCGCTTTAGATAATACAGATACATTATCTACATCCATAATATCGGGCACTTCTTTAGCAAAAACTTTTGCAACTTTATTTGCTATCTTCGCCGATACCTTGGCATTTTCTGTCACTATAGAAACATTAATAATTTGAGAATTCGATTGATTCGTCACTTTTACAAATGAACTTAATTCCTTAACATCGTATTTATAGTCTAGTTCTTTTGAAACTCTCTCAAGTATCCTTGGACTTTTAATTATTTCTGCATATGTATTAACTGACTGCAAACTATTTTGCACATTATTTGGGTTTACGACATTGTTCTCAATTTGTTTCTGATTAACTAAGATCTGTGTCGAAGCCGCGTATTTCGGGGTTACGAATAATGATGTAAAAATTGCACTTAAAATCATAAAGATAACAGGGATGGTGATAAGTTTTTTAATATTTTTACGTAATACTTTGAAAATGCGACTTAAGTCTACCTTTCCTTCCATCATAGGCCTCCTCAATTAGACGTACTATCATTGCTGTGTTGAAGCGCTATTTCGACTATTTGTTCTATTTATAAAATTGTGCCAACGCTCACTATTATAAAATTAATTTTATAATAAATATATCGAATTTTATTATATCATGTTTTTTGAGCGATATATATTCAAAAAATGTATTATTAGGTCTCTTTTTTTCGAATAATTCGTATCATTTTCTCTAAGCCATAAAATATGTGAATCAATTTATACTCAGTTCTATCTTATATAAATAAAACACCTACTCGATACAACTTCGAGTAGGTGATCTCACTTAATTATGAAATTGTATATGTTTTTTCTCATAAAAATGGTTCACTGTATTGAGTAAAATACCTAAAATAATGATGCTTCCTGAAATAAACGTAATCGTCAAATAAGGTAAACCTATAGATAGTAAAATTGATCCTAATATAGCTCCAATAAAATTAGCAACGTTAAATATAGATGCAGCTAATGTACTCGCAAGTAATGGTGCTTCTTGAGCACTTAAAATAATTTTACTATTAAGCAATGGCGTTGTTCCAAATGTACCAAAACCAAATAAGAAGCAGATTAAAAATGCTAATATCGCATAATGCACGAATGTTACAAATAAAATGATTGTGATAAATAGCAATAAGAAAGTATAGAATAAATATTTAGTTAATGCATGTTCTGGTACACTTCCTGTGACTAAATTGCCTATTACCCCACCGAGACCAAATAAAAATAAACATATTGTTAAGCCGACGATTTTGAATGGTGCAAACTCATGTATCATTGGTTCCATAAATGTATATGTTGTAAATACACCTGAGTAACCAAAGACAATGATTGCTATAATGATTAAGATGTGAGGGTTTTTGAATACTGTTAATTCTTTAGAAATATTTACTTCTGAACTTAATGATACATGTGGCGTGAATTTCATCATGCCTAGCATTGTTATGATAGCTAACATAATCATAATGCCAAAAACAACTCTCCAATTTGCTAATCCACCTAAAAATGATCCAAATGGTACGCCTATCATTACTGCTATAGTCAATCCAGCTTGCACTAAGGCAATGGCTTGTGGTTTTTTAGCAGGTGGTGCAACTGCTGCTGCTACACTCATACAAACACCAAAGAAAGGTGCATGCATTGCAGCAGACAGTACTCTAGATAATAATAATATATAAAAATTAGGTGCTAACATTCCTATTACATTACTAATAACAAATATCGCTACGAGAAGAGGTAATAGTCGATGTGCATGTACTTTCATAGTAGAAATTCGCATGAAAGGACCTATTACTGCAACACTAATGGCATAAACACTTACTAATAAGCCTGCACTTGAAATAGATACACGCATATCATTGGATATTTGAGTTAATAATCCTGTTACGACATACTCAGCCATTCCTACAGTAAATGTACCTAACATAAATATGAAAAACATCATTTTATTTTCTCTCATCACTGCTTCCCCCTTTAATCGTTTCGTTAAAAAATCAACATGCGTGATATATTACAAAAAAATTGGAGGTACGTGAAGAGGGAAATTAATATTTTTTAAATACTCCAAGCGAGTTCTCATAAGCTTTCATTTTATTTTCATTATATTAAAATTAAGACAATTTTTAATTAAGCATTCTAAAGCATTATCTTTAAAAAATCATAATTCTTCTCTCTGAATTACTTTGCATTATAATGTATATTTTTTAAAATTGACGATTATGTGACACTAAGTAATTTTTTACTACATACTAAATAAGCAGGATTATTCATTTAATATACAGTATTATGTATAAACGTTATAATATAAGAAAATATATTAGGAACTATTATATAGGAGGTATAACATTGGGAAACCAACGTAAAGATCAAGATGAAAAAGTAATTGATCAAGAAGATAAGAAGTATAAGCAATCGTTTTGGGCAGATGTATTGAGCTTTATCCCCGAAATAATGAGTGGTATTGCCCGTGTTATTCGTTCTTTATTTTAGAAAGATATTTTTATCATCTTTAATTTTAATAATTTAATCTAAAATTTATTTGTGAAAGTGAGGTTTATAATAATGGCAACAAAGCATAAAAGAAGTAAAAGAGAGAATTTGAAGGATATTATTTATGAATTCTTCTTTCAATCAATACCAGAGATTTTCGGAGGAATTTCACGTATAATAAGAAACCTCATTTAGAAAAAATTAAAATGGATACTTTGAAATTTACTTATTTTTTACAAAAACTTAATTTTTTTCATCATTTGTCTTTACAAACCGTTTAAATTATTATATACTAGTCTCTGTTATTGATTTGGAGGGATACTCAAGTCTGGCTTAAGAGGCCAATCATTTATGATTGGTAGGAGCTTTTAGCTCGCGTTGGTTCAAATCCTTCTCCCTCCGCTACTTATATTAAAGCAAGTTCTTCTATTGGAGAACTTGCTTTTTTTTATTGCCTAATTAATTAACAAGGAGTATCGAATAAATCGATACTCCTTATTTGGTATATTTAAATTTATTTATGAGGATGGAATGTTTTTTGTGGTGCATAAATTGTAACACCATATTTATCTGCAATTCTTTGTGTTTCTTTATTAACTAGTTGATTATATTCTTTTGCTGAAACTTCACTTGCTTTAGGTAATCTACTTTCTAATTCTTGATATTGTTTTTCAGTCATACCTTTAGGAGCAATACCACCATATGGGCGTTCACCTTGTTTTGTTTGTTGTGTATGTTCTACTTTGTTAGTATCTTGCTTTTGAACTGAGCTTGCATCCGCCACACTAGATACACCTGCCATAGCAATTGTTCCAGCCAATACAGATCCTGCTAACTTTGTCATCTTTTTCATTGTTAAAATCTCCTTCCAAAGTGAATAATTAACTACATACTCATCATAACAATTTTTTTAATTTTAAATCATTTATTTTTATAATTTTTACATAAATTTAACTTTTATATTTTACTATAGTCACTATTAATTTTTAAATATAAAAGAGCACCTAACAAATATATTAAATTTTGTTAGGCGCCCATTAAGACTTTTTATTTAAATAATTCTTTTAACACTTTGAATAATGAACCGATTAATTGGAAGAAGTCTCCAGACATATCGCATTCTCCTTTCTTTATTTTCTATATAATTACTTATTTAAGCATGTGCCTTTTCCTCTGATGTTAGTTTTTCACTTTCTACTAAATCAGCTGCTAAGCCATGCCAGAATTGTTGTAATTCTTCTCTAGTTCTCACTGTATCAGAGCTATCTTGTCCGACAAAGTCAACGTGGTCCCAATCGTGTCTTGTTGGTGTTACTTGCCAAATGCCCTTTTGATTTTTATCTGTAGCATTTGTATATTTTTGATTAAATGGGTGTTGTGAAGAAATAACTGATACAAGGCCATCATTTTCACGCCATTCTTTTTCAGTTGCTTTACCAATTACGTTACCAGTTAAAGTAAACGGCAAGAACATATTTAAATCTGCTTTTTGTCTACCAAACAATCCTTTATGAGTTGCTTCACCTGTATATGTTTTATAGACAATGTTTGGATTTAATGATGTTTTACGGTTTAAATCTGTAGCACCATCTCTAGTTAAATCGTATAACCCGCTATCTTGTGATTTCCATAGTTTAGAATTTTTAACACGTTTGACATAGTCAATGTATGATTCGTTAGGTTTTTGTTTTAATCCCCATTGAGATAGTCCGAAATCCACTCTTGAATCTTTATTACCAAATGCTTTACCTATATCATAAACCACTTGTCTTACAACCGCTTCATTTCCGATTAAATCAGATGCATGTGTACCATTATGTGGCGTTCCTAACGTTGTAATTGAAGATACCATGTTATCATTATTACCTTTATACAATGGAGAGATGTTACCGCCATGTTTTTTCTGATAATCAATTTCTTCTTGATTACCATTTCTTAGTAGTTCTTCAAGTTGACGAATCGTTTGACCACCCATACTATGTCCAACTAAATGAACTTTTTGACCAGGTTGCCAATCTTTATAAACACCTTCGTACGTTTTACCATAGCGGTCATGACCATATTTCGCAGCGTGAGCAGCACCGTAGTCTACACGACCACCTTTAATATAATAGTAAAGTTCTACTGCTCTATCATAGTTACTACCAAAAGCACTGATACTTGCTTCGTATGATTTATAACCATTTTCTTCTAAGTCTTGGCGAATATTCATTTTATCGCCACCCCAATAGTGTGAAAGTACTGCTGGGTTAATATCATCTGTAAAACCATTGAATCCATGTACTAGAATAATTGGATCATGGTTTTTATATTGATCTTGTTTAGCTTTCTTGTTTGTTTGATCTTTATTAGCAACCGTGTCATTATTTTTAGATTTATTGTTTAAGGTTGCTACTGAATTTGATTTTAAAGCTTTCAAACCATCTTTTTCTTCTTTATCTTTTTTACTTGGATTATCTTTTGATAGTGTAGTAGTACCATTTTCTAATTCATCTAAAGAAATAGCTTGTTTCTTTTGTTTTGTTGATTTAGAGGCATCTGTTTGATTTAATCCTTTATTATCTTTCGAAGCAGTTTGTTGAGCAGTTACTTTATTTTGTGGCTGTGTTGTTTTACCTACTCCACTGAATTCTGGATCTACTTGCTTCTCTTTGTCGGCCTTGTTGTATTCTGGATCCACTTGCTTCTCTTTATCTGCTTTGTTGTATTCTGGATCTACTTCTTTATCTTTGTCGGCTTTGTTGTATTCTGGGTCGACTTCTTTATCTTTGTCGGCTTTGTTGTATTCCGGATCTACTTGCTTCTCTTTATCTGCTTTGTTGTATTCCGGATCCACTTGCTTCTCTTTATCTGCTTTGTTGTATTCCGGATCGACTTGCTTCTCTTTATCTGCTTTGTTGTATTCCGGGTCGACTTGCTTCTCTTTGTCGGCTTTGTTATATTCTGGGTCGACTTCTTTGTCTACGCTTTGTTCATTTGTGTTATTATTTTTTAACTCAACAGATGATTCATTATGTAAGTTTGATTTTGCTTCTTCATTTTTATTATTATTCTGTACTTCAACGTTATCATTATTATTTTTTGATTCACTAAATTGATTTAATTGTTCATCTTTAACATCATTCCCATGTTGTTCCCCAATAGATTGTGCTTGTTTAGCTTCAGAATCTAGATTTCCCTGATCTTGATTTTCAGCTGCTTGTGCAGAACCGCCACCGATAAATAATAAGGCTGCAATTAAAATCGATGATGTTCCTACGCTAAATTTACGAATACTATATTTATTTTCTCTATTTTTCATATTCAGCACCTCTATTTTATTTTTAATTTTCAAATCAATTCTATGTGACTAAATAAATAAATTAATGATTGCACGTGGTAAAAATTCAAATAGTTTAGTAAACCAAGCTTTCATAATGACCATCCTTTCTCATTTAATAGTAAGCGCTTTCAAAAGCATTAAAATAAAAAATCCTTTTTACATTAAAACCAACACTTACTTTAACTGGTTATTTATTAAAATGTTACGAATTTTTGTACAAAAAGTCAATCATCAATTCCAATTTTATATAATTTTTATTTTTTACCTAGATATACTTTATATATTAATAGTTAATCTTAAAATACAAACATTAAACGAGTTGGATATCAATTTTAGGGTAAAGTCGACTAAGAGGTGAAGGCATATGTCAGATATTAAAGTCATTGGCGCCAAACAAAATAATTTAAAGAATATTGATGTTACTATTCCTAAACATCAACTTACAGTTTTTACAGGGAGGTCTGGCTCCGGTAAGTCTTCTTTAGTATTTAATACACTAGCAGCTGAATCTGAGCGTTTACTCAATGAGACCTATTCAAGTTATATACAACATCAATTGAGTCAATTTTCAAAACCTGATGTTGATCAAATTCAAAACTTACCTGTTTCAATGATTATTAATCAAAAACGATTAGGAGGAAATTCTCGTTCCACAGTTGGGACGATTTCTGATATTTATGCATCAGTGCGTTTATTATGGTCACGTATAGGAGAACCATTTGTAGGTTATTCTGATGTCTTTTCTTTTAACAATACAAAAGGTATGTGCGAAACTTGTTCAGGATTAGGTTATGTAGAGGATATTGATTTAAATGAATTAATTGATTTTGATAAGTCTTTAAATGAAGATGCTATCAATTTTCCATCTTTCCGACCTGATAGTTGGAGAGGGAAACGTTATTTATATACTGGATTGTTTGATAACGATAAAAAGTTAAAAGATTATACTAAGGAAGAATTAGATACATTTTTATATACTGAACCAACAAAACTTAAAAATCCTCCTTCTAATTGGCCCAGAACCGCAAAATTTGAAGGTTTAATTCATAGGTTCAGACGCTCATTTTTACTAAATGATAATTTTGAGAAAAAGAGATTTGCTAAAGATATAGAACGTGTTGTTCATAAACATGCATGCCCAGATTGTCATGGTAAACGTCTCAATGATAAAGTACTAAGTTGTAAAATTAATGGTATGAATATTGCTGATTTTACTGATTTACAAATTGATGATGCGTTAGACTTTTTACATAAGATTCATTCTACTAAAGCACAAGTAATTATCGAACCGTTAAAAAAACAGCTTGAATCACTTAGTTATGTAGGTCTCAATTATCTAACTTTATCTCGTGAAACCACGTCATTATCTGGTGGTGAATCGCAACGTATCAAACTTATTCGTCATCTCAACAGTCCATTGAGCGATTTAGTTTATATTATTGATGAACCAAGTGTTGGACTGCATCCTGAAGATATTCAACGAATTAATGATTTAATTCAATCTTTAAAAGATAAGGGGAATACTGTACTCGTTGTAGAACATGACCCTGATGTCATTAAAACTGCCGACCATGTTATCGATATTGGGCCATTAGCCGGTAAAGATGGCGGACAAATTACTTTTGAAGGTAGTTACCAAGACTTACTTAAATCTAGTACAAGTACTGGACAAGCGTTGCATCGCTCTCATGATTTAAAAGAACATATTAGAGTGTCATCTGATATGTTAGATATTAAGGATATTTCTAAAAATAATTTACAACATATTACGACTCAATTACCTAAATATGCGATGACTGTTGTTACAGGCGTAGCTGGTTCTGGTAAAAGTTCTTTAATTACAACAGCATTTGAAAAAGATGAGCAAGCTATATTTATCGATCAAAAGCCTGCTCATGCTTCAAACCGTTCGAATCTACTAACTTATTTAAATATCTTTGATGATGTAAGAGCATTCTTTAGTAAGCAAACTGGCTTAAAGAAAAGTATGTTTAGTTATAATTCAGAAGGTGCATGCCCAGAGTGTCATGGTAAAGGAGTTATTAAAACTGAATTAGCATTTATGCCCGATTTTTCTCAAACATGTGAAATGTGCGGTGGTACAAGATATCGTCCCGAGGTGCTTGAAGCTAAAGTAAATGGCTATTCTATTGCAGATATTTTATCTTTAACAGTTCAAGAAGCTATTGAGAAATTTAAAGATGACAATCATATTGTGCAACCTTTACAAGCCCTAGCCAATACTGGATTGTATTATATGACACTTGGACAGTCCCTTGATACATTGTCTGGTGGTGAAATTCAACGTGTTAAATTAAGTAAATATTTAACAGAAACTTTACATGATGCGATATTTATTTTTGATGAGCCCACTACTGGACTTCATGAAGATGACCTGCCCATTTTAATTGAATGCTTTAACCATTTAATTGAAGAAGGTAATACCGTTATTTTAATTGAACATAATTTAACAATGATGACTCAAGCGGATTGGTTTATAGATATTGGCCCTTATGCTGGCGATAAAGGCGGACAATTACTATATAGCGGTGAGCCAAAAGGATTATTAGATATAGATCAATCCGTAACTGCCAAACATTTGAAAAGATATATTCAATCCTAGTTAGGATATCAATATAACAACCAGTACAATAGTGATATATACACCCTTGTACTAGGTTGTTATTGTTTTTAATAAGTAATTAGTATACAAACTTCAAACTTACTTATCTTTAAAAAAAGACTTTGTCAGTCATATTAATAATATATTCTTATTCATAATTTCTTATAGTCTCTTACTTTTATACTAAGTTAAAGTCTTATCCTCTATTTTTTACAAATTTTTAAATTTATAAATATTTGCTCATAAATGTTAAATTTTCCTCACTGTTTATCTCTATCCATGTTATGCTTAAATTGTTTGGAATTAAATGCATATTTATTTATAATAATTCATCAATATAGAATTTGGGTAGGAGGAGATTTTATGAAAGCAGAACAAATAAAAAAAGAAAAGCATACATCTTCACCTAAGAGAAAGTTTAAGTTAAAAATGCCTGGTGCTTTTGCAATTTTATTCATTTTAACCATTCTAGCTGTATTAGCAACTTGGATGATTCCAGCAGGTTCTTATTCAAAATTATCTTATGAAGATCACTCATTAAAGGTCGAAAATCCTCAAGGTAAAGTTGAAACACATAAAGCAACACAACAGGAATTAGACAAAATGGGTGTCAAAATTGATATTAATCAGTTCACCTCTGGCGCGATCAATAAGCCTGTATCTATTCCAAATACTTATGAACGTTTAGATCAACATCCTGCTAAATTAACTGACATTACAAGTAGCATGGTTAACGGAACCATTGAAGCTGCTGATATTATGGTCTTTATACTTATACTAGGTGGTTTAATTGGTGTTGTTCAAGCGAGTGGTGCTTTTGAATCCGGACTTCTCGCGTTGACTCAAAAGACAAAAGGGAGAGAATTTCTTTTAATCTTCTTTGTTTCTATATTAATGGTACTTGGTGGAACACTATGTGGTATAGAAGAAGAAGCTGTAGCCTTCTACCCTATTCTTGTCCCTATATTTATCGCAATGGGATATGATTCT
>NZ_JHVS01000007.1:0-236929 GCF_000620265.1 Staphylococcus sp. URHA0057 | reverse complement strand
CCGTCTTTCACTATTGAACCATGCGGTTCAAAATCTTATCCGGTATTAGCTCCGGTTTCCCGAAGTTATCCCAGTCTTATAGGTAGGTTATCCACGTGTTACTCACCCGTCCGCCGCTAACGTCAAAGGAGCAAGCTCCTTATCTGTTCGCTCGACTTGCATGTATTAGGCACGCCGCCAGCGTTCATCCTGAGCCAGGATCAAACTCTCCATAAAAAATTATGATGTTTGATTAGCTCATAAAAACTAAATTAATTGTTGTAACTTTCGTTACATTATTGGAATTAACGTTGACATATTGTCATTCAGTTTTCAATGTTCATTTTGTCGCAATCTCTTACATTGTATTACTTTCAAAATCGAAAGTCAATATTTAATTAAGATTACTTTTATAAGTTTAATTGATTTAATTCATCTTCGCAATAGTAAGTTTTACACTTTTTTAACGAAGTTTTAATAAACTTAATTTGCCGTTTTTGACGACTTTTATATAATATCAACTTTAAGATTTAAAGTCAATAATTAATTTAAATCTTTTTGAATTGCTATATGTGAATTAATAACTCACAAGAAATTATTCTAACAGGATTTTTCTAAAATGCAATAGAAAAAGCGCATAAAATCTTTATTAATTTTATACGCCTTTTTACAATTGATTATTTTTGTGTAGTTGCTATTACTTTTTGTGCTATAGTTTGGTAAATTTTACCTAAACGATCTTCAGGTTGATAAATAGATGGAGAAAAGTCATTTGGATTCCAGGTTGGCTGTTCTAAAGGTAACTCTCCGAACAATTGTGTATTTAGCTCATCAGCTAATTTAGTACCTCCGCCTTTACCAAATACGTATTCTCTGTTACCTGTTTCTTTACTTTCGAAGTAACTCATATTTTCAATCACGCCTAAAATTGAGTGATCAGTGTGTTTAGCCATAGCACCTGCTCTTGCGGCTACGAATGCTGCTGTTGGGTGTGGAGTTGTTACTATTATTTCTTTACTTGACGGTAACATCGAATGAACATCTAACGCTACATCTCCTGTACCAGGTGGTAAATCAAGTATTAAATAATCTAAATCTCCCCATCTTACTTCAGTGAAAAAGTTAGTAAGCATTTTACCAAGCATAGGTCCTCTCCAAATAACTGGAGCATTTTCTTCAACAAAGAATGCCATTGATATAACTTTAACGCCATATCTTTCTACAGGAATCACTTCTTTACCTTCTATACCTGGTTTTTCATCAATACCCATCATATCTGGAACACTAAATCCATAAATGTCAGCATCTACTAAACCTACTTTTTTACCTTCTCTTGCTAAAGCAACAGCTAAGTTAACGGCAACCGTAGATTTACCAACGCCGCCCTTACCAGAAGCAATTGCAATAAATTCTACTGGGTTATTTTTAGATAATAGTCCTTCTATTGTTTTTGGTTTCTCTGTGCCTTTGCCTCTATATTGTTCTACTGTATCAGCAGGTAATTCTTCAAATCTAATTCCAACAGTTTTAGCGCCGTTTTCTTTTAATACTTTAACTATTGCCATTTGAAGGTCTAATTGAGGTTGACCTCCTAATTGAGCCATAGCAATTTTGACACTTACATGTTCAATTTCTTCTTTAATAGAAACATCTACTATACCGTCTGTTTCTTTTAAAGGTACATCAATAATTGGATCTTTTAACTCTCCAACTAATTCTTTGACTTGATTTACCGTTAACAAAGTAAATCCCCCTTATTTATATTGTCTTAACTAAATAAACATATTTTGTCATTACCTAGTCTATCTTTTTTAGTATAAGACTTTTTTTAAAATAAAAAAAGAAGTTAGCTTAATTTAATAACTAACTTCTTAATAAAACTAATCCTATTAAATATCTCTAATATTTTTTGACTTATTTCTTGATTCTTTAATGAATAAAGCAAAACAGAATGCAATAACTACAAAGACTGTAACAAGTGCAAATGACACATCTACACCAGCAGCAACAGTTTGACGTTGTATCATTTCTTTACTACCTGATGTAGCAATTGTTGATCCTAGCCATTTTGAACCCATGCTCATAAAGGTTACCATTAAAGCCGTACCTAAAGAACCTGCCATAACTCGTCCAAAGTTCATGATAGCTGTACCATGTGAAATGTCGCTGTTTTTTAACGCATTTATACCAGCAGTATTAATAGGCATCATAAGTAATGAAACTGCAAACATTCTAATAGTATAAATCACAATCAAATACGTATATGATGTGTCCGCTTTTAGGAAGCACAATAAGAATGTACATATAGTTAATATTATAAATCCTGTAATAATTAATGGTCTTGGTCCATATTTATCATAAAAACTACCAGTAAATACAGACATTAACCCATTAATAATTGCACCAGGCATAATCACTAATCCTGATAATAATGCAGATAATGCTAATGCGTTTTGTACATATAATGGAATAAGTAATGCTGGGCCAACCATGGACATCATCACAATCATTGAAGTAATTGTACTAAAACAAAATACTTTGTTACTAAATACTTTCAAATTTAATAATGGATTAGATATAGATAATTGTCTCCTAACAAATACTAATATAATTAAAACACTAATGATTAATGTACAAATAATAACCGGGCTACTAAAGCCTAAACTACCTGCACTACTAAATGCATATAACATCATACCGAATCCTAATGTTGAATATACAATTGAGCGTTTATCAAGTTTCGTTTTCTTAGTATCGTTATAGCTTGAGATAAAAATAAAACCAAAGATAAGTGCAACTAAAGCAATACCTACAATAATAATGAATGGTACTCTCCAACTCACATGATCAATAATCAAACCTGTAAATGTAGGTCCAATCGCTGGCGCAAACTGAATAACTAATCCAGCAAGCCCCATTGCAAATCCACGTCTTTCTCTTGAGAATAACGTAAATAATGTAAATTGCATTAATGGCATTAACACGCCAGCACCTATAGCTTGAATTACTCTTGCAGTCATTAAAACCCCAAAGTTAGGTGCTATAGCAGCTACTATTGAACCAATCAAGAAAGTTCCCATTGCTGACAAATATAATGGTCTCGTTTTGATTCGATCCATTAAATATGCAGTTAAAGGAATCATGACCCCATTAACTAGCATAAAACCAGTAATCAACCATTGTGATGTATTCTCATCAACTTTTAACCCTCTCATAATATGGGGTAATGCTGTATTAAGTAATGTTTGGTTAAGGATTGCCACAAAAGCACTAATCAGCATTACAGAAACAATTAAATTCTTACGTCTTTTACTAATTTCTATATTGCTCACGTACATAATCTCCTTTATTCAGTAATAGTATACAATTCAACCAAACTTTAAATAATTATTCAAATATACTGCTTACTATTTTTTATTATTTAGATTAGTACTATCAGGATAAAATATTTCCTTACATATATATAAGAAGCCTATTATAATCATAATTACCCAAAATTTAATATCAATATAAGTGTAATGCACGTGAATAATGAAATAAAACAATACTGTAGTAACTGAGTAAGCAATTAAATGATATGTTATTCCTTGAAAATATGGATTTTGTGGGAGACGTTTTCTAAAATAGTCCATTAGATGTTCGACTGCAAATAGCGTGAAATATCCTAATACGATATAACTACCATAATAAAAAATATTGTCATAAAAGCTTTTATTATATCCAAAGTAGCCTAACTTGAAATATATGAGTAACCTACTTAACCCATATAACCCAAATCCTAAAAACATTAAAAATATCGTTCCAGAAATTATAAAAATAGTTAGAACAATAAGTGTAGATATTAAATTATAAAATTTATCTTTAAAAAACTTCATTACACTTATCCCCCTAATTTATTCAATACAAATGTATTTTACCACTAATTAATGACCTTATAAAATTATAAAAAATGAGAAGCTAACATGAAGTAAATATAAAGTATCACAAAATCATGAATTAGTCTTACCGTCGTTTAATACAAATATATGTTTAGAGCCTAAGGCACTTAAATATGCCCTAGGCTCTTTTATAGTTTAATTGCTTTGTTTTTTATATATTAATGCCCAGCTAATAATTAAAATTATTTCTACAGCAATTACAAAACTTAATATATTTTGTAGATCTGACCCAAACCAACCTGCTTTGATTGCATATAAATAGCCCATTAAAGTTGAACCTATTGATGAACCTAAATTTTTAGTTAGAGAGTAAAATGACATCATTTTCTTCATTTGATTTGGAGTCGTTTCTTCCTGAACTATAACACTGTCTTTTGTGTAAATATAACCAAAACCTACACCAGCTAAAATAACACTAAGTGCAATGAGTAATGGTAATTTTAAACCGAATAATATGATAATACTTGATACAATAATTAAAGTAAAAGCCGATAAGTATAAAGTCTTTCTTGTTAAGCTTTCTTCGACTTTACCCAAATAAAAATTAAATATTGTCCAAGCTACTGAAAGTGGGAATATAACTAGACCACTTTGTAATGGGCTGATACCTACTTTTTCTTGTAAATAAACTGGTATATAAATATTGAATCCCATAAGACATAACGCAGTTAATAAATCTGTAATAAAGACTAAAGATATTGATTTATTAAACTCGACTACTGGTAAAAATGGGTGATCACTTTTCTTTTCAACTTTATATAATAAAACAGCTACACACACTGCTAAAATCAAACTGACTATATTTAAAATGAACATCGTTTGATTTAATAAACCGTACATTAATAAACCAATAAAAATATAAAATAATGTTAAACCTTTAGCATCAAAATTAATATTTTTATTAACCTCTTCCTCTTTAAAGTTAAAGGTAAAAATAATTAAAACAATAGCAATAATAGCTATAGGTAAGTTAATAAAAAATAACCAGTGCCATGTTGCAACTTCTAATATACCTCCACCAACGAGTGGCCCTACTATACTAGAAATTCCCCAAACACTACCAACAATACCCATTACTTTATATCTTAAAGGAATTTCAAAAGCTAATTTAGGTACAATTTGTGATAGAGACATAATCACTCCAGCACCAAAGCCTTGTATAATTCTTGAAATAATTAATAATGTAAACGTATCGCTTAAACCAGACATCAAACTCCCAATACCAAATAAAATCACACCGCATATCGCAACAAACATGATTTTAAAACGTGATATAAATTCACCAACTATTGGGTTAGCAATGACTAACGCAATAAAGTAAACAGTAACTACTAACGAAATATGTTTACCTGCATTTAAATCACGATTAATACTAGGAAGTCCTAGAGATATAATAGAGGTTTCAATTGCAGCCATGAACATAATCATAATTAATGCAATGACTGTAACAATAGATCTTAATTTCATTATTTTACTCCCTTTCGTTTTCTTTCAACTCAAACAATAATATAGACTTTATGCTGATAAAACAATCGTATATTAGTATGAATTTTTGAAAATAAAAATGACGAGGCCAATCCCCGTCATTTTTGTCATACTTTTATTTCATAAAAAATAGAATGCCAATCAAATGGAAAAAAGAAGCTACCACTATAAATATGTGCCAAATCATATGGAAGTATGGACGGTTTTTCTGGGCATAAAACCAAGCTCCAATAGTATATGAAAGGCCACCTAAAACAATAAATAAAATAAATAACCATGATGTTCTTAATATGATGATAGGTGCAAAGATTACACCTACCCATCCCATTACTAAATATACAATTAAACTCAGTTTGTGATTAACATGAGTAGCCAGTGATTTATATAAAATCCCCCATACTGTAGAACCCCATAATAGTAAAAACACTAACCAACCGAGCCAACCACCAATCACATTTAATAATATAGGTGTATAAGTTCCTGAAATTGCTATATAAATCATACTATGATCAATAATTCTCAACACATATTTTTGCAATGTGTGATTAGCCATAGCATGATATATAGTTGAAGATATAAACATTAAAAATATACTAATTACAAATATAGATATACTTGTTGATAAAAGCGCGCCACCCTTATTATAACTATGAACAGCAGCATAAGGTAATATCATCATTGTAATCAGTGAGGCAACACCGTGAGATATAGAATTACCTATTTCTTCACCGAATGACAGTGGCATGATGTCTCTAAATGAACTTTTATTAGTGTTATTTTGATGTGTTTCTGAATTTGCCATTTGCTTATCCACCTTAATTTAGATCATGTTCATTCTTTTTAAATCAGCAGTAGCTGTTTCTACGCTATCTTTACCTTCTTTGTTTTTTAAAGGTGAAAATTCTTCTTCTCTAGGAACTTGTAGTGTGATAAAACTTGTACCATAACGGAATATATCAAAATAAAATAGTTCAAATTTTAAAGTTGGTTGTTCTATTACACCAAAATCTTCATCTAGTTGTTTCAGATTTTTTATAGCTATATGATACGGTAATTCTCTATCTACTGCACTCATAATAAATCCTAATTTAAAAGCATGTATTCCGATATTAGCATTTTCAAATTGATTAGCTATATTTGGGTCTAGTTCAGAGTATTCAAGTACAGTATCTTTACTATCTTTGTTCACAAGTCTTCCTACACTTTCGCCATGTTTAGGTTGAATCGTTTTAGATGTAATATCTTTATTGTTAGCAACAGTGAATCCTGCAAACATAGGATCTAATACTTTTACTAATACATTATCAATATTATTTAAGAATACATATTTCACATTATCTTGTTTCATCTTGTCAAGATAACCCGCTTTTTTAAGCGATTTAAATATACCGCCATTACCATTTGGTATTTCCATGATATGTCCAGTTTCATTTAATACAAGTTGACCCGCTTCACTTAAAGCTACAATATTATCTTGTTTAAAGAAATGAATCTTTTCAGGGTCATATTTAAAATAGTTATGTTGAGCAAAGTAATCTTTAGTTGCTTCATGATTAATATCACTTGTCATGATGTACCAATCTATCGTATGACCACTTTGTTCTTTTAAATCAATTAATTGACGTGCCTGTAGTTCAAATAAACTAACACCTTCTATTTCAAATGAACCTTTTGGTCCAGAATAACCTAATCGAGTTCCTTGACCTCCAGCCATCAACACAACAGCAAACTGCCCATTTCTAATTGCTTCAATGCCTTGTTCTTTATATGTATTTATCGTTTCATTATCCATATTAGACTTTACTGAATACTTAACTTCTGAAACATCCGAAGTATCATCAATTGTTTGTCTATTAACATATAAGTTGTTATACATTTTTTGAATGTCTTCTAAATCTAGTGTTTCAATTTTCTCTTCAAGTGCTTGTTTTTCATTAGTGCTCATTAATTTTTCATATTCATATATATGCTGTTGATTAAATTTCTCTAATTTGTTTTTGTCTAACATCAATTAGTCTCCTTATGTAAAATATAAATTTTCGCTCGATAACCTTATCATAAATACACTATACAATTTTTAATCATTCGCAAAAAAGTATCTCCAATAATGTATGATATCATTTACTCCAATTTGAAAAAACACATAAACAGCACCAACTGTTAATGCAGTAGCAAGAGATAAATCTACAAGCCCACCTGTTTTAAAGTTAATCGGCATTTTAATTGTGATAGGTAAAGGATATAAAAATTTTACTCCTTTAGGTGTAATCATATCTAGTATAACATGTGAAAACAAGCCTATGATAATAGCTACTCCATAATATACTGGCGTATCGATGAGATATAATAAAAAACCTATAATACCAATAAATAATAAGGAATGGGTGAATGTTCGATGTCCAAAAATAAGTCGAATGAAAAAACTAAGTAATTTAAATTTCTGTCCAATTTTACTTTGTGTATGACAAATATCTGGTAACAAACTAGAAATCACTGATAAGACAACCACTGTTACTGATGAAAATAAGTCTGTATGAAAATACTGAGTTGTTAATGCGCCTACTAATAAACCACACGATGCATGTGTCTTTCCAGTCATAATTACCTCTCCTTTAATAGCAATATTTTACCATATTTAACCACTTTATACGAACGTATTTTCGGTTACTATTTACCAAATCAACATCATTCCAATTAGTATGACTTAATTTATAAAAAGTATCACATTATGTGTTGAAAACGTTTCCAAAATAATATATGATATATGTACAAAAATAATTAAAGGATGTGTATTGAATCATGGCAATGACAGTAAAAAAAGATAATAACGAAGTAAGAATTCAATGGAGAGTTGCAGATATTAAAATACCTACAAACGAAATTAAAAATATTTATCAAGACCAAGACATCCATGCTGTTCCAAACGCTGAAGGTAGAGAAATCTCTAGAATAGGTTCTACTTTTGGCAAAACAAATCGAGTTGTAATTGATACAGCTGACCATGAATACATTATTTATACTCAAAATGATCAAAAAGTTTATAATGAGCTAACTAAGTAAACTCTAAAAATAGGTTTACTTCTGTATATATCGGGGCAATAACTTAGCATTTCATAATGTTTTAAGTTATTGTCCCCTTTTGTTTTTATTAATGCTGTAACAAGTATTATAATTTATATAAACTTAAGTAATAATAATAGTATTTAATATTAATAGAGGAGTGATATAAATGTTCGTAGTAACTAATCGTATTACTGTCAAACAGGGATTTGCTGAAAAAATGGCACCAAGATTTACAAAAGGTGGGAAAATCGAATCGTTAAAAGGATTTAACAAGATTGAAGTTTGGCAAGTAGAGAAAGATGATGACACTGAAGATATGTATGTTAACACATGGTGGGATACTGAAGAAGATTTCAAAAATTGGTTAAATAGCGATGCATTTAAAGAAGCACATCAACGTCCTAAACAATCAGATAATAAAGAAGCTTCCCCAGTTATAAAAAGTGAAATTGTAAAAGCGAATGTTCTTTCTGTTCTTAATCCTTAAACTTTAATTTATAATAAAAGCCAAGTAGATGCATTTTAAAATGTATATGTTAAGTTTTGTTACTAACACTTATACAGTTATATTAAATGACTACTTGGCTTTTTTAATTATAGAAATAGATGTGCAATTAAAGCTATGATAGGTAAAGTGATAACCGTTCTGATTAAGAAGATAATAAATAATTTCCCTATATTGACCGGTATTTTAGAACCTAGAATAACCCCACCTACTTCAGATAAATAAATCAATTGTGTAATACTCAACGCACCGATAACAAAACGAGTTATTTCGCTGTGTGCACTTTCAATTAAAATTGATGGTAAAAACATGTCAGCAAAACCAATTAATATGGTTTGAGATGCATGTGTCGCCTCGGGAATTTGAAGTAATTGTAAAAATGGAACAAAAGGTTTTCCAATATATTCAAATAGAGGTGTGTAATTAGCTATTATTGTTGCTATTGTTCCTATACTCATAACTACAGGTAAAATAACAAACCACATATCTATAACCGTTTTAAATCCTGATTTAAAAAAGTCTTTTAAACCTGGTGCTTTGATTCCAACTTCAGTTGCCATATCGAAGCCATGACCAATTGCTGTTTTACCTTCTGGCAACTGTTCAGTTCTAGCATCACTTGAAACTTCTTTTGCATATTCATCAGGAATTTTATTTAATGGCCAAATTCTAGGCATAATCATTGCCGCAATTAAACATGATATAATCACGCTTAAATAGAATAAGAAAAATTTATCTTGCATTTTAACTGTATCAGCTATAATTATCGCAAATGTAATTGAAACAACACTAAATGTCGTGGATATCACAGTTGCTTCTCTTCTAGAGTAAAACCCTTCTTCATATTGACGGCTTGTAATTAATACTCCTACTGTACCATCACCTATAAATGAAGCTAAATTATCTACTGTTGATCTTCCCGGTAATGTGAACAATGGACGCATAATGGGTCTAAATAATGGTCCCAATAGTTCTAGTAATCCATACTCCATTAACAATGGTAAAAATAATGCTGCAAATAAAAACACAGCAACTAATGTAGGTAATAGACTTGAAAATACAAGACCTCCAGTGTCTTCTGAATATATCATCTTAGGACCTATTTTCAAGAAAGTAACCCAGGCAAATATCACTGCTAACAATCTTAAAATCATCCAGCTGATATTAACATTGAATGCATTATACATTAAACCTGTTGGATTCAATTTACTTTTTAAAACTGTAGAACAAAGTAGTGTTAATATTGCTGATAATGTAATAATTGTGACGATAATAATAGGCATAGCATCACCGACAACATCTTTTAACCAATTGGCTAAAAATGCGACAGGTAATGTTGTTTGCTTTTTGCCATCTTGTTCAACTGGTATAGGAATTAAAAATAGTATAATTCCGATAAGCGACATTGTAATAAATTTTAGTCTACCTTTAATAATCTCTTGCTTAGTGTGTCCATTCATTTTATGTCATCCATTTCTCTCTATTTATAATTGCAATTTTATGTATTCATCCATTTCAATAAAATCATTGAATGTTTTATTAATATATATACACTTTTATGAATAATTAAGTATTTATAACTATACTCGATTTATGTTCAAAGTGCAATGACATTCCGCTAATTATTATTATTTATCCATTAACAATCAACGTATGATTAACTTCAAATTGAAAATGCACCAAGCAACATCATACGATGCTGCTTGGTGCATCTTATTAATTTATGCTGTACTGTTCGTTCATTATTACATTTTTCTTAATAGGAATAAGAAATATGGCGCACCGATGATTGCGATAATGACACCCACAGGAATATCTAACGGTGGATGTATACCTCTTGCTAAACCATCGCCAAATGTTAATAATATTGCTCCAATAAAACCTGACATAATAACAACATGCATATTTTTATGTCCGACTAGTTGTCTAGCAATATGTGGTGAAATTAAACCTAAGAAGCTAATACCACCCACAACTGCAATAGAAGCTCCTGCTAGCATTACAGATAAAATAAGTAACACCATTTTTAACAGTTTAACTCTTGCACCTAAAGCTAAAGCAACATTATCTCCTAAACCTAAAATATCTAATTGATGACTAAGAATTAGAATAATCGGAAGTGTAATTACAAACCAAGGAACAATAGATAAAAAGTTCGAAATATTATGTCCATATAAACTTCCTGTTAACCATACTAATGCATTATTTGCATCCATAGGATTTCTAATTAATAAAAATTGTACGATAGCTGTACAGATAGCACCAATAGCTAAACCAATTAAAGCTAAGTTAGAACCTTTGACATCAAATTTAGAAATCAAGAATGATAAAATCAAACTAATAATTAATGCACCAAAGAACGATCCGATTGGCAATACTGCTAAGGGTGCTGATGGAAATAGCATAATGATAATAACTGCTGCTAAACTTGCACCTTTAGATATACCTATTACATCAGGAGAAGCAAGAGGGTTTCTAACAACGCCTTGAATTACTGCACCAGATATCGCTAAACTACATCCGATAATCAATCCCAATAAAGTTCTTGGAATTCTATACTCATTCAAAATAAAATTATCTTGTGTAAATATACCTTGTATTGCTTCAATAGGATTAACGATTACTGAACCCACACACAAACTAAATAAAGTACTTAGTATTAATAGTATAAATACAATGCTATATCTAATCATATGCTTCTTTTTTGTCATATGCGTTTCACCCCTCTAACAGTAATTAATAAGAAGTAAAATGCACCAACGAAAGAAGTTACTATACCTACAGGTGACTCAAATGGATAAGTGACTAGTCTTGATAACACATCTGAGAATAATAATAAATCTGCACCAATGATTATAGTGAGCGGAATCATTAAAATATAGTTATTATTGATATAACGTTTTACTATGTGTGGCACAATTAACCCTACAAAACCTATTGGACCAGCAATTGATACTGATAAACCTGCTAATATAACAACTAATAAACCTAATATTAATCTAACGACTTGAATTTTCTGACCTAGTCCTTTAGCAATATCATCACCTAATTCCATGATTGTTAATTGACGTCCCATAAGCATAGTGATAATCATTGCTACAATTAACCATGGTGAAATGACAATAATTTCTGGCCATTTCACGCCAGACAATGAACCTACTAACCAAAACATAACAGATGAGTTTGAATCTTCATTTAATAAGATAACACCTTGTGTCATACTACTAAAAAATAAATGGACTGCCATACCAGCTAGTGCAAGTTTGACTGGTGTCATAGATCTAGTTGAACCTGACAAAGTATACACGGTTAAACCACCTAGAAATGCACCAATCATTGCTAATATCATTGAATAATTTTCAAGAGCTGGCACAAGAACAGTGATTAGTACAATGACAAAAGATGCCCCACCATTAACACCAAATATTTGTGGTGATGCTAAGGGATTTCGAGTTATAGATTGCATTAATAGTCCTGCTAGACCTAAAGCGCCACCTATTAATAATCCTGCTAACATACGAGGCATTCTTGAATTATGTATTAAAAATGTCTGTTCCGTATCCGTATGTCCTGTAATATAATGAACAATATCTTTAAATACTATATGAGAAGAACCAATCGCTAAATTTAAATAAATACAAATAAAAAGAAAGCACACACTCACAATATATGTGAGTGTAGTGCGTTTTCTTTTATTTTGTAATATAGCGGATTGACTACTTTGATGCTTCATAGTCATAATTTTCCACCTTACTTATCTTCTTTATTTTGATCCTTTTTAGAAATTTCTACTAATTCTTTGGCCATTTCTTCAGAAGAAATTAAACCACGCGCTCTTGCCCATAGGTCTCTGTCTACAACACTTACTCGATCATGTTTAACTGCATCTAATTTTTTCCAAACTGGATCTTTTTGCATTTTTTTGAATGTTGGTTCATCTGGACTTGCTTTATCAGTCATAACAAACATACGTCCAGGATTAACATCTAATAATGTTTCAGAACTCATTTCAAGATAAGGTCCTTTTAAGTATTTACTTAAACCTTTAGTTACTTTAGGAGTTAAGGCTTCTTTGAATCCTAATTCTTTTAAGAACTGACCTACATATGATTCACTTGGATGTCCTAAGAAACTTGATTTTGCTGCTACAGCTGGTAATACTTTTTCATCTTTGTTGAATTTAATTTCTTTTTTGTACTTAGCAATTTTCTTGTCATGTTCTTCTAAACGTTTGTCACCTTGTTTTTCTTTACCTAGTGCTTTAGCGATTGTTTTGAAAGCATCTATATTATCATCGTAGTCACCATCAAAGCTTTTCAATTCTATTGTCGGCGCAATTTTACTTAAATTTTTGTAGATACCTTTATGTCTGTTGCTATCTGCAATGATTAAATCTGGTTTTAATTTACTAATTTTTTCTAAGTTAGGTTGTTTACGTGTACCTACTGAAGTATAATTTCCAATTTTATCTCTAAGTGGTTTGATAATACGTTCTTTTTTATTATCATCAGCAATACCCACTGGTTTTACATTCAATGCTGCTAATGCATCAACAAATGAGTATTCAAGTACAACTACTCGTTTAGGATGCTTAGGTACTTTAGTAGTGCCCTCAGCGTGTTTAATTTTCACACCATCTTTAGGTTCTTTA
Source organism: Staphylococcus sp. URHA0057 (assembly GCF_000620265.1). NCBI lineage: Bacteria > Bacillati > Bacillota > Bacilli > Caryophanales > Staphylococcaceae > Staphylococcus > Staphylococcus sp. URHA0057. The sequence continues at coordinate 223,308 of NZ_JHVS01000007.1, read as the reverse complement.
CTACTAGAGCTATTTGAACTGTCGTTATTTCCACAGGCAGTAACTAAAATTAAAGCAAATAATATGCCAATTATGCTAAAAATCTTTATTCCCTTCATGATTCCACTCCTTATTGTATGTATATGCTTTCATATAACAGTTTATTGATAACGATTATCATTGTCAACATACTTTTTATAATTTTTGAAATTAATTTGAGTCCTCTGAATACATTTTAAATATATATTACTTTTCGTATTAATAATTAGATGGAATTGGATTTTTTAAGAGAATAAAAAAAGAGTAATCAACACTGTGTGCAAATTTAACCAAGTTTGCATGTGTCGGTACTCTTAATTATTAAAATTTATATTTAATTATGATTTATGCATTGAACATAAAGACTGATTAAAACTTTCTATGAGGGTTTCTACTTTTGAATCTAGTATATAAACTTTTTCAAGATTTTTATTATACATTGAGCGTGATAATGCTTCATAACTTAATTCGAATTGAATCATATCACCTACTTGATAATGATCCTGATTATTTAAATCAATCATTAAATGGTCACTAGACGCACCCAATATATGAATATCATTTGCAATCGGAGTAATGTGAGTCGTATCTGTATCTATATATCCAATATCAACAATAGCTTGTAAATATGATTGATTTGTTATGTGATTTAAACGTGGTTTAATTTCTATAACTTCCGCTTCAAGTACAATGGTATTTTGATATAAATGTGCTACTGGTTTATCTGTAGTAGTATCGACACCTCTAAATAGTGTTTCTCCTATTCGTAATTCATTTATTTTACCTAAATCATTATACATTGTTAACGGTAACATACTTGAGTTGCCACCTGAAACGATGGTCATACGGTAACCTAATTCTCGTTCTATAGCACTAACAAATTTATTTATCATAAATACATCATCTTCAATTGGTAATTTTGATTTGAAACACATGAAGTTAAATGATACTCCTACCAATTGAATATAAGATAGTTGTAAAATTTGTTCAATATATTTTATGACATCATAAGTTAGTATGCCTTCTCTACCATCTTTCCAATCAACCATTAAAATCACTTGATGTTTTATATTTAGTTTTTTAGCAATACGATTGATTTCAAAAATAGTGTTTAATTCAGTTTGTATACTTATTTTTGTACATTGAATCATGTCAGCTAACTTAGATTGTTTTGTGGATCGTAATATAGTATAAGAACAATTAAAATCATTTAATTGACTGATATTTTCTAATCTGGAATCTGCGAAATGTGTGATTCCTAAATCAATTAATTTTTGTACAATTTGTCTATCTCCAGCTATAGATTTAATCACTGGTGTAAAATGTATTTGCTTAGAATCTAAAATTGTTTGAAGTACTTTGGCATTATATTGTATTTTTGATAAATTTATTTTTAAATTTGCCATGTACTACACCTCTTTTTTTATTGGATTGTCCAATTCTGTATTTAAATACTTTTTAACTTTATTTTCCATTCTCATACTTAATAATGCTTTAACTGAAATCGTTGAACCAAATAGTACTTGATATAATGCATGCGCATGATTTTTATTACTATCAATAGCTGATTCTACTTCTTGTTGCACAATCTTAAATAAGTTATTCTCATTAACAAAATCATATTGATTAAAATGATGGATTAATTCAGCCAATTGATTTTGAATCACTGCATGTTGGAATTTAGCTATAACCGCTTCAATATTTTCAGCTATTAAACTTTCATTTGTTATTTCAATGTGGGGTAATTTTTGCTGAAGCGTTTTGATATCTATACGTGATCCACCTAGATCTCTTACTAAAAATGTAATTTGATAGTTAGGCCCAAGATTAACTATTGTATTTTGCATATGAGCTTCTAATGCAATACCGTAATCTTGAATATACGCAATGAGTGGTTTCACTAAAGTACGTGTATATTCACGCATAAAACGTTCAATATTATCTTTAGTAAGTTCATTATCCAGCCATTTGATATAACTATCTACAACCACCTCAAGATCAACTGGATTACGATTAACTAAACTCGCACTGACAATAGTTGAACCTACTTGATTTAATTCTGGTTTTTCTCGAATAATACAAGCGAGTTGTCGAGCTAAATCAGGATCTGTATTAATATATTCTCCAAATGGTTCTGCAGCTACTTTTAACTCAGGATAAATATTTAGCATATCTTGTAATGCAAAACTTAATTTCGGACCATCTACAGTTGTTACAGTAGATACAGTTCGTACAGCACTAGTAGCTTGAACATTTACTGGAAGCTTAACATGGAAAGGTCGTTTTAATAATTCCATAGTTCTAAATGATAATGTTGCTTTTGAATCTACTGTAAATGGAGTTGGGATTAATATTTTTTCACTTATCCACGTTTTAAATTTATCTCCAATCACATGGTCATACTGCCAAGGGTGGACAAATATTGCTCTATAGTCATCCACATTCAAATCAAAAGGATTTAAAAAATGTTGTATTTTATCTTTTAATTCTGGGATGACATTATTTATTATAAATTGGTCATCCCCTTCCATGGATGTCGTAACCATTTCCGAAGAAGAAACTAGCATAATATGTAATGGTATAATTTTTTCAAATTCCGGTGAATATCTACGAATCTCATCCTTAGTCAGCGGTAATTTCGTTTTAGTTAGAGGGTGAGTTGGATGTCCTTCAATAACTAAACTTTCTGAATAACTTAAATCATCAGTAGTATCATTAGCATTTAAATGTTGTAACCAAGTAAAGAAGTTTATAGTATCTGGTAACATAGAAAATTTCATACTCTGATGTATAAGTGATTTTCTATTATTGAATTGTTTATATGTTTCGACAAAACTGTCTCTACTATGAATTAATTCTCGGTATAAACGATCAGATATTTTGATATCAAATTGGTCATTTAATATTTTTAGTAGCTGTTCTAGGTTACTAATTTGGATTTTTTGTTCAGCACATTGATATGTAAACTGTCCATCAAATACATATCTTTCCAACATACTTTTTCTTAAAATACGACCAGTTAATACACGGCCATGATATTGTAACTCAATGTTTTCAAATGATTTATTTATTTTGGCATCTTCTGGACATATCTGTTCTTTGATGATTGCATTCAATATCCGATGCTGAATATTTTCATCCGCAAGTAACCATTCATTGCGCTCCATTATGAAATTCCTCCAATTTTAGTAATTCGTTGCATTAAGTAAAAGATGACTGAAATAGCTACAGTACTAATGCCCATAATTAAAAATGTATTTAATACACCGAATTGATCCGCAAAGAAGCTCATAATTAAACTTCCTAAAGGTATCATGCCGCGATCCATCATAACAATACTTAATACCTTACCCCTTTCGCTATCCTTAACACTATTTTGGAAATAAACTCTATTGGTTGTTCTTGCCCATTGACTAAACAATCCAATTAACGAAATACAAATAAACATCACAACTAAATTGTGAATAATAATTCCTAATAATGCTAAGCCAAATAGAAAAGAACTCAAATAATACATTTTTACTGCATTAATATGATCAAGTATTTTAGGTAAAATAATAGTGGCCACAATACCGCCTATCGCACAACAAGTCATAGCTATACCAAATATTTCAGATTGACCTGGAAATACATGATTTGTAAGAACAGGTAAAATTGTCGTATAACAAAAACCAGTTGCCATAATTAATAGAGATGTGATAAAGATTTTACTTGCTTCTAAATTGTGTTTGAAATAATTCATCACTACTTTAAGTGACATCTCTTTATTATTTTTACCTAATTCTGTTGCTTTAATATGAATCGGTATACATAGACCAACTGCTAAGAGATAGCAAAGTGCTTGGGCTAAAAACGTTGTTGGTGCATGATAAGCTGCTAATATAACACCAGCAATTGCAGGACCAATTGAACGGCAAATATTGATAATAAATGAGTGGAATGAGACAGCTTGTGTTGTTGTAATTTTATTAGATAACTCTGGTAAAACGGCTTGTCTAACCGGTGTTTCAACAGCACTTAACATTCCACGTAACGTAGCATATATTAAGATAAAATACACAGGAATATTATCAATGGTATAAGTTAATACACATAATATTGCTGTAACTAAAAATGATGAAGATATTGTAATACGTAATAAATTTCCTTTATCATATTTATCAGCAATAGAACCAGCCCATACACTTAATATTAAAATCGGTACGAGTCGGCAAAAATTAACTAAACCTAAATAAACTGCGTTATGATATGTAGTAAGCACAAACCAGTTGAGACCGATTTGCCCAATCCAATTCCCCAAAAACAGAAGAAATGAACTGGAAAAGAAAAATTTTGCCATAAATTTCACCTGTCTTTTTAATTGATAATAATAATCATTATCATTAATATGGATTATACAAATCTTATTAATTTTTGTAAAATATTTTTTTAGAGGTGAAATATGAATTCAATTAAAAACACAAATAAAAATAATTTATATATGACTAAGGATGAGCAAGATGCATATGATTTCTTAAGTCAATCACATCCAGAATGGGCAAACCATTTTATTAATCAAATTGCTAATGGTCGCGATAAGGTTACACAGCGATTAGTTACATCTATACATAGAGAAAATCTTGTTCATGGTAATGATCATAGTAGAATACTTAATTCTGATAAAATTGAATCCTTACCTTGCGAAACTACTAATGTTTTAGAAATAGAATTTAAGTCTGCACAAAAATTACTATATGCCCCTATTAGTGGTCAGCATACTTTCAATCGTGTAGATGTGAAAGGTCCATTTTTTTATAAATCTAATACAGAATCAGATCAGACATTTCATCGCGTAGAACATCCAAATGATATTCTAGATTGGATATTAATTGAAGCACCAGAATTAAATAATGAGGCAAGTAATCAATTTAAAGATGATTTAAATAATAGTGCGGCTAATATGATATTCGCAATGAGCTACCAGTCGTATTCAATGCAAGACGAGTCAAGAACTTTATTCGACATTATAAAAAGTGATGAGGACAGCTATTTACGATCTGAACAAGCTGTTATAGAAGGTCACCCACTACATCCCGGTGCTAAATTGAGAAAAGGTATGAATTCAAATGAAACATTTATGTATTCATCAGAATTCTCACAACCTATCTCGCTTAAAGTAATACTGATACATCATCGTTTTTGTAATGTTCAATCATTATCAATGTCATATAACGACACTATTAAGCAATTGTTCCCAAGTATGTATCAAAAACTTCAAGAGGAAATGCAACAACATCATCAGCTTAATATAGATGATTATCAAGTTATGATTGTCCACCCTTGGCAATATGATGAAGTTCTAGACCGAGATTATCACGATGAAATTGCTCAACAAATGATTATCAAATCACAATATACTTTACCTTATTATGCCGGTTTATCATTTAGAACATTAATGCCTAAAGCGCCTAATAGTGACCCACATATCAAACTATCAACCAATGTTCATATCACAGGAGAGATTCGTACATTGTCTGAACAAACAACACATAACGGACCTCTTATGACAAAAATTTTAAATCAAATTTTAAATAGTGATGCAACATTCAAACCGTATGATTCATCAATTGTTGATGAAATTGCTGGCATTCACTTTTATAATTCTCATGATCAAGACCCGTTACAAACAGAACGTAGCGAACAACTAGGTACATTATTCAGAACAAATATTAATAATCAACTTAAAAATGGAATAATATCTATGATTCCATCTAGTTTAGTATCTTATTATCCATACAATACAGAAGCACCAATCGTATCTCTGATAAAGTTATATCAAACTCATTATCAACATACGTCATATGAAAGTGCTGCTCGAGCATGGATGAAAGAATATAGTAAAGCGCTTTTAGGTATTGTAATGCCGCTATTAACCAAATATGGAATTGCGCTTGAAGCACATTTACAAAATTCAATTGTTCATTTTAATGAAGATGGTTCTTTAAATCACTTATATGTAAGAGATTTTGAAGGATTACGCATTGATAAAGCATATTTAAATGATATGGGATATTCAACAGATGATTTTCATGAAAAATCTCGCATTTTAACTAACTCTAAAACAACTGTATTTAATAAAGCATTCTATTCAACAGTACAAAATCATTTAGGTGAGTTAGTATTAACTGTTGCACAATCATCAAATGTTAATGATTTAGAAGCAAATATTTGGAAAGATATTGCAACTATCATAGAGCAAATTTTAAACGATATTACTCATATTTCAGAAGAAAGAATTTCAGAAATCAAAGACGTTATGTTTGCCAAAACGATTGATTATAAATGTGTTACAACGATGCGCTTAGAAGATGAAGCACATGAATATACTTATATTAAAGTGAACAATCCATTACATGTTTAATGTATAGAATTTATAACAGTTGTCAGGTTGTCATTAATAAATTATATAACAAATAAAAGAATCCGAGAGACACTCATATGAAGGTCTCTCGGATTCTTTTATTTAATGATTGTTCAACCAACTAACTTGAATGACAGATTATTGTAAACCTTGTCTGTCGTTATTGTTGTTGTTTTGGTTGTTATCTTTTTCATGTTTTTGTTGCCATTCTTTTTTAGTCATTACATCGTCAACTTGCATGTTAACTTCTACAACTTCTAAACCAGTAATATATTTAACTTGTTCTTTAACTAAGTCTGTTACTTTACGGAAGATTTTAGGTGCTGATTCACCATATTCTAAGATTACTTTTAAGTCGATTGCAGCTTGTTTTTCGCCAACTTCAACTGAAACACCTGTTGTAACGTTATTACCACTTGAGAAAGCGTTAGTAAAGCTATCAGTGAATCCGCCTTTCATGTCTAAGATACCTTTAACTTCACGAGCTGCGATACCAGCGATTTTTTCAACAACTTCATCAGAGAAAGTTAATTTATTTTCAAATTGTGGTTGTTGATTTTCTTGTTGTTGTTTTTGTTGTTCTTGTTTTTCTTTTTCGTTAACACCTGTTTGGTTATCGTATGCTTGTTTTGCTTTATTGTTATCTACTGCCATTTTGCATTCTCCTTTATCAATAAAATGTTTAATTGTTAGTTTTATAAAAAGTTAATATGAATATCTTAAATGTCTAGAGTTACGTTAACTCCATCTATTTAGAAAATTCAAAAAGTCTTGTGTACGGTCTTTAATATACCCAATACCAATTCCTATTAAACATAAAACAATTATTAAGATTGTTTTCCAAAAACCTAAAGTTAGGAATAATATAGCTATAAGTAAAAATGCTAAAAATCCAATGATTCTCCATTTAAAAGTTTTCAATATGTTAATAAGTTGTTGCGTAGAGTCTTGTCCATTTTGGTTATTATTGTTAGCCATGATATCCCTCCCTTACAACACTCTTGGACCAGAAGTTTTCTGATCTTTGACGTTTACTTCTAATTTTCTTACTGGCATTTCAGTAAAGTGTTCAACATTCTGTTTAATATCTGAACGAATACTTTCTGTTAAAGATGTAGCTTGTACATTGTTTGGTACAAAGAAATCTGCTTTTATATCAATAAATGATTTCTTTTTCTTATTGTACATTTTTGAGACAACATTAGGTTGTCTAACTTGATCGTATTTTGCAATAGTATCGTAAACAGTTTTTTCAACAGCTTTTCTTGATACATATACATGTCCATCATCAAATTCTTTATACAATCCAGGTTTTCGATACGTAGGTTTGAATATGCTTAATACTAATATTAAACCGATTAATATTAATAATCCTGCTAGCCCAATCAATAGTGGTTGGAACCAATTGAATTGTAAGAAGTAGTCTTGGTATTGAGAAATACGACTGTCTTTAACATACATAAACAATAAGAAACCAACAATGACTACGATAAGTAAGCCAAGGATAAAGTTTTTAAGTCTTTTCACCTCGTATGACACCTCCTCAATTAATATTTTACTTTTTAGTATCACACAAAATGAGTACCCTATCATAAATAAAGTAAAACCAATAATTTAAAACTAATTTATCAGTTTTAATATTTAATTAAGTACTACTTATATGCTTTATTCCCAATTAATTGTTATTGAAAACGTTTATTTCAAAAAATCTTAAAATATTTTTTATCTTTAGTATTATTAATTACTAATAGAACAAATACGTTTTACTGTTATTTCATAATATAATCTTTAAACCATATATTAACTAAAGAAGTCGATTGAATACTCGTGATATTCAATCGACTTTCCTTTAGTCAACTTATTTTTATTCAATTTAAATATTAATGACTAACTTACCTATCATTGATTGACTCTCTAATATTTGATGCGCTTTATATAAATTATCTTCAGTTAGACCATTTAATACTTGTGTCGTAGTTGGTTGATAATGTCCCTGTTCTACTTTAATAGCTATATCTTTTAAATATTCATGATGTTTAATCATGTCGTTTGTTTGATGAATAGGTCTAGCAAACATAAATTCATGTGAGAACGTAATGCTTTTAGGCTTAAGTAAGTTTAAATCTTGTTTATCATTAAAGGCTACTATAGTTGCAATATGACCTCGTGGTTTAATCATATCAATCATTTTTTCATAATACATATCAGTATTAAATGTACAGAAGATATAATCTACTTCATTAATATCATGTTCTATGAGTTGTTGTTTTAAATCTTCTTTAAGATTTAAAACAATATCAGCGCCCAAATCATAACACCATTTTTGGGTTTCTTCTCTAGATGCAGTTGTTATCACATGTAATCCATAATATTTAGCTATTTGTATAGTGATACTTCCAACTCCACCTGCAGCATTAATAATCAATAAAGACTTACCTTTATTATCGTCTGGATTATATGAGATATTAAAGCAGTCGAATAATGTTTCTGATGCAGTGAGCCCTGTTAAAGGCAAACTCGCTGATTGTTCAGCTGAAATATTATTAGGTGCGTGTGCAACTAAGTTTTCTTGTATCAATTGATATTCAGCATTAGAACCATGTTGATTCGGTGAACCAGAATACATCACAGTGTCTCCTACTTTGAACATTGTGACCTCATTTCCAACAGCTTCAACAGTGCCAACTGCATCAAAGCCTAGTATTCTTGGTGATTGTTCGACAGGCAACAGTCTTTGTTTCGTATCAACTGGGTTGACACTTATACTTTGTACTTTCACTAAAATATCATGTCCTGAAGGTGAGGGTGTATTCAACTGAAAAGTTTTAAACTGATTACCTTGATCTAAAGTAAATGGGTTTTCAAATCCTATTGCTTTCATATTAAGCCACCTCTATCAATATTTATAAATAAATATGAGCTTTGTTTTCTTTTAATTTTAAAGAATTTATTCAACATCTGCTACTTTAATTACTTGCTTACCGAAGTTATCTCCAGTAAATAAGTTTCTGAAAGCATTAGGAACTTTATCAAAACCTTCTTCAACTGATGTTTGTGTTTTAATTTTACCTTGTTGTACCCACTCAGCTAATTGTTCACTTGCGTTTTTGAAATCATCGGCAAATTCGGCTACTAAGAATCCTCTCATCATAGCTTGTTTTTTCACTAATGTTCCTTGAATTCTTGGTCCAATGTCTTCTTCAGGGTGATTATATGCAGAAATAGAACCGCATACAGGTATACGCGCATGACGATTTAAATGTTTGAATACTTCATCACTAATTTGGCCACCAACATTTTCATAATATACATCAACGCCATCAGGTAATGCTTGTTCTAGATTACTTGAAAATTGATTGTCTTTATAATCAACACCTGCATCAAACCCTAATGTGTCTGTTAGGTAAGATACTTTTTCTGGTCCACCAGCAATACCAACAACACGACATCCTTTAATTTTAGCAATTTGACCTACAACAGAACCGACCGCTCCAGATGCCGCTGATACAACAACAGTTTCACCTTCTTGAGGACGACCAATATCTAATAATCCATGATAACCAGTCTGTCCTGGCATACCTAGTACACTTAAATATAATTCTAACGGTACCTCAGTAGATGGTACAACTCGTACTTTATCACTAGTTACAGTATTATATTTTTTCCATGGTAATACGCCGGTAACAATATCACCTTGTTTAAATCCATCTACTTGTGATGCAGTTACTTGTGCTACAACGTGACTTTCTATAGTTTGTCCTATTTCAAATGGTTGAACATAAGAATCTCCTTTAGACATTCTTCCACGCATATATGGATCCACTGAAATATATAATGTTTTTAGTTGTACTTCACCATTTTTAGGCTCAGTAATATCTATGTCTTCATATTTGAATGTATCATCTTGTGGCATACCTTCAGGGTATTTATTAAAAATAATTTGTTTATTATCCATGAAATCATCCTTTTTAATTATTGATAATATTTAAATACCTCAATTCAAGATGTCTAAATCATGCCAACTTAATTGTATAAGAAAATAAAATTTTAAATTAAGAATGAATCGTGGTTGTGATTTCTTAAAAAATATAAAAAAGTACAATCTCTAGCTGTTTTCGACTTAACCGATTAATTTTAATAATTAAGTACGAATTCATATCAGTTAGAAACTGTACCTTTTTTTATTTAGCCCATAAAAATTCTACGATTTCATCGGCAACTTTTTTATTTTCGTGTAATTGACTATGTTGAGCAGATTCACCTGTATATTTAGATTCTTTATAACTACTAACACTATTGCCAATTAAGTATTGAAGTGACTTTGATGAACTATTAGAGACACGTCCATCCGAATGTGTGCCGTCTTTTAAATCTCCATATATATTCAATACCTTGATATCTTTATTTTTATAAATATTTTTCAGCGGTAATAATTCTTTAAAATTATCAGTCATTTTGTTTGGCTTACCATTTTTATCAACACTAATTTCATTTACTTTTTCATTTAGATTTAATACGCCGTTAAAAGTACCTGCTATATTAACCTCTTTATTTAATTGTGGTAACTTTTTATCTGTACCATACATTTTCATGAAATATGCAAAGGATAAGTTGCCCATTGAATGACCTACGAAATTGTATTTCTTTATTTCATATTTTGACTTTAATTGGGATAAAACATTTTTAATATTTTTTGCGTTTTGTGATGTGTCCCCATTTTTATTATCTTCCAATCCTATTTTGATAATAGGGTTTATAGCTTTTGACTTCATATGTCCTTTGAAGTTAACTTCACCATTGCTATCTACCTTAGTTGTAATTACATTTTGGGTTACACCCTGTTGATTTGCTTGTTTTACCATAAACGTTTCAGACTTTTCGCTTCCACCATATCCATGTAAAAAGATAGTAGCCGTATGACTTTTTATAAAACGTTGATCGTTTACTTTAGTAGAATGATGTTGACGTGTAATCATCACTGTAGCAATTGCAATGAATGCGATGATTAAAATACTTATAATTAATAGCCATTTTGCTTTCATTAGATTACCTCTTCTATTTTATATATTCTATTAGTATATAGTATTTTTACAACCACCGCACATAAAAACAAGGCGCATTATTTTAAATACACCTTGTTTTATAAGTTATTTTATTTCTCTTGTTTCAGCTACTTGTTTATACCAATATGCGCTTTTCTTCGGATAACGTTCTTGTGTATCAAAATCTACATAGAATAATCCATATCGTTTTTCATAACCATTTGACCATGAGAATACATCCATTAATGACCATAAGAAATAACCTTTTACATTAGCGCCATCTTTAATTGCATCAGCAATAACATTTAAATGTTGCTTAATGTAGTCAATTCTAGCATCGTCATGAACTGTTTTTTCAGATTCAATAAATTCATCTTTATAGCCTAATCCATTTTCAGTGATATAGATTTTATGATAATTCGGATAATCTTTTACAACTCTCATAATTTGATCATATAAACCTTGAGGATAAATCATCCAATCCCAGTCCGTTCTAGGTACATCGACATCAAATTCTCTTTGGCCAACACCTTTTAATTGGTACTTTGATCCACCTTTATCTCCAGTTGAATTATGTGTGATGAGACATTCACCATCATATGCTTTCATCCAATCGCTCATGTAGTAATTGATACCTAAAAAGTCATTTAAATCTTTAGCAGCGTCTAAAATTTGATAGTCTTCTTCTTTAATATCTAATTTACCACCATTAACAGCTAAAATATGTTGAACACCTTCCATAGTTTCTCTTGAATATTTACCTAAGTATGTTGCATCTAAAATAAATTTATTGTGAATGATGTCTTCTAATTCTGCTGCTCTAACGTCTTCTGGGTTGTTAGGATTTAATGAATATTTAGTCGGCAATGCATGTACAACACCAATTTCTCCTTTATAACCACCATCTTTAAATAACTTTACTGCTTTAGCATGTGCAACCATCATATTATGATGTGATTGAAATACTTTTCCGAAATCGTATGTAATTCCTGGTGGGAATTTTCCAACTAAGTATTGTCCATCACCAATAGGTCCAATTTCATTAAAAGTAGTCCAGTATTTTACTTCTGGAAACTCTTTGAAACAATATTCAGCATAATCTACAAAATATTCAATGGTTTTACGGTTTAAAAAATCACCATCTTTATGCAATACTTCTGGCGTATCAAAATGATGTAACGTAACAAATGGCTCTACATGACGTTTATGGCATTCTTTGAATAAATTATGATAGTATTCTACTCCTTTTGGATTAACTTTCCCAAATCCTTTAGGAAAAATTCTTGACCATGCAATTGATATACGGATACCATTAACACCAAATTTTTCACTTAATTCTAAATCAATTGGGTATCGATGATAAAAATCACTTGCTGGTTCAGCAGTATACCAGTAATTTTCTTCTAGATAAGTATCCCATGCAACACGTCCTTTACCATCAGTTTGAGTTGCTCCTTCTGCTTGATATGCGGCAGTCGCTCCACCAAAAATAAAATCTTCAGGTAATTGTTTAGTCATTATGAAAAACGCTCCTATCTAATTTTCAAATTGTTTTTGTACAAATGCTAATGCTGCTTGTCCATCACGTGTTAAATTAATGTACTCGACACCTTGAGTTTTAACTAATTTAATACCTAATTTATCAGTGTCTTGTTTAATATCTTCAAAATTGGATGCTACTTGAGGGGCTAAAATGATTAATTGATAATCTTTCATAATATCGTTATGTGCACCATATCCTCCAGCAGCTGCTTTAACTGGAACATGATATTCTTCTGCTGCTTTATTAAGTGCATTAGCTAGTAATCCACTTGTTCCTCCCCCTGCACAAAGGACTAATACATTCGTTTGTTCTGTAATATTATTAGTTAAGTCAGATGTTGACTCTGCTTCTGTATTAGAATGTGAAGCTAATATTGCATCTGCTTTTTTAGTATCAAAGTTAGCTGCTACTTTATCTTGTAATTCGCTATTACTTTCTTTATTACCAGCTTCTTCTTCTAAAATTTCATTATCATAAACTTTTAAGAATGGATAATAAATAATAATATCCACAATAATTAATACTAATGCTAAGACAAATGATAATAATGCAAATTGTGTACCCATGGCGATACCTAAAGGTGCCGGTGTAGTCCACGGTAAGTTAACAGAAAAACTGTTCATCCCTAATACATCTACGAAAAATTTAAAGATCCATACGTTAACAATTGGTGTTAAAACAAATGGAATAAAGAATACAGGGTTTAATACTAAAGGTGCACCAAATAAAATTGGTTCGTTAACACCAAAGAATGTAGGTACCACAGACGCACGACCTATAGCTCTATTTCGTTTAGATTTAGCTATCCACATAAACATAAATGGAACTACTAATGTTGCACCTGTACCACCCATAGTTACGATAAACATTTGAGTACCAGAGGTAATAACATTGTCTGCGTGTTCACCCGCTTGAATTAACTTAAAGTTTGCTTCAATGTTTGCATATGTAATAGCTGCAATAGCTGGTTCTACAATAGATGGACCATGTATACCAACAAACCAGAACAAAGCAAATGCACCAAAGATAATTGTGATTCCAATTCATCCGTTTGCTGCAGTAAATAATGGTTCGAATACTTTAAGAACCGCTGCTGCAACATTAGTTTCGATTGTTGCTCTAACAGTTAAATCAAATCCATAAAGAATTAAAATGACTGCTGAAAATGGAAAAATATCTTTAAATACTTGAGATATGTTTGGAGGTACTTCTTTAGGCATTTTGATAGTAATATTACGTTTAATAAAGAAGTTATAAACAATAACAGTTACAAATGCAGAAATAAACGCTGTTAATAAACCTTTTGTTCCTAAAAATGCGTTTAAGAATCCACCTTCTTTAGCAGGATCTGCTGCTAAGAATAAAAATCCACAAATTGACGCAAGCATAGTAGAAATAAAGTTAATTTGATTCGTACTTTCTAACTTGCGGTTATATGAATCTGTTAAAGATTTGGCAGTTGTTCCAGCAACTAATAATGCTACAAGACCCATTGTGTAGTTATAAGGCTTCATTAAAATGCCTTCCATCTCTTTATCCCACTTAAAGCCAAATACATTCGGTACAAATGCAATCAATAGGAATAAACTTGAAAATAAAATAACAGGCATTGCTGATATAAAGCCATCACGAATGGCTCTTAAATAAATATTTCTCGATAACTTTTCAAAAAATGGTTTACCCTTTTCAATTTGAGCAATTAACTTTTTCATCAAGGTCTTCACCCTCTTTTATATAATTCAATTAAATGTGACATCACATCTTTTAATAATATAGTTGTCATTAAATGGTCTTGACCATGCATCATTGTCACACTATATGCGATATCCTCTCCTTGGGCTTCTTTAGCCAAAAGACTTGTTTGTGCTTTGTGCGCGTCTGCAATAAGACCTTTTCCTTCTTCAATTAAAGCTTCAGCTTTATCGAAGTCTTTATTTTGTGCAGCAGTCAATGCTTCTAAAAATTTAGACCGTGCATCTCCTGCAAAAGCAACTATTTCAAAACCAATTAATTGTACTTCTTCTCTATTCATGAGCGATATACTCCCCTCAATTTAAATTATGTTATTTCCAAGATGTCGCTGTTTGAGTTAGTACTTTGTTAAGATCATCTATATTTTTAAATCCTGTTGTTCTTAACCATTCACGTGCAGCGGCTTCACCTTGTTCAATATATACTTGAACTGCACCAGCCCATGTTGCACGGCCGCATAGTACACCATTAAATTTAGCCCCTGATTCATGTGCAAATTTTAATGTTTCTTGGAATAATTCTGCAGAAACACCTGCACTTAAATAAATGTATGGAAGATTCGTTGATGCTTCTTGATTTCTAAAATGTTGAGCCGCTTCTTCTTTGCTATAAACAACTTCTCCATCAGCAAATCCTTCAACATATTTCATATTTACTGGTACTTCAACTTTTAGTACGTCCACGTTAAAACGTGGTTCAGAGAACAATTTCATAGCTTCGTTAACCTTTCTAGGTTTAACTTTTGCGTATTCAACACTGCTATTATCTGAAATATTGTCATCATATGATAAAACTTCTAAGAAAAATGGGATGTCTTCTGCAACACATTCAGAACCAATTCTTTCAATATATGCTTGCTTTTGAACATTGATATACTCATCATCATCAACGTCGTAGTAAAGTAAAAATTTAACTGCATCTGCGCCTTGTTCTTTTAAACGTTTAGCTGACCATTCAACTAAACAATCAGGTAAGCGACCTTTAGCATTTACGTCATAACCTGTTTTTTCATATGCTAATAATAATCCGCAGTTTTTATTTCTAGCTTCAGTAGCTGGTAAACCATATTCTGGGTCTAATAAAATAGATGATGCATATTGTGTAAGTTCTTCAGCTACAAGTACTTTTAATTTTTCAATTTGTTCAACTGTTGGTTCAGTTGTTTGGAATTTAGACATCATTCGCTTTAAAGCACCACGTTGGTCAAATGCTAATGCTGAAATAACACCATTTTCATTACTTAATTGTGAAATTGCTGTCGTTTTATTTTGAGTTTTTACCATTATTTACACCTCTAATAATTCAATTTGATGATATAATTCGTCATAGTTTTTGATATTGACATATCCTGTACGTGATTCTTGAGCATTGAGCATACCTAAGGTGTTAGCTTTTTTGAGAAGTTCATCATCACTTTCATTGTTTAACAATGCAGAAGCTATACCGGCAACTGTAGAATCTCCAGAACCAACTGGATTTAATACTTTAATAGAAGGTATGTTGACTTTGTAATATTGATTATGATGCTTAGCGAACATACCCTTTGCTCCTAATGAAACAATGACCCATTCTATATCTTTGAATAATGAATCATTTACTGCTTGTTTTAGCCCATCTATACTTTCATCAACAGGTTGACCTAATAACTGATATAGTTCATCAATATTGGGTTTTATAACAGTTGGCTTATGTAATCCTTTTAAAGAAGATACTAATGTTTCTCCAGAGCTATCTAGTATTAATGGAACCTGTTCATCATGACATTTTCCAATAATCTTCAAATAGTAATTGTTATTTAAACCTTTAGGTAGACTTCCTGAAATAACAACCACTTTAGTTTGTCGAATCAATTCATCAACGTGTTCTAAGAAGTTTTGTCCTTCTTTTTTACTAATAGTTGGCCCTTTTTCCAAAATTTCCGTTTGCTTACCTTGATGTAAAATAGCAATACAATTTCTAGTAACATCTTTAATTTTGAAAAAAGAATGTTTAATATGTGAGTCTTCTAATTGTTGTTCAATAAATTCGCCCAGTTGACCACCGATTAATCCACTAGCTATAACTGATTCGTTTAGTTGATTCAATACTCGAGTTACATTGAGTCCTTTTCCGCCAGCAGTTTTATCAATGTTCGATACTCGATTCACAGTATCAAGCTGAAAATCTTCAATAGCATATGAAATATCTACAGACGGATTTAAAGTTAGTGTTAATATCATATGTGTCTTCCTTTAATCGTGATATTCGCCTTTATCCCATTTTTCTAAAAATTCATTAAAGAAATTAGGGTTCGTTTGGTCTTCGTTATGTGTTTCTAAATGTTTAATTTTCGCAATTAATTTTTCATTTTTTTCAGAAGGTTTATACTCTGCTTCAATGAAGGCTTCGATAATGTCACACATTAAAAGTTCACCAATGATTTTACCTCCAAAACCAATGACATTTGCATTTAGCTCTTCCTTGGCATAAAGGGCAGAAGTCATATCTCTTACAAGTGCGGCTCTAACACCTGGTACTTTATTAACTGCATTGTTTATACCAACACCAGTTCCACAAATACAAATACCTAGATCCGCATTCCCACTTGTTACTTGTTCACCCACTTTTTTACCAAAAATTGGGTAATGAGTTCGCGCGAAATCATATGTTCCTACATCGATAACTTCGTGACCTTTTGATTTCAAAAACTGTGAAACTTCCATTTTTGTATCAGTTACAATATGATCGCAACCTAATGCTATTTTCATTGTTAATCCTCCTCTAATTAGCACATTTTATTAAGCATATCTACGCGTATTTGGTGACGCCCGCCATCGTAGTGTCCATTAACAAAACCTTTAACTACATTTTGTGCCAATGTGTCCCCTACGATTTCTGAACCTAACGTAATCATTTTTGAGTTATTATGACCTCTTGTCATATATGCAGATCTTTCATCTGACACTTCCGCAGCGATCATACCTTTAATTTTTGTAGCAACCATAAAGCTCCCAACTCCGAACGCATCAATTGCGATTCCTAAATTGTCATCATTCTTTTGTACTTCTTTAGCAATGGCAAGTGTAGAATCTACAAAATCTAAATCTTTACCTTCAGTAACGTCTAAAATATCAAAATTACTTTCTACTAAATATGTTTTAATTAAATCTTTTAAACGCTTACCATCCACATCTGATCCAATTATGATTGTCATAGCAATTCTCCTTATCAAATATAGTCATTAAAAGCATCTTATATATATTTAAAGAAAAGGCTTTCAAATCTTTACGTTTAAATTATAAACTTAAACCAACATAAATTCAACATTATATGTTTGTATTTTGTTTGAATTAAACACTTTTCCAAACATTTGTAGCTAAATATTCGATTTTTCACAGAAAAATGTTTTATTATGTTGAAATTCGTTTAATAAGTAATTATTTCAAACAAAAAACCTCGAATCGTTTGATTCGAGGTCATTTATTCTGAAAGTAATATATTATTCTACTACTTCTATATATGTTTTAATTTGTTCTAGCTTCTCTTGATCTTGATTATCCATTATAACTGCGGTCAGATCATCCAAGTGACAAATTGAAGTAAAATCATTTTTTCCTATTTTGGTATGATCTACTAGTAAATATTTTTCAACTGAATGTTCTACTGCAAGTTGCTGTGTGTAGGCTTCATCTAAAGAAGACGTCATAACACTACCTTTATTAACACCATTACTACTAAAAAACATTTTACAAAAACGAAGCTTTTCTAATACTGAGTTTGCCATTTCACCTACAAATGCTTCTGTTAAATGTCTCATTTCTCCACCTAGTAAATAAACTCTGAAATTGGTTGTTTGTTTCTCTAATAATATCTTATAAACGGGCAAACAATTTGTTATCACCGTTAAAGAATGATGGTTTATTTCTTCGGCAAGAACTTCAATCGTCGTTCCTGGTCCAAAAAATAATGTATCACCATCTTCAATTAAACTGGCTGCTTTTTTAGCAATATATCTTTTTTCTTCAATTTGGTGTGTGTGCTTTTCTTTATGTGACATTTCTTTATATTGAAAATTTGAATTACTACGTGCTCCACCATGTATTTTCGTTAAAACACCTTGGTTTTCTAATTCAACTAAATCTCTTCTTACTGTCATATCAGAAACATTTAAACCTTCAACGATTTCATTGGTCCTCACTGTTCCTTTTTTATTGACTAGCTTAGCAATCTCATCTAAACGTTCGTGCTTATTCACTAAATAAATACCTCCTTACATTAGGCCAGTGTCATCATTCAATTTCCATCTTTTATCAATATTCATGATTATTCAATAGTAAAAATACTGAATCTACCTAATCATTTACTAATTTTAATTGTATGCAAAATACATTGTTCAACTGTATTTAATAGTATGTATAAAATCACTTCAATATCTTTAACATTATTACTATAATATATAAATGTAAAGAAGTCATATGTTAAAAGTGATATGCTGTATAATCTATTTTTTACAAGAAGGTGTATTTTTGAATAATAAAATTGAAAGTTTAAAACAACTAATTGATAACTCTGAGAAAATTGTATTCTTTACGGGTGCTGGTGTATCTGTAGCAAGTGGCGTTCCAGATTTCAGATCTATGGGAGGCCTATTTGATGAAATTTCAAAAGACGGCTATTCACCAGAATATCTATTAAGCCATGATTATTTTGAAGACGATCCTGATGGATTTATCAATTTCTGTCATAAAAGATTAATTTATGCTGATAAATTACCTAATAGTGTACATGAATGGATTGCTCATTTAGAACACAACGGTCAATCTCTAGGGGTTATTACTCAAAATATTGATGGATTTCATTCAGATGCAGGCAGTAAGCATGTTGATGAATTACATGGAACATTAAACAGATTCTATTGTCCTAAATGTCATAAGTCATACACTAAAAAAGACGTGCTTGATAGACAGTTAAAACAATGTGACGCATGTGGTAGTACTATTAGACCTGACATTGTTCTGTATGGTGAAATGTTGGACCAATCAGTGATTATGAATGCATTACAAAAAATCGAAAATGCAGATGCGTTGGTTGTACTTGGTACTTCACTAGTTGTGCAACCTGCTGCTGGATTAGTATCAAATTTTAAAGGTGACAATCTAGTTATTATCAATAAAGATGCAACTCCTTATGATAATGAAGCCTCACTTGTCATCAATGAGGATATGGTTGAGGTCATTGATCAACTGAATAGTTAAATCAACAAGCACTTCCCGATTTTTTCGAGAAGTGCGTTTATTTTATGATTGAACTTGTGATAAATGATAATTGACTGCTTCTGAAATAAAACTAGTTAGATAAGGATTATTAAATTTCTTGAAATAATTTTTGAATCTCACATCGTTATGATAAGTGTCAGCAATCAAACATAGTAATTCATTATCAAAATGAGTATATAGATTCATCAGGTCTTTCCACTCATATACAACATCTTTAGCTTCACTAATATTAACTTTATTTATTGCTAAGCCATTAAACTTTTCAAAAATCTGATCTAATCTTTCTATATTTTCTTTATTTGAAAGTAATTGGTCATTATGTTTATTAGTATACGTTTTGTAAACATCTAAATTTTCATATTTTATCTTTGCTTCTTCTTGATATTGTTTGTAAGGTACATGATTCAATTCTTCAATTTCTACAATTGGTATATTATTAATGAATTTTTCAATTGCTATTCTCGAATTTTCTAAAGTATTTATTTTTTGAGTTAGACTCACTTTTTGATTTTCTAATACAGATTTTAATTGTTCATCATTATAATCAATAACTTCATATATTTCTTTTATACTCATATCTAAATTTTTAAGTAATAATATTTTTTGAAGTCTAACTAAATCATTTTGATTATAAACCCTATAATTATTTTCGTTCTTTTGTACTTTTAATAAACCAATCTCATCATAATAATGTAATGTTCGCTTTGTTACTCCAGTAATATCCATAATTTGTTTTAAACTATATTGAAATTCCAAAATTTCTCACCTCGCTTAAAAATTTTATTTTCTTTTCCTTTAAACTAACTAAATAACTCATAACTTGATTAGTACTATTCATCTTAATCCCTCCATAAATTAAACATAAGGGATAACGTAACGTCACTTTCAAGTATTAATTTAAAATTTATTTTATCCCAACAAAAAAAGCACTTCTCGAAGATTCGAGAAGTGCTTGATTTATCGTTCTTATTAATTGTAAACAAATCTGATAGCGAAAAACTTCGCAATAATTTGTATATATTAACGTTTTGAGAATTGAGGAGAACGACGAGCTTTTTTAAGACCTGGTTTTTTACGTTCTTTCATACGTGGGTCACGTGTTAATAATCCAGCGCGTTTTAAAGAACCTCTGTATTCAGGATCTGCTTCTAATAATGCACGAGCGATTCCGTGACGGATAGCTTGTGCTTGTCCTGTGAATCCACCACCGTGAACGTTAACTAAAACGTCATAGTTACCTTTAGTTTCAGTAACATCGAATGGTTGGTTTAAGTCTAAGATTAATGATTCAAATGGTAAGTAGTCACGTACGTCACGGTTGTTAACTTTGATGTTACCTTCACCTGGTACTAAACGTACACGTGCTACTGAGTTTTTACGACGGCCTGTGCCTTTATATTCAACTTGTGCCAATGTAATTTCCTCCTTCTAATTAACCACGTAACTCGTAGTTTTCTGGTTGTTGTGCAGCGTGTGGATGTTCAGCGCCACCATATACAAATAATTTTTTACCTTGTTTTTCACCTAAACGGCTGCTTGGTAGCATACCTTTAATTGAAGTTTCAAGTAAACGTTCTGGGTTTGTTCTTCTTAATTCACCAGCAGAGATTGATTTTAAACCACCTGGGTGATTTGAGTGACGGTAATACATTTTGTCTTGCTCTTTGTTACCAGTGAATTCGATTTTTGAAGCGTTGATGATGATTACATAATCACCTGTATCAACGTGTGGTGTATAAGTTACTTTATTTTTACCGCGTAAGATAGATGCTACTTCTGATGATAAACGACCTAATGTTTGGCCTTCAGCATCGATAACATACCATTTGCGCTCAATGTTTGATTCATTTGCCATAAATGTTTGACGCATAATAATTGTCCTCCTAAAAATAAATGCTTCGTTTTAGTCTCTAGACAAAATTGATTAACCTAAGTTACTTTGTATTGTCTAAATTCTATTTGTTTGAATTAAAAATTTGTTACGATTTAAAGCGTAGATTTCATTTATTTTGTTAACTGTTGTTCTATTTTGCTTATATATCTTGTAACACAATAAGATTCCGGGGCTTATCGTGGGGTGGATATAAAACAATACCGTTAATAATCTTATAATTTCATAGACCTTTTGTCAATGCAATTCAATCATTTTGTAATGATTTTTTATAATGGATTTTAATATGATTACCAAATTCATCCATTAATTCATGATCAGACAGATATATTTTCTCTAAATATAGACCGTCAGATGGTGCAGTAAAAGGTATTTTATTGCGGTTTTTCTCTTCAAGTAATACCGGTATTTCGTCAGGTTTTCTTTTACCTTTTCCAACTTCTATTAAAAATGCCACTAATACACGAACCATATTATACAGAAAGCCTGAACCAGTTACTATATAATCAAAACCATCTTCTGTTTTAATAATTTTACTTTCATATAATGTTCTTACTTTACTTTGAACTTCAGTTTTTTGGGAACAAAAACCAGTAAAGTCGTGAGTACCAATAAATAATTGTGCTGCTTTATTCATGCTATCTAGATCTAATATTTCAGATACATACGTTTTTAATCCACTTTCAAATGGATTCCGATGTTCGGCTTGATATACTTTATATCTATACTTTTTCCCTACACAATCATAACGACAATGAAAATCTTCATCTACGTGTTGAACGCTTTTAACATATATATCATCCGGCAATGCACTATTCATTGCATATTGCCATTTATTATTTTCAATGTTTAAGTCAGTATCAAAATGAAAATACTGTTGATAAGCATGCACTCCTCTATCTGTTCGACTAGAGGGATGTATTCTTACATGACGTTTATGCATTCTTTTAAGAATTTTTTCAAATTGTTGTTGTATTGTGCGACCTTGTTGTTGAATTTGAAATCCTAAAAATTGATTACCTTGATATTCTATTTCTACTAATATACGCAATACTTTTACACTCCAAAAAATTTAATTAACAATAGGATAGCTAATATAGGAATAAGTAATAATAATGTACATGTATCTCTCAGACGCCATTGGAGCATTCTATAGCTAGTTCTCTCAGCATGAGCATCATACCCTCTCACTTCCATAGCTATCGCTAATTCTTCGGCTCTCTGGAAAGCAGAAATAAACAATGGAATCAGTAACGGGACAAATGCCTGAATTCTTGTTACCAACCCACCTGAACTTATCTCTGAACCTCTAGATTTTTGAGCTAAAATAATCTTATCTAATTCGTCCATTAATGTAGGTATAAACCTTAATGCAATAGACATCATCATACTTAATTGATGTAAAGGTATTTTAAGCCATTTGAGTGGCGTTAATAACTTTTCAAATGCGTCAGTTAAATCTATTGGACTAGTCGATAAAGTCATTATAGTAGCTATCATTACAATAAATATCAATCTTAATGAGATAAAAATACCTTCTAATATCCCTTTACTTTCAATAGTTATAAAGTTCCATTGAAAAAGAATAGTACCACCTTTAGTAAAGAATACATGCATTAAAAATGTAAAAATTAGAAAGATAAATATAGGTGTTAAACCTTTAATCAAAAACATAAAATTAATTTTAGCCATTTTCATAATGATTAGAATAAGAACAAAAAGCCATGCATATGTTCCGAAAGAATGACATAAAAAAATAAATATAATAAAAGCAAATACAAATATCAATTTTGATCTTGGGTCTAACTGATGTATAAATGAATTGGTCGGGAGATAACGTCCAATGATTAATTTATTTTTCATTTTGCCACTCCCTATATAAATCAACAAATTCTTCTTCAGTTAACGCGGTTGAAGATAGTTTAGTTTGATATTTAGTTTCAAAATCTTGCTGTAAGCGGACAACATCAGGCATAGTTATATTCCACTTTTTTAGATTATCTGGTTCACTAAATAACTTGCGAGGACTTGTTTTAACCTTGATTTCACCTTTTTGCATCACAATGACCTCATCAGCATATTTTGCTACATCATTCATATCATGCGTAACTAAAATAATAGTTTTATTTTGTTCATTTTGTAATTTTTTAAGCAATGACATTACTTGATGTCTACTTTTAGGGTCTAAACCAGCTGTTGGTTCATCGACTACTATAATATCTGGATCCATAGCTAATATTGAAACTAAAGCTATTTTTCTCATTTGACCTCCAGACATTTGAAATGGTGATAACGACATCACATTTCTTGAAAAACCTAAATCAAGTAACATATCAAATGCTTTTTCTTTGACTTGTTGAATATTCATATTAAAATTTTTAGGACCAAATTCAATTTCTTTTTCAACAGTATCTTCAAAAAGCTGTGATTCAGGAAATTGAAAAACCATTCCAACATTTTGGCGTATTGGTCTCAAAACTTTATCCTTTGATTTGTGATTAATATAAATACCATTAAAATTGATATCACCACTAGTCGGTTTTAATAAACCATTAATATGTTGAATTAACGTTGACTTACCACTACCAGTTTGACCGACAATCGTATAATAATGACCTTTTTCAAATTTAACTGAAATGTTTTTTATAGCAGTATATTCATAAGGTGTGCCAAGTTGATAAGTATAACTCACATTATTCATTTTAAAACTCATAATAAATCAACCAACCCTTCATATGTAACGAATGTTGATTTTCCAGTTAACAGTTGATTCATCTTCATTGAAAACGGTAGTTCAAGACCGATTTTATTTAAATTAACTATATCATCATATATGTCATTAGGTTTACCTTGTTTATACACTTTGCCTTGATTCATAACTATAATATTATCAGCACTCATTGTTTCTGATAAATCATGTGTAATAGAAATAATCGTTATGTGTTGTTCACGTTGTAATGCTCTTACTAAATCAAGTAAAGATTTCTTTGCCACTGGGTCTAACATTGAAGTAGCTTCATCTAAAATAATTATAGAAGGATTTAAAGCTAACACACTAGCTATAGCTACTCTTTGTTTCTGACCACCAGATAATGAGTGAGGTTCGTAATCAGCTAAATCAAACATATCAACTTGTTTTAAAACTTTGTCTACTTTTTCATGCATCTCATTATATGGTATAGACAGATTCTCTAAACCAAATGCAACATCATATTTAACAGTTGAACCAACAAACTGATTATCTGGATTTTGGAAGACAATGCCTATTTGTCTTCTTACTTGTGTAATCGTTTCTTTAGTTACACCTTGGTTATTTAGAATAATATGACCTTCATCACAGTTTTCAATTCCTACCATTAGTTTAGTAACAGTTGATTTACCAGATCCATTGTGTCCTACTATACTTGTCCATTGGCCACGAGGAATATTAAATGATACATCATTTAACGTGAAGGCAGAATCACTTTGATATTTAAATGATACATTACTAAATTCAATAATATTATCTTGATCCATCACATTTATTCCTCCCCAATGTAGTAATTACCTTTAATATTTTACATGATTTATAAACATATGTATACTTCCACAATTTGTTTATTAACATTTTCATTTTCTTATTTAAATGATTAAACACCAATTAAAATAATTTTATAATTAAAAAAGCTGAGAAATAGTATCTCAGCTTAAAATAAAAAAGCGCGCACCCCATCAGTTTTGTTGAGTTCACGCTTTAATTTAATATTTAGTTTGATGGGGTACTCTGAGCTAGACAAAATCTGTATGTGGCAGATTTTATCGTTGCACTCATTTGCTTTATATATAAGTAGTTAGTGTATTTATAATTAAATTATACTAATTCGATAATTACTGATTCAGCACCGTCACCACGACGAGGGCCTACTTTAAGAATACGAGTGTAACCACCTTGACGATCTGTATAACGTTCAGCGATTTCACCGAATAATTTTTGAAGAGCAGTTTGAGTTGATTCATCTTCATTTAAGATTTCAACATTTTGTAATGTTTTAGCTGCATTACGACGAGAAGCTAAATCTCCTTTTTTACCTAAAGTGATTAATTTCTCTACTACACTGCGAACTTCTTTTGCACGAGCTTCTGTTGTTTCAATACGTTCACTTACGATAAGTGCTGTAGCTAAGTTACGTAACATAGCTTTACGTTGATCAGAAGTACGACCTAATTTTCTGTAACCCATGAGTTAACCTCCTTTATCAATCTTCTTTTCTTAATCCTAATCCTAAATCTTCTAATTTATATTTAACTTCTTCAAGAGATTTACGACCTAAATTACGCACTTTCATCATGTCAGCTTCAGATTTATCAGCTAACTCTTGTACAGAATTGATTCCTGCGCGTTTCAAACAGTTATATGAACGTACAGATAAGTCTAATTCTTCGATAGACATTTCTAATACTTTTTCTTTTTGATCTTCTTCTTTTTCAATCATGATTTCAGCATTTTGAGCTTCATCAGTTAGACCTACAAAGATATTCAAGTGTTCAGTCATTATTTTTGCTGCTAATGAAACTGATTCTTGAGGAGTGATTGAACCATTAGTCCAAACATCTAAAGTTAATTTATCAAAATCACTACTTTGACCTACACGTGTATTTTCAACTGTATAGTTTACACGTTCAACAGGTGAATATAGTGAGTCTACTGGAATTACACCAATTGGTAAATCACTAGTATTATTTGTTTCAGCTAATGCGTAACCTCTACCCTTATTAGCAACAAGACGAACTTTTAAATGTCCACCTTTAGAAACAGTAGCAATTTTTAGTTCTGGATTTAGAATTTCTACATCACTGTCGTGAGTAATATCACTTGCAGTAACTTCGCCTTCATCCTTAACATCGATTTCTAAAGTTTTATCTTCTTCAGAATAGATTTTTAATGCTAATTTTTTGATGTTCATAATAATTGTAGAAACATCTTCAACTACATTATCTACTGCTGAGAATTCGTGTAACACGCCTTCAATTTCGATGTACTTTACTGCTGATCCTGGTAATGAAGATAGTAGGATACGACGTAAGGAGTTTCCTAGTGTAGTACCGTAGCCACGTTCAAGTGGTTCAACAACGAACTTACCGAATTTAGCATCTTCACTAATTTCAATTGTCTCAATTCTAGGTTTTTCGATTTCTATCATTTACAAATATCCTCCTTATATACGTCGACTAGATTTATAATGTTTGCTCAGTGACCTGTAACAACACAACAATAAATTAAACGCGACGACGTTTTGGTGGACGACAACCATTATGAGGTACTGGAGTAACGTCTCTAATTGCTGTTACTTCAAGTCCTGCTGATTGTAACGCACGGATAGCAGATTCACGGCCTGGTCCAGGTCCTTTAACTGTTACTTCTACAGTTTTTAAGCCATGTTCCATAGCTGTTTTTGAAGCTGTTTCAGACGCCATTTGCGCTGCGAATGGTGTTGATTTTTTAGATCCTTTGAATCCTAATGCACCAGCTGATGACCAAGATAATGCATTACCAAATTCATCAGTAATCGTTACAATTGTATTATTGAATGTTGAACGGATGTGTGCAACACCACTTTCAATATTCTTTTTCACTTTACGTTTACGAGATACTTGTTTACGTGCCATTTATTTTTTGCCTCCTTTACCGATTATTTTTTCTTGTTCGCTACAGTTTTAACTGGGCCTTTACGCGTACGAGCGTTGTTTTTAGTTTTTTGACCGCGAACTGGTAAGCCACGACGGTGACGAATACCACGGTATGATGAAATTTCCATTAATCGTTTAATGTTTAAGTTTTGCTCACGACGTAAGTCACCTTCAACTTTGTAGCTATCTACTACTTCACGGATGCGACCTAATTCATCGTCAGTTAAATCTTTTACGCGAGTGTCTGCTGATACGTTAGCTTCTTCAACGATTTTTTTCGCAGTAGAAGTACCGATACCATATACATAAGTTAAAGAAATAACAACGCGTTTTTCACGTGGAATATCCACTCCTGCAATACGTGCCATATACATTTACACCTCTCTTTTATTAACCTTGTCTTTGTTTGTGTTTAGGATTTTCACAAATTACCATTACTTTACCTTTACGTTTAATGACTTTACATTTTTCGCAAATTGGTTTTACTGATGGTCTTACTTTCATTTTAATACCTCCCTATATTATGGAGTGACGATTATTTATAACGATAAGTAATTCTACCGCGTGATAAATCATACGGAGACATCTCAACAGTTACTTTGTCGCCAGGTAGAATTCGAATGTAGTTCATTCTAATTTTACCACTTACGTGTGCTAAAATTTCATGACCATTTTCTAATTCTACTTTAAACATTGCGTTTGGTAAAGTATCTAATACAGTACCTTCTAATTCAATAACATCTTGTTTAGCCATTGATTAACTTCCCCCTTTTTGCAATAGTAAGGTTATCGTCAATAGACAACTTCAACGATACGAATCTATTTGTGACTAGTTTTAATAAGTTTAACAAAAATTACGGGAATTATTATCGTCATTTGTCACTCATATTAAATTTTATACTACAGTTTAATTAAACATTCACATCATAATAGATCGTAAAAGCTGAACTATTGTAATTGATCTAAGATATCAATGACATCAGTAGTAACCTCTTCAATATCTTTTGAACCATCAATGTTATTCAATACACCTTTATTATCGTAATACTCTAATATTGGTTTAGATTGTTTAACATTAACTTTCAAACGATTTGAAACAGTTTCCGGATTATCATCTTCACGTTGATATAATTTACCACCATCAAGATCACAAATACCTTCAACTTTTGGAGGATTAAATACAAGATGATAAGTCGTACCACATTTCTCACAGATACGACGACCTGTAAGACGATTCATTAGTTCTTCCTCTGGGACTTCAATATTGATGACAGCATCAATACTTCTATCAAGTTCAGCCATAATTGAATTTAAAGCTTCTGCTTGATCAATAGTTCTAGGGAAACCGTCTAATAAGAATCCTTTTTTTGCATCGTCTTCAGAAATTCTTTCTTTAACGATACCCACAGTAACTTCATCAGGGACTAATTCTCCACGATCCATGTATGATTTAGCTTCTTTACCTAAATCAGTCTCATCTTTAATCGCTTTTCTGAACATGTCACCAGTCGATATATGTGGTATTGGGAATTTCTTAACAATTTCACTCGCTTGAGTACCTTTACCTGCACCAGGTAAGCCCATTAAAATGATATTCATAAGTGCCCTCCTACAAATTATCTACCACCAAAGCCTTTATATTCTTTTTGATTTACTTGTGCTTCTAAAGATTTCATAGTTTCAATAGCAACACCGATAACGATAAGAAGACTAGTACCACCAATTTGAATAGATCTTGGTAAGCCCATGAACTTCGTAGCTAAGATCGGTAAAATCGCAATGACTGCTAAGAAAATAGAACCAACAAACGTTAAGCGATAAAGAACTTTAGTAATATATTTTTTCGTTTGTTCACCAGGTCTAATACCTGGGACATAACTACCTTGTTTTTTAAGGTTGTCAGCCATTTTTTCTGGATTAACTTGTACAAATGCATAAAAGTATGCAAACGCAATAATTAATACAATATAGATTACCATTCCTATGTTACTTGATGGATTTGCAGTATCTGCAACTTGTTGAGCCCATTCAGCTTTAGGGAAGAATAGCGTCAACGTTCTTGGTAATAAGAAAAATGCCATCGCAAAAATAACAGGAATAACACCAGCTGAGTTAACTTTTAAAGGTAGATAAGTTGCTTGTGAACCTAATCGTTGAGCTGTTTGTTTCTTCGCATATTGGATAGGAATTTTACGTTTTGCTTCAAGTACAAATATAGCACCTACTGTTAACAATACTAATGCTACAATTAATGCTACTATTTTTAACCAAGCTAATGAAGTATCTTCTTGACCAACAAATGCTTGTTGACCTGCTTGAATAATGCTTGAAGGTAAAGTTGATAAAATACCTGCAAAGATGATAAGTGAAATACCATTACCAACACCAAACTGAGTGATTTGGTCACCAAGCCATATCAAGAATGCAGTTCCTGCTGTTAAAGTAAGTGCAATCAATAAATAAGTTAGTACAGATTGGCTTACAATTAAGCGTCCTCCGTATAAATTATTAAATTGAAATGACATACCAATTGACTGAATGAATGCTAATATTATAGCGAAATAACGTGTTACATTGTTGATTTTCCTTCTACCTACATCACCTTGTTTCGCCCATTCTGAGAACTTAGGAACAATATCCATCTGTAATAATTGCATTACGATAGATGCAGTAATATAAGGCATAATACCCATCGCAAATATTGAAAAGTTCTTCAAGGCTCCTCCACCGAATGTATTAAGTAAATCAGTGACACCTTGAGAACCTTTTGCTGCTTGATCAAAAGCATTAGGATTTACTCCAGGAGCTGGAATGTAAGTCCCAATCTTGAATATAACTAACATTGCTAGAGTAAAGAAAATCTTGTTTCGAACTTCTTTAGTTGTAAAGAAGCTCACAAGCGTTTGAAACATTAGATCACCTCGTGTGCTCCACCTTTAGCATCAATAGCGTCTGCTGCTGAAGTTGAGAACTTATGAGCTTTCACTGTTAATTTTTTATCTAGTGAGCCATTACCTAGTATTTTAATACCAGATTTTTCATTCTTAACAACACCAGATTCTACTAATAAAGCTGGAGTTACTTCAGTACCATCTTCGAATTGATTAAGTTGGTCTAAGTTAACAATAGCATATTCTTTACGATTTATGTTAGTAAAACCGCGTTTTGGTAAACGACGGAATAATGGTAATTGTCCACCTTCAAATCCAGGTCTTACTTTACCACCTGAACGTGCTTTTTGACCTTTATGTCCACGGCCACTTGTTTTACCATTACCAGTTGCTGCACCACGACCTACACGGTTACGTTCTTTACGAGAACCTTCTGCTGGTTTTAACTCATGTAATTTCATGTCGGCACCTCCTTAATTATTTTTCTTCTATAGTTAATAAATGTTTAACTTTGTTGATTTGCCCACGAATAGCAGGGTTATCTTCAACAACTACTGAACTGTTAGTCTTTTTAAGACCTAAAGCTTCAACAGTTTTACGTTGTGTTTCAGGACGACCAATAACACTACGAGTGAGGGTAATTTGTAATTTAGCCATAACTTATTTTCCCTCCTTAATTATATAATTCTTCAACTGTTTTGCCGCGTAATTTCGCAACATCTTCAGCGTTTTTAAGGTTTTGTAAACCATTTAAAGTTGCACGAACCATGTTAATTGGTGTGTTAGAACCTAATGATTTACTTAAGATATCAGTGATACCTGCTAATTCTAATACCGCACGAACTGGACCACCAGCGATTACACCAGTACCAGGAGCTGCAGGTTTCATAAATACGCTACCTGAGCCATAACGGCCAGTGATTGTGTGAGGTGTAGTACCTTCAACACGTGGAACTACAACTAAATCTTTTTTAGCTGCTTCAACAGCTTTTTTGATTGCTTCAGGTACCTCTTGAGCTTTACCAGTACCGAAACCTACACGACCATTTTTGTCTCCAACTACTACTAATGCAGTGAAACGGAAACGACGTCCACCTTTAACAACTTTAGCAACACGATTGATTGTAACAACGCGTTCTTCAAATTCTTTCGTTTCTTCTTCTCTACGAGCCATGTATTTGTCCCTCCTTTAAATTAAAATTCTAAACCGTTTTCTCTAGCAGCTTCTGCTAATGCTTTAACGCGTCCGTGGTATAAGTAACCTCCACGATCAAATACGATTTCTTTAATTCCTTTATCATTTGCTTTTTTAGCAATTGTTTCGCCAACTTTTGTTGATAAATCAACTTTAGTTGCTGATTCGCTAGCGATATCTTTATCTTTAGATGAAGCTTGAGCTAATGTTTCGCCTTTAACATCATCGATGATTTGTGCGTAAATGTGTTTGTTTGATCTATATACATTTAAACGTGGCTTTTCAGCTGTACCTGATAATTTAGTACGAACACGTGAATGTCTTTTCAAACGCACTTTATTTTTATCAATTTTACTGATCATTTTAATACTCCTTTCTTTAGAGTGTTATCTATTATTTACCAGTTTTACCTTCTTTACGGCGTACGTATTCACCTTGGTAACGAATACCTTTACCTTTATAAGGTTCTGGAGGTCTTACTGAACGGATATTAGAAGCGATTGCTCCAACTTGCTCTTTAGATACACCAGAAACTTTAACAGTTGTATTTTTCTCAACAGCGAAAGTAATGCCGTCTTCAGCTTTAATTTCTACTGGGTGAGAGTATCCAACGTTAAGTACTAAATCATTACCTTGCATTTGAGCACGGTAACCTACACCAACAAGTTCAAGTGTTTTTTCGAAACCTTGAGAAACACCTTGTACCATATTATTTAATAAAGCACGAGTTGTACCATGATCTGTTCTGTCATCTTTAGAATCAGATGGTCTTACAACTTCAATTGTGTTTTCTTCTTGTTTAAATGTCATTCTTTCATTTAATGTTTTTGATAATTCACCTTTTGGACCTTTAACAGTGACATGATTATTGTCAAAAGTTACTGTTACGTCACTAGGGATGTCAATAATTTTCTTACCAACACGACTCATGTTATGGCACCTCCTTATTATTTATTACCAAACGTATGCGATAATTTCTCCACCAACATTACGTTTTCTTGCTTCTTTATCAGTGATTACACCTTCAGAAGTTGATACTAATGCAATACCTAAACCATTAAGTACTTTAGGTACTTCGTTAGCTTTAGCATATACACGTAAACCTGGTTTTGAAATACGTTTTAATCCTGTGATAACACGTTCATTGTTTTGACCATATTTTAAGAATAAACGAATAACACCTTGTTTATCGTCTTCTACGTATTCAACGTTTTTAATGAAACCTTCATTTTTTAAGATTTCGGCAATTTCTTTTTTGATATTAGATGCAGGTAATTCTAATTTATCGTGACGAACCATGTTAGCGTTTCTTACACGAGTTAGCATATCTGCGATTGGATCTGTCATTGTCATTGATTGTTGCCTCCTTTCAGACTCTTTTTATTACCAGCTAGCTTTACGTACGCCAGGAATTTGGCCTTTATAAGCTAATTCACGGAAACAAATACGGCATAATTTAAATTTACGATATACAGAATGTGGACGACCACAGCGTTCACAACGAGTGTATTCACGAACTGCGAATTTTTGTTTTTTTTGTTGCTTAGCAACCATTGAAGTTTTAGCCACTTAATTAGCCTCCTTTTAGAGATTATTTACGAAATGGCATACCGAAGTTTGATAACAATTCACGAGCTTCCTCGTCAGTGTTAGCAGTAGTTACGATAACAATATCCATTCCTCTTACTTTGCTTACTTTATCATAATCGATTTCAGGGAAAATTAATTGTTCTTTAACACCTAATGTGTAGTTACCGCGACCATCGAATGCTTTTTTAGAAACACCTTGGAAGTCACGTACACGTGGTAATGATACTGAAATTAGTTTGTCTAAGAATTCATACATTCTTTCTCCGCGAAGTGTAACTTTCGCACCGATAGGCATACCTTCACGTAAACGGAATGTTGCAACTGATTTTTTAGCTTTAGTTACTAATGGTTTTTGACCAGTAATTTGTTCTAATTCTTCTACAGCGTTATCTAACACTTTAGAGTTTTGAACAGCGTCACCAACACCCATGTTCACTACGATTTTGTCAATTTTAGGTACTTCCATTACTGAACTATAGTTGAATTTTTTTACTAAGTTCTCAGTAACTTCAGAATTAAATTTTTCTTTTAAACGGTTCAAAGTGGATCCTCCTTTCAACTAGTAATTAATTATTAGATTTGATTTCTTCGCCAGATTTTTTTGCAATACGAACTTTTTTACCATCAACAAATTTGTAACCTACACGAGTTGGTTCGTTTGTTTTAGGGTCTAATAATTGTACGTTAGAAACATGGATAGCTGCCTCTGTTTCTAAAATTCCACCTTCAGGGTTTAATTGAGTTGGTTTTTGGTGTTTTTTAATAACATTAACACCTTCCACAACGACACGGTCACGTTTAGGTTCAGTAGCAACTACTCTACCTTCTTTACCTTTGTCTTTACCTGCGATAACTTTTACGTTGTCACCTTTTTTGATATGCATGTGGGCACCTCCTTATATATTTTGGTTAATTGATTTTATAGTACTTCTGGTGCTAATGATACGATCTTCATGAAGTTACCTTCACGTAATTCACGAGCAACCGGACCAAAGATACGAGTACCACGTGGGCCTTTGTCATCACGAATGATAACACATGCATTTTCATCAAATTTGATATATGAACCATCGTTACGGCGTACACCTGATTTAGTACGTACTACAACAGCTTTGACAACTTCGCCTTTTTTGACAACGCCACCTGGTGTTGCATTTTTAACAGTACATACGATAACATCGCCGATGTTCGCTGTTTTGCGACCAGATCCACCTAATACTTTGATTGTAAGAACTTCACGAGCACCAGAGTTGTCTGCTACTTTTAAACGTGTCTCTTGTTGGATCATTAGTTAAACCTCCCTTATCTCTAATCTTGTATTAAATAATTACTGACTCTTCAACAATTTCTACTAAACGAAAACGTTTTGTTGCTGATAAAGGACGAGTTTCTTGAATTTTAACAATGTCTCCTAATTTAGCTGAATTGTTTTCATCATGAGTTTTGTATTTTTTTGAGTATTTTACTCGTTTACCGTATAATTTGTGTGTTTTGTAAGTTTCAACAAGTACAGTAATAGTCTTGTCCATTTTGTCAGAAACAACTCTACCTACATAAACTTTACGATCATTTCTTTCGCTCACTTTTGTAACCTCCTCTTTCAATTAATTATTGATTAGCCTTACTTTGTTCAATTTCTCTTTCACGAGCAACAGTTTTTAGACGAGCAATCGTTTTTCTTACTGTGCGAATACGTGCCGTTTCTTCTAATTGACCTGTAGCTAACTGAAAGCGTAGGTTAAAAAGCTCTTCTTTTGAAGATTTGATTTGTTCTTCGATTTCTGAAGTGGTTAAGTCTCTAATTTCCTTAGCTTTCATTTGTTTCACCACCCAATTCTTCACGTTTTACAAACTTAGTTTTTACTGGAAGTTTGTGACTTGCTAAACGTAGTGCTTCGCGGGCAACTT
Source organism: Staphylococcus sp. URHA0057 (assembly GCF_000620265.1). Lineage (NCBI taxonomy): Bacteria > Bacillati > Bacillota > Bacilli > Caryophanales > Staphylococcaceae > Staphylococcus > Staphylococcus sp. URHA0057. The sequence continues at coordinate 188,156 of NZ_JHVS01000007.1, read as the reverse complement.
CTTCTTGTACCCCAGCGACTTCAAATAAGATTCTACCAGGTTTAACGACTGCAATCCAGCCTTCAACCGCACCTTTACCAGCACCCATACGTACTTCTAAAGGTTTTTTAGTATATGGTGTATGAGGGAAGATTTTGATCCAAACTTTCCCACCACGTTTCATATAACGAGTCATTGCAATACGAGCTGATTCGATTTGACGAGATGTGATCCAAGACGTTGTAGTAGCTTGTAAACCATACTCACCAAATGTTACATAGTTACCGCCTTTAGAACGACCAGTTGTTTTAGGACGATGTTGACGACGATATTTAACACGTTTTGGTAGTAACATGATTATTTTCCTCCTTCACTAGTGTTCTTAGTAGTAGGAAGAACTTCTCCACGATAGATCCATACTTTAACGCCTAATTTACCATAAGTAGTATCTGCTTCAGCGTGTGCGTAATCGATGTCAGCACGTAATGTATGAAGTGGAACAGTTCCTTCAGAATATTGTTCAGCACGAGCGATATCTGCTCCGCCTAAACGACCTGATACTTGAGTTTTGATACCTTTAGCACCAAGTTTCATAGCTCTTGTAATAGCTTGTTTTTGTACACGACGGAATGAAGCACGGTTTTCTAATTGACGTGCGATATTTTCAGCAACTAATCTTGCATCAATATCAATTTTTTTGATTTCAATTACGTTGATGTGTACTTTTTTATCTGTTAAAGCATTTAATTTGTTACGAAGTTTGTCAATTTCTGAACCGCCTTTACCAATTACCATACCTGGTTTACCAGTGTGAATTGCGATATTAATACGGTTAGCTGCACGTTCGATATCTACGTGAGAAACTGATGCTTCTTTTAATTCATTATCAATAAATTTACGGATTCTTAAATCTTCGTGTAATAATGAAGCGAAATCTTTTTCAGCATACCATTTTGCTTCCCAATCACGGATGATACCAACACGAAGTCCGATTGGATTAATTTTTTGACCCACAGTATTCCCTCCTTAGAAAGTTATTAAGCTTCTTTAGCTTCTTCTTTACCGTCACTTACGACGATTGTAATGTGGCTTGTACGTTTGTTTATCGCACTTGCACGTCCTTGCGCACGTGGGCGGAAACGTTTTAAAGTTGGTCCTTCATTAGCATAAGCTTCTTTTACTACTAATTCATCTGTGTTCATGTCGTAGTTATGTTCAGCATTTGCTAAAGCGGACATTAATACTTTTTCGATCACTGGTGATGAAGCTTTGTTTGCTAATTTTAAAATTGCAATAGCTTCTCCAGCATTTTTACCTCTAATTAAGTCAAGAACTAGTCTTACTTTACGAGGTGCGATTCTTATTGTTCTAGCAACCGCTTTTGCTTCCATTAGGATTTCCTCCTCTACTTTTTAAAAATTATCTTCTTGTTTTTTTATCGTCAACAGCATGACCTTTAAATGTACGAGTTGGTGCGAATTCACCTAATTTGTGACCTACCATATCTTCTGTTACATATACAGGTACATGTTTACGTCCATCGTATACTGCGAAAGTATGACCAATGAAATTTGGGAAAACTGTAGAACGACGAGACCATGTTTTAATTACTTGTTTTTTTTCACTTCCGTCTTGTGCTTCCACTTTTTTCATTAAGTGGTCATCAACGAAAGGTCCTTTTTTAATACTACGAGCCATTTGGGCGCCTCCCTTCTTATTCTGTGCGTGCAGCAATTAAGCCGCACACCCAAATAAGTTAATTTTATTATTTTTTCTTACGTCCACGAACGATAAGTTTGTCTGAAGATTTTTTACCACGACGAGTTTTCTTACCAAGCGTAGGTTTACCCCAAGGTGACATTGGAGATGGTCTACCGATTGGAGCACGTCCTTCACCACCACCGTGTGGGTGATCGTTAGGGTTCATTACAGAACCACGAACTGTTGGACGGATACCTTTCCATCTTGAACGACCTGCTTTACCAACATTTACTAGTTCGTGTTGGATATTACCAACTTGTCCAATTGTAGCACGGCAAGTTGAAAGAATCATACGAACTTCACCAGAGCGTAATCTGATTAATACGTATTTACCTTCTTTACCTAACACTTGTGAACTAGCACCAGCTGAACGAGCGATTTGTCCACCTTTACCAGGTTTTAACTCAATATTATGAATTACAGTACCTACAGGAATGTTTTGTAATGGTAAAGCATTACCAATTTTGATATCTGCTTCAGCACCACTTTCAACTACTTGTCCTACTTGTAATCCTTTAGGTGCGATAATATAACGTTTTTCTCCGTCAGCATATACTAATAAAGCAATGTTAGCTGAACGGTTTGGATCGTATTGGATTGAATCAACTTTAGCGTTGATACCATCTTTGTTACGTTTGAAATCGATAACTCGGTATTGACGTTTATGTCCTCCACCGTGATGGCGAACAGTCAATTTACCTTGGTTGTTACGTCCCGCTCTTTTCGGTAGCGGTTGTAATAATGACTTTTCTGGTGTAGTTTTCGTAATTTCAGCGAAATCTAATGAAGTCATATTACGACGACCATTAGTTATTGGCTTATATTTTTTAAGAGCCATTGTCGTTTACCTCCTTATTGGTAATGTTTTAGTTGAATAAGTCGATTGAACCTTCTTTTAGTTTAACAATCGCTTTTCTTCTTTTATTTGTGTAGCCTTGGTAACGGCCCATACGTTTTTTCTTAGGTTTATAGTTGATGATGTTTACATTATCAACTTTTACGTCGAAGATTTCTTCAACAGCAATTTTAACTTGTGTTTTGTTAGCACGAGTATCAACATCGAAAGTATATTTATCTTCCGCCATTGCTTCTGAAGATTTTTCAGTGATTACGGGGCGCTTAAGAATATCTCTAGCTTCCATTATCCGAGCACCTCCTCAACTTTTTTAGCAGCAGCTTCAGTAATTACTAAACTGTCAGCACTTGTGATATCTAATACATTTAAACCTTGAGCAGTTGTTACTTGAACACCAGGGATGTTACGTGCTGATAATTCAACGTTAACATCTTCGTTTTCAACAACAACTAATACTTTTTTAGGTTGTTCTAATGTAGTTAAAACATTTTTGAATTCTTTTGTTTTTGGTGCATCAAATCCGAATGCATCAACAACTGTAAATCCATTTTCTTTAACTTTAAATGACAATGCAGAACGTAATGCTAAACGACGCATTTTCTTAGGCATTTTATATCCGTAACTTCTTGGAGTTGGTCCGAATACAATACCACCACCGCGCCATTGAGGTGCACGAATTGTACCTTGACGAGCACGACCTGTTCCTTTTTGTCTCCATGGTTTACGTCCACCGCCGCGTACTGCTGAACGGTTTTTAACTGAATGTGTACCTTGACGTAATGAAGCACGTTGTAAATTGATAGCTTCGAAAAGGACACTATTGTTTGGTTCGATTGCAAAGACTGCATCGCTTAATTCAACTGAACCACTTTTTGATCCGTCTACTTTTAAAACATCATAATTAGCCATTATGCATTTTCCTCCTTTCGCTTATTGATTATTTATTACCTTTTTTAATTGATTTAATTGAAGTTGAAATTTCTACTAAACCTTTTTTAGGTCCAGGTACATTACCTTTTACTAAGATTACACTGTTTTCAGTGTCAACTTGTACTACTTCTAGGTTTTGTACAGTAACTGTGTTTCCACCCATACGGCCTGGCATTTTTTGACCTTTAAATACTCTTGAAGCATCTGAAGCCATACCTACAGAACCTGGTGCTCTGTGGAAATGAGAACCGTGAGCCATTGGTCCACGAGATTGTCCGTGGCGTTTAATAGCACCTTGGAAACCTTTACCTTTTGAAACACCTGTAACATCAATGATGTCACCAGTTTCGAATGTATCAACTGAGACTTCTTGACCTACTTCGTATTCATCAACATTAACGTTTCTGAATTCACGAATGAAGCGCTTAGGTGCTGTGTCAGCTTTTTTAGCATGACCTTCAGCTGGTTTATTAGCATATTTGTTAGTTTTTGAACCTTTTTTATATGCTTTTTTATCTTCAAATCCTACTTGGATTGCGTTGTAACCGTCAACTTCTTCAGTTTTCTTTTGTAATACAACGTTTTGTCCTGCTTCTACTACTGTTACTGGGATTAATTCACCGTTTTCTCCAAACACTTGTGTCATCCCGATTTTTCTTCCTAAGATTCCTTTGGTCATCGAAAGTCCACCTCCTAATTTTTTCTATTATAATTTAATTTCGATGTCTACACCAGATGGTAAGTTTAAGCCCATTAGAGCATCAACTGTTTTTGGTGTTGGGTTAACAATATCGATTAAACGTTTATGTGTACGTTGTTCGAATTGTTCACGTGAATCTTTGTACTTATGCACGGCACGGATGATTGTATAAACTGATTTTTCAGTTGGTAACGGAATTGGTCCAGAAACATCTGCACCAGAACGTTTAGCAGTTTCAACAATTTTTTCTGCTGATTGATCAATCACACGGTGATCATAAGCTTTTAATCTGATTCTGATTTTTTGTTTTGCCATAATTTTCCCTCCTTATTCGTCTACATTTAAGTGATAGACTTCTCCACGAAAACTATCTCACACAGCGCCATGGCAAAGCGGCCGGGTGTGTCAGTAACCTTTCGCTTCATCGCGTTATTTAAAGTCCAACATTAGATATGTTACATGAAAAACACTGATAAATCAATTGTTTTCATTAACTTTTTTCTGTTTTGTCTAACACATACTTTGTTATTGTACTTTAAATGTATCTCTTGTTCAACCTTTTTAGGGAAATTTTTATATTTAAATATGTAATTACAAGACTAAATTTAATCATATTAATATTAACCTTAATCATTTTCTATTATAATAGTAGAGAACGGGGGTGAATCATTTGAAAAACGGTATTAAGCTTGCCCTATCCATTATTGGCGTCTTCCTAGTTATATGTGAGTTCTTTTATGGGATTCCTTTTTTAGGTGGCAGTGTAATTTTAAGTTTTGGTTGGCAACCTCTATTATTTAACGCTTTTCTCTATTTGGTTTTAACGATTATTCTATTAGTTGATAAACAAAACACAATTAAACCAATGGTCATTATACCTATTTTAGGTATTATTGGTTCGTTTGTCGCATTCATTCCATTTATTGGTATGATTATACATTGGGCTTTATTCGTATTAATGATTTTCTTTGTATTTATAGTCTTAGCTGCTCCAACTTATGTTCCTAATAAAAATGCTCGCGTTATTTATACTCAATATAAAGATGGTCATAAGTCTAAATAAACTTGAATTCATTTCACAACTAAAAAAAGACGTTCGTACTATTTTAAGTACGAGCGTCTTATTTTTTATTTAGCCATGTACGAATACAAAGTATAAGATAAATAATACCATTAATACATACATAATTGGATGTACTTCTTTATGTCTTTTACTAATAATCATTGTAATTGGATAAAAGATAAATCCACAAGCTATACCTGTTGCAATTGAATAAGATAAAGGCATCATGATGATTGTTATAAAAGCAGGTACAGCGACTTCGAATTTTTTCCAATTGATTTCCGCAAAGTTTGCAGCCATTAGTACACCTACCACTACCAATGCCGGTGTAGTTACAGCACTTGTTACAACTGCAATTAGTGGACTAAAGAATAAAGCTAGTAAGAAACAGCAACCTGTAACAATACTTGCGAATCCTGTTCTTGCACCAACTGCAACACCTGACGTAGATTCTATATAAGAAGTAGTCGTTGTTGTACCGAATATAGAACCAACAATTGTAGCTAATGAATCTGAAAATAACGCTCTACCTGCTCTAGGAAGTTTATTATCTTTCATAATTCCTGCTTGAGTTGCAACAGCTACTAATGTTCCTGCAGTATCAAAGAAATCAATAAATAGGAATGTTAGAATAACAATTAAAAATTGAATAGTAAATAATTGACCTGGATCCTTAAATGATTCAAATGCAGCTCCGAAAGTTGGTTTAATACTTGGAACGTGACCTACAATGCCAGTTGGCGTATGTATTTGTCCAGTTATCATTCCTACTATTGCAGTAATTATCATACCTATAAATATAGAACCCGGTACTTTTTTAGTGTATAAAATAACGGTAATAACAATACCAAATATTGCTAATAATACTGGTGCTTTCGTTAAATGCCCTAGGGTAACTAATGTTGAATCATTTTTCACAATAATTCCTGAACTTTGTAAACCTACAAAGGTTATAAACAACCCTATTCCAGCAGAAACAGCCATCTTCATTTGATAAGGTATTGCGTTAATAATTATTTCCCTTAATCCGGTTACTGTTAATATTGCAAAGAATATACCTGAGAATAGAACGCCAGTTAATCCGACTTTCCATGGTATCCCCATTGTAAGAACTACTGTAAATGCGAAAAATGCATTTAATCCCATGCCAGGTGCTAATGCTATAGGGTATTTTGCTATGAGTCCCATAAATAGCGAACCTACAAACGCAGCTAAAGCAGTCGCAACAAAAATGGCTCCCTGATCCATTTTCATATCTTCAGATACACCTTTGACTCCTGCTAGGCTTAATACTTGAGGGTTTACAGCTAGTATGTACGCCATTGATAAAAACGTAGTGATACCACCTAAAATTTCTTTTTTAAAGTTAGTACCATGTTCATCGAACTTGAAGTATTTTTTCACGGCTAATGCTCCTTTTTTTGAAATACTTAATAAGTTTAATACCAAATCTCTAAAATGACAATACTAAATACGAACTTTAGTTATATTCTTTTTCCTTTTGTTCGAATTTATTTATAGTTTTAGATTTTTCAAAGCATCTTTGAACGGATTATTGTCTAATTCTTCTTGTTGATTCATGTATTTCTTCATTTCTTTTTTAGAAACTTTACCGCTTGATTTTTCTTTCATACGTTTATCCATTTGAGCTTGTGTTTCTGAATGACCACATGTACATCTATATGTCGCATCCTTACCTTTACCAAATAAAGTCATTTTCTTTTTACAGTTAGGACAACGTGCATTTGTTTTTCTTTGGACATTTTTCTTTGTTTTACAAGATGGATCTTGGCATACCAACATTTGTCCATTTTTAGTTTTAACTTTAATCATAAATTTGCCACAAGTAGGACATTCTGTTGTAGTTAAATTATCATGTTTATATTTTTGTTCGCTATTCTTAATTGTGTTCACTACTTCTGTTGTTAATTCTTTCATTTCTTTTATAAACTGCTGTTTATTATATTTACCTTTTTCAATAAGCAATAATTTTTCTTCCCATTCAGCAGTTAATAATGGTGATGTTAATTTTTGAGGTGCTAATTCTAAAATTTGTTTACCTTTTGAAGTTACTTTAATTTTACCATCTCTTGATTCTATTGCATTCATATTAAATAGTTTTTCAATGATATCCGCACGTGTCGCAACAGTTCCAATACCGCCTGTTTCCTTCAGAGTATGTGCATGTTTTTTATCCTTAAGTTGAATATAGTTTTGAGGATTTTCCATCGCTTTTAATAATGTTCCTTCATTAAAATAGTCAGGTGGTGTTGTTTGATGATCTTTAATTTTAGAATTTGAGACAGTGCCGACTTGATTGTTTTTAAAAGGATGCTGAGTAACAACTGATTGCTCATTTTCTTTTAAAGCCTTATACCCTAATTGTTTTGTAACTTTTTCTTGTAATTCAAATTGATAACCATTAACAGTTAAGTGTACTTTAATACTTTCATATTCATAAGGAGGCATTAAACTTTCTAGAAATCTTTCTACAATAAGCATATAAATTTTACTTTCTCTATTACTTAATTGTGAAAAATCAGGTCTTATCTCAGTAGGTATAATAGCATGGTGATCTGAAACCTTTTGATCATTAAATATATGCATTTTAGCGGAATATGACTTTCCTATTAAATTACGAACACTTTCTTTATAGTCTGTAGCTAATAAGGCTTGTAATCTTTCTTTTATTGTAGAAACCATATCTGCAGTTAAATAATTGGAATCTGTACGTGGATACGTTACTAATTTATGTCTTTCATATAAATTTTGTAACGTATTTAGTGTCTCTTTGGTCCCCATTTTAAATCGATTATAAGCGTCTTGTTGTAGATCAGTTAAATTATAAAGTGGCTTAGGAAATGTTTTCTTAATTTTAGATTCAACTTTTTCTATATTACCTTGCTGTTTATTTATTTGATTCATAATATTTTTTAATTTTTGTTGGTCAGTAATTCTTTGTTGTTTTGAAACATAATTAAATTCAAAACCATCCACTATAGCTGTAAGAGTGTAATAGGTTTGTGGTTTAAATTGATTAATTTCATTTTGACGAGATTGTACTAGTTGAATTGTTGGCGTCTGTACGCGTCCAAGTGATAACTGTGCATCATATTTTGTTGTTAATGCTCTTGTTGCATTAATACCAACCACCCAATCCGCTTCACTTCTGGCTAAAGCTGCTTCATATAAATGTTGATATTGTCTTCCATCTTTCAAGTGGTTAAATCCATCTTTGATTGCTTTTTTAGTTACTGAACTAATCCATAATCGTTTGATTGGCTTTTTATTTGCCACTTTATCTAAAATCAATCTTGCTACAAGCTCTCCTTCTCTTCCTGCATCAGTAGCAATTATAATTTTATTCACATTCTGGTTAAGTATTAGTGATTTTACAGTCTTAAACTGTTTACTAGTTTTACCTATAACTATTGTTTTCATATGTTTTGGAATTATTGGTAAGTCTTCAAGTTTCCATTCTTGATATTTCTTATCATATTGTTCTGGCGTTGCATTAGTCACTAAATGTCCTAATGCCCAAGTAACAATATATTGATTATTTTCATAATAGCCATTTCTTTTTTGATTGATATTGAGTGCATTTGCAATATCTCGAGCTACTGATGGTTTTTCCGCTAAAATTAATGATTGCATGAGTTATAGTTCCCTTTCTATATTTAATACATTTTAAGTTTATGTTTGATTAATTTGCTTTAAGAATAGTTACCTTAATTGTAACATGTACGTATATATATTAACTTTCATTTCAATGCAATTACTCATATAATTAAATTAATAAATACGGTACGGAGGTAAGAACATGGATATTATTCAGTTGAAAGACCCTAAAAAAATAAAAGCTTTTATTGAAACTGCTGATTACCAAGTAACTTCCTATTTATATAAAATAGCTCAACAATTTGCAGAATTTGATCATTTATTAGAAGAAGCAATTAAAACTCCTGGCGCTTTTGCCATTTCTGATAATAATCAAATAAAAGCATTAATCATTGCGATTTCTTATGAAACACATAAGTTTAAGATAATTGGCCCTTTTATAGAGCCAAATTTTGACGTCACTCCACAGTTATTTCAAAACCTATTCAATGCAATGACAGAAAATCAACCTGATAATGCTATATATAACTTTTCATTTGAAGAAGGCGTTCAAACTTATAAACCTTTTATTAAGCAAATAAAAGCAAGTTATAATTTTACTGACTATTATTTAGAGGCACATCAAGATATTGGGGAATTAGAAAATGAACAAAATATTATAGAATATCAAAAAGGTTTCCATAGAGCATTGGCAAAAATGCATCATAAGACATTTAAACATGATGCAATGAAAGCAGATGATATTGTTAATACATTAGATGAAAATAATAAGCTATTTCTTTTTGTAAGCGAAGGACTTTTAAAAGGTTATTTATATCTACATGTTAATCCTCAAAAATCTAAAGCAGAAATTAAATATTTCAGTTCTCACATAGATTATCGAATGAAAGGAATTGCTTTTGATTTATTGGAGTATGCTTTGCATTACGCTTTTTCTCATTATGAACTGCATAAAGTTTATTTTAAAATTCGAAACAAAAATAGTAAGCTCGTAGAACGTTTTAATGAACTTGGATTTACTACTAATTATGAATATAAAAAGTATAAATTAGAACCACAATACATTCATGAAAATGCTACTAATCCAGAAACTTAATTATTGATTAAACTTGGGAGTAGGACTGAAATAATAATTTTCCAAAATTTATTTCGGTCCTACTCCCCTTTTTACTTTTCTAAAATAAGCCGATGTTTTTTACTATTCAACTTAATTGTTTTAGAATTAACTTCAAGTGTTATTAAAGGGGAAGCACTTAATTCGTTTATTTAGGAGAGTGAGAAACATATGCAGTTTCTTGATATTTTAATAGCATTATTACCTGCACTATTTTGGGGTAGTGTTGTAATAATCAATGTATTCGTAGGTGGAGGCCCCTATAATCAAATTAGAGGTACTACTTTAGGTGCACTCATTGTTGGTATTATTTTATTACTAACAGGTAATGCAGCATTTGATGATTTAACTGTTATTATTGTTGGATTATTCTCAGGTGCATTATGGGCATTTGGTCAAGGTAACCAATTAAAATCTGTTAATTTAATTGGTGTTTCAAAAACAATGCCAATTTCTACTGGTATGCAATTAGTTGGTACTACTTTATTTAGTGTTATATTCCTAGGCGAATGGAGCACAATGATACAAGTCGTATTCGGACTGATTTCTATGGTCTTATTAGTTTCAGGTATCGCATTAACATCATTAAAAGCTAAAAATGAAGGTAAATCAAATGATCCTGAATTTAAAAAAGCAATGGGTATCCTTCTAATTTCAACAGTAGGTTATGTTGGCTATGTCGTACTAGGAGATATCTTCAATGTTAGTGGTACAAAAGCACTATTCTTCCAATCTGTTGGTATGGCTATTGGTGGTTTCATTCTTTCAATGAATCACAAAACGTCTATCAAGTCTACTGCCCTCAATTTAATTCCTGGTATTGTATGGGCAATCGGTAACTTATTTATGTTCTATTCTCAACCTAAAGTAGGTGTTGCAACTAGTTTTTCATTATCTCAATTATTAGTTATCGTATCTACACTTGGTGGCATTTTTATTTTAGGAGAGAAAAAAGACCGTCGTCAGATGATGGGTATTTGGTCAGGTATCATACTCATTATTATTGCAGCAATTATTTTAGGTAACCTAAAATAAAACATTTTTAGGAGGCATTTCCATGTTTAAAGAATTAGAAAATAAAGTTGTTATCATTACAGGAGCTGGTAGTGGTATCGGTAAATCTTTTGCAGAAAATTTTGGTAAAGCCAAAGCAAAAGTCGTGCTTAACTATCGTTCTGATAAACATGATGAATCATTACAAGAATCTGTAAATATCATCAAACAAGCTGGTGGAGATGCGTTACTCGTTCAAGGAGATATGGCTAAAGAAGAAGATGTCATTAATTTAATCAATCAATCTGTAGACCATTTCGGTACTTTAGATATCATGATTAACAATGCTGGTTTTGAAAAAGCAACACCATCGCATGAAATGACGATTGAAGAATGGCAAAAAGTGATAGATATCAACTTAACAGGTGCGTTTATAGGTTCACGTGAAGCAGTAAAACTCTTCAGAAAAGAAGATAAAAAAGGTGTTATTATTAATACTTCAAGTGTTCATGATACTATTCCATGGCCAAATTATGTTCACTATGCTTCAAGTAAAGGTGGATTAAAATTAATGATGGAAACCATGTCAATGGAATATGCACAATATGGAATTCGTATTAATAATATATCCCCTGGAGCTGTTGTTACTGAACATACTAAAGAAAAATTCTCTGATCCAAAAACTCGTGAGAAAACATTAGAAATGATCCCAGCTAGAGAAATTGGAGATGCTCAAGATATCGCTAATGCTGCATTATTCTTAGCATCAGACTTAGCTAGTTATATCCACGGAACTACTATTTATGTAGATGGCGGTATGACAAACTATCCAGCTTTCATGGGAGGTAAAGGCTAAGTCAAACAATAAACCATGCAATTTTCATGTGTAACATACATTAAATTAATGTAGTGTGTTCATGAATTGCATGGCTTTTTATTTATAAATAACTATTTCTATTTATTATGAAACAAAGAACGCTTGATAAACATATATAATAACAATACTTATAACAATTGATAAATTAGTTACCATCCCTATTAAGGGTAGTGTTTTATATTTGAATTGTATTGAATAAGGAATAATTGCCACACCAACTGGTAATAACCATGTGATAAGCAATGTCGTTTTAATCATCTGATCTGAAACTGGTAAGAAGAAATATACAATTAATCCAGCAATAAGACCAATTCCATAATGAAGAGAAAGATATTTCATTGCTGCAGGTAAATAAGCTTTTTCAATAGTAAAGTTCAACATTACGCCTAATAAAATCATAGATAGTGGCATATTAGCTTTTCCTAAAATTGAAAAGAAATCAATAGACACTTTAGGTAAATGAATATTCGCCATATTAAGTATAAACATAACAATATAAGTAACCAGTGGTACAGATTGAATTAATTTCTTAACTAAGAATTTAAAATTGAATTGGTCACTTCCCTCACTAAAGTAACTTCCAACAAAGTAAGTGAGACCAAACATAATAACTGCGCCACCAATATCAACCATGCCAAAATAAACCATTCCCTTACTTGGCCATATAGCATCTACTAATGGATAAGCAAATAATCCAATATTCATAGCTCCAATCATCATACCAACAGAACCACGCATTTGATTATCGTATTTACGGAAACTCCAAATAACAATTATTTTTGCGACAACACCGTAGATAATCATCATAATAGGCAAAATAGAAAATGATAGGTTTAAATCAGCTTTATTTAAATTCACGATAACTAAAGAAGGTAAAGTCACATTTAATACTATTGTTGAAAGCACTTGGCTATCTGTTGCTTTCAAATAATTAATACGCTTTAAAAAATAGCCTAAAGCAATTAAAAGAATGATCATTACAAATTGTTCTGTCATATTAGCCCTTCTTTCACGTATCTCAACACTTTCAATTGATAACTTTAACACATTTGCTATAAATTTTAGAACTAGTTTGTTTCATGCTATAATTTAATCATACTTTAAATTAAGGAGCGATTGTATAATGGATTTAGAAAGTAAATTAACAGAACTAAAATATGATTATACTAGACTACAAGGTGACTTAGAAAAGCGCGAGTCATTAAATCAAAATATCGATCCTTTAGTCAATCAGCTTGAAGAAATTGAGAAAGAAATGGCCAATGTAAGAAAGCAAATAAATGAACAATAATTAATTACATGTCACAATTTAACTACATTTCTTTAGACATCCTAGTCATAAGTATGTGAACGTGCTAATATATATTCGGAAAAGAAAGGATGTCAATTCATGAAATTATACTTAATCTTATTGCCTTTACTATACTTAATTGTAAGTTACATAAGTATATTCAAGATGAATTCAATTTTCACTAGAATTTTAAGAATCATAATGGGTATATTATTGTTATTTGTTGTAGCAATTACAACGATGCAGTTCCCTAGTGAGAACTGGTGGGTATTTATAGTGTTGCTACTTTTAGTTGGAAATGTAGAAGTTACTGCATTTAAAACACTTAAGAATGATGATAAAGGCGTTAATATTTTAAATATATTATCAATCGGTTTGTTTGTGATTTATATCATTCTAACTTTAATTTTATACTAAAGTAAAAAGCATCATTCCTTTTTGAAGGAATGATGCTTTTTTAATTATTTTCTGTTTAGTTTACGATAAATTTTATCTTTAATTGTGAATAAAATTTCGTAAATTACTGGAACAACAACAAGCGTTAATATTGTTGAAGATATTAGTCCTCCAATAACAGTTGCTGCCATTCCTTTAGATATTAAGATAGAACTATCTTCACCAAATAACAACGGTACTAAAGCACCTATTGTTGCTATTGCTGTCATTAATATAGGACGAATTCTCGTTCCTCCCGCTTCAATTAAAGCAGCTTTCATATCCATACCTGATTTTTCATTATTAATAACTCTATCTATCAAAACAATGGCATTTGTAACAACAATACCAATTAACATCAACATACCAATTAAACTAGGTACTGAGATAGTTTCGCCTGTAATCACAAGTGATAATACAACACCTATTATTGTAAATGGTAATGAGAATAAAATAGTGAATGGAGCTAATCCACCTTTAAATGTAATTACTAATATAAGATACACTATAATTATTGCTGCTAACATAGCTATTGCAAGTTGAGATATAGCAGAGTTGATGTCATCAGTTGCGCCTCCAACATTCACTTTTACGCTATGTGGTTTATCAATTTTATTAATTTTAGACATTACTTTTTGTGAAGTACCACCTACATCACTTGTCGTAATCTTACCTGAAACTGTAGTTGAATAGTCACCATCTTCTTGAGTCAATTTACTTGGTGTAGTTGATTTTTTAAGACTAGCAATTTCACTTAATTTAATTGAACCACCTGTTGGTTTTTTCAATTTAATATTTTCTAATTTACTTTGTGACCAATCAGTTTGCTTGTTTTGTTTTACTTTAACATCTATTTTCTTACCGTTTTCTTTAACTGTCGTAATTGTTTTTTCTGGTAAGTTTTCATTTAAATTCATCGCAAGCTGACTAGCTGATATTCCATTATCTGCCGCTTTATTTTGATCGACTTTTACTTCATATTGATCGTATGTTTGTGATAAATCTGATTTAACATTATTGATACCTTTAACATCTTTCATAGTGCTTTCAATTTTATGAACAGTACCTTTAATAGCATCCGTTGATGGACCTTTAACTGTTACTTCAATAGAATCATTTCCAGCACCAGTACCTAAATCTTGGTTCTTCCATTGACCAGGATGTTTAAATGAATCAACATGTTTTAATACTTTATCTGGCTCTTCTTCAAAGTTTGGCGTATCTTTATCATAATCTACCATCAACGCCATACTATTTGTACTACCAGTAGGATCAGATGGTGTTGGCCCTCCTACAGAATATTGAACAGTGTTAACTTTATCTTTAGATTTTAAATACTTTTGAACTTGTTCACCATGTTCGAGCACTGATTTTTCAGTTTCACCTGGTTTAGGCGTATAAGTTAACGCCATGAATTTATTATCTCCTGATGAAATGTAACTTGTGCCTAATTTTGCAGCACCTAATCCAATACTTCCAACTAGTAATACAATACTAATTATAATGACGATCCACTTATGATTAAGTGACCAATTTAATACCTTTTTATACCCCTCACTAACTACCCCATGCTTTTGTTTTTGAGGTTTAGTTTGGATTCCTTTTCTAAATAGCGTAGAACCTAGCGCTGGAACTACTGTGATTGATACTAATAATGAAGCTAATAAACTGAATGTAATTGAGAGTGCGAATGGTCTGAACATTTCACCAACAGACCCTGACACAAATGCTAATGGCAAGAACACAATAATAGTAACCAATGTTGAAGATAGTATTGGTTTAAACACTTCAGTTGTTGCGTTTATGATTAATGAATCACCTTTGAGTTGTTCATTTTTATCAGATAAACGTCTATATATATTTTCAACCACAACGATAGAATCATCTATAACTCGTCCAATAGCTACTGTTAATGCTCCTAAAGTCAATATATTTAGTGACACATTAGATAATTTCAATGCTACGAGTGCAATTAATATTGACATTGGTATTGAAACGACTGAAATAGCTGTTGTTCGTATATTTCTTAAGAATAACAATATAACTACGATAGCTACGATTGTTCCTAATGCTGCTTTTTCAATCATAGTATATAAAGAATCTTCAATTGGTTTAGCAGTATCCATCGTTTTAATAGCTTTCATTTCACTATTATTTTTTTCAAATTCATCTACTTTTTTCTGTACATCTTTTGCAACTTGAACGGTATTAGCATCTTGAGCTTTTGTTATTTGTAAATTTACTGCATCTTTTCCATTCGTTTTCGAAATGGATGTACGTTCATCACCAACCGTAATATTAGCTACGTCTTTTAATTTAAATGTAGGCATAGAGCCTGATGAACTTTGTTTAGAACTACCAGCGGACGCTGATGATTGATCAGATGGCATTAAGCTGTCGCTCTCTCCATCGTCGCTGCTATCACTACTTTGTCCTTGTCCGGCAATCGTTGCAGGGATTTTTAAGTTTTTCAGTGCATTGACTGATGTAAACTGTCCATCGACAACGATAGATTTGTCAGTATCTCCAAATTGGAAAAGCCCTAGCGGCGTTTCTCGAGTCGCTGTTTTTAAATAGTTTTCGACATCATCTGCTGTAACACCTTTTTCATCAAGTTCTTTTTGCTTGAACTTTAATGTTACTTCACGATTTGTTTGGCCATTTAATTGAGCATTTTGAACACCATCGATTGTTTGTAATTTTGGAATAAGTTGCTGGTTTAATTTTTTAGTTACTGATTTTAAATCATTATCTTTATCTGTTAAAGAATAAGCTACGATAGGAAATGCATCCATAGAATTTCTTGTTAATTCAGGATCACTGACCCCGTCTTTGAATTTAATTTTATCAATTTCTTTTTTTAACTGTTCCTCAGCTTTATCCATGTCTGTATCATTATTATATTCTACAGTTACAATTGAAGCATTTGGGATAGATTCAGTTTTAACGCTTTTAACATATGCCATCGATCTAACTTGACTATCTATTTTACTGCTAATCTCATCTTGAGTAGTTTGTGGTGTGGCACCAGGCATTGTTGTTTGAACTGAGATCATAGGATTCTCTACGTCCGGTAATAATTCAAGTTTTAACTTGGCACTAGCATACACTCCACCTAAAATAACGAGTAATACCATCAAGAATATTGCGAACTTATTGCCTAAAGAAAATTGCAATAGCTTTTTGATCATATAATTAGTGTCCCCTTTTATCAATTTATATATAGTGCTATATTCTATTATTTTAAAAAATGATTCTAAAAAAATCTGAACGTTCTTTATTTATAGAATCGTTCAGATAATAAAAAATCTATTTACGCTTTAATTTTCGTGATAGTTTAATTTTAGCTTTTGTTAATTTTGGTTTAACTTGTTCAATAAGTTGGTAAAGTGGTTGATTTAAAACATAATCAAATTCACCAATTTTTTCACTTAAGTAAGTTCCCCATACTTTTTTAAATGTCCATAATCCATAATGGTCTGAATCTTTGTCTGGATTATTATCAGTTCCACCAAAATCATATGTTTTAGCTCCGTGATCACGAGCATATTTCATCATAGTATATTGCATATGATGATTAGGTAAGAAATCTCGGAAGTCATTAGATGAAGCGCCATATAAGTAATAAGATTTACTACCTGCAAACATTAATAATGCACCTGATAAATAAATACCTTCTGGATGTTCTTTTTCAAGTCTTAATAAATCATCTTTTAAATCTTGAGATTTTTTAATTTTATTATTAGCATCATTGATTTTATTTAGTGTTTTTTTATCTTGCTTTTTATTTTGAAGTTTTTCAATTTCATTTTCTAATTCTTTAATTTCTGAATTCACTGTTTCAAGCACTGGTTTTGGTTCTAATTTAACTAAGAACAATTCTGCATCGCCATCTTCATGTAATGCATCATATATATTTTCAAAGTAACTAATATCTCTAGTTAAGAATCCATCTCGTTCTCCTGTAATTTGCATTAAATGTGCGAATGTTTTTAATCCTTCTCTACCAGCTCTTTCAACTTTCGTACCTCTTTTTAATGCTAATCTCACTTTAGAGCGATTTCGTCTTTCAAAACTTTGAATAATGTCTTCATCAGATTTATCAATTGGTGTGATCATTGTCATTCTTGGTTGAATATAATCTTTAGATAAACCTTCTTTAAATCCTTTATGCTTAAATCCTAAATTACGTAAATTTTTCAATGCTTCAGCACCGTGTTCTACTTCAACGTCTGGATCTATTTTAATTGCGTAAGCTTTTTCTTCTTTAGCTACTTTTTTCGCTTCTTCTAATAATTGTGATAATGCTTCTTTATTATCGTAATCAGTTACAAATCCTCTAGATACATAACATAATGTAAATGGTAGTTTCGGAATTTTTTTGAATAATAATTGTCCAACGCCCTTAATTTCACCATTTTCACCTATCGCAATTCTTCTTGAATACCATCCAGTCAATTTCTTTGTTTCTGCCCATTTCGTAAGTTGCAGTAAATCGCCATTTGGATGAGATTTTACAAATGCGTCATGTTCTTGATTAGTGATATTCATCTTTTCCATGGTTTATAATATCTCCTTTTTATTAACAATAACTATAATTATACAACGTCTATCTATGAGTGTCGATAAAACACATAAATGAATCTACAACAACATTAAAAACATGTTCTTTAATTCCTATAAGTTATTTTATTTCAGCTAAATAATTTTTAAAGCAGTTTTAAAATTGGTATAATAAAACACTAAAATTCTTACGAAAGAGGTGTTCAAATTGCGTCCAACGCTATTAATTTTATTTATCATCTTAAACGCTCTTATCATTGTCATTAGTTTGAATAATGATTTAACAGTCCAATATTTTAGCTTAAGAGTCATACTGGCTGCATTTAGTTTCGTTTTATCATTGTTCTTTTTACTTATTAGAACAACTCAATTTAGCATGTATTTAAGTATTGCTTCGATTATTATTGTAGTTGTCCATATCGCCATTATCATACAAAGTGCTTATACTTATCTATATTAATTATTAGGTTCAAAACGATATTTTGCACCTCTTATATATATTGAATATGGTGATGTTGCCTCAGCGTCTTTAAACACGACAGTGTGATAACCAGATTCTTTACCATCTTCAATTCTAAAGTACATTTGATCTTCCTTTAAAATTAAATCAGTGTATTTATCAGTTTCATTTACAACTTGCATATCAAACCAATTTTGCCAGTTTTGTACTGTCTTTTCTCGTTGACTAGTAGTAACTATTATCATCTCTATAGAGAATTGGGTTTGATATAAAGGTTCTAACTGTGCATATCGATTAGCTTCACCTTGATCCCATTGTATGAAAAATGGTGGTTTAACCATATAACTAGGATCAGCAATATATAAAAGTCGCCAAGTTATTTTTTCACCTTTTTTAGTTTCTCTCTCCATATTTACTGGACCAATAACTTCTATATTACGTTCTTCCAGTGTTTGCTTAATAGCGTCTATATTATTTGTTCTTAGACAAATGGTTTTGAATCCTTGTTTAAAATGATCTTGAGCTATTTTAGTAGCAAATGATACTCTTCCCTCTTCAGTTTTAGCTAATTTCTGCAATTTTTCTTGATCTTCTACATCTAAAAATTCTATGTAATTTCCATTTATATACGATAACTTATTAAATGTTCCAAATTTATTGTGTTTTCCACCTGAATGCAACGTGATAAGGTTACCTGGAAACTTAAATTGCTCTAATTGATCAATATAATGAATGATATGATCAAATTTCAAATCCATCTTTTTGTCCCCTTTTTATTCATTTCTCAGTTCTTATTTTAACAAAATACGAAGTATTATACTTCTAAAAACTTACTTTAAATTGGTATTGAAAAATATTGCTTTTAGTTTTATAATGAATCTTGCGTTTCAAAAAGGTTAGCTAAGCTAACTAAATTATAAATTTTGAGGTGTGCTCATGATTAACAACAAATTTTTCAATAGTTTTATTAGTATTTATCGACCTTATATTAAATTAACTCAGCCTATATTAGAACGACATAATATTCATACTGGCCAATGGCTCGTTTTAAAAGATATTGCGCAATTTCAACCAACGACCTTAGTTAATATATCTTATCGTCGTGCTATAGAAAAACCGACTGCTAGAAAATTTATTAAAGTTTTACTCGAAAGAGAATTAATTTCTTATACTACTGGAAATGATAAACGACAAAAATGGTTAAGTTTAACTGAAGAAGGTCGACAATTTTTTGAAACTATCAATAAAGAGGTAAATGAAATACAGGATGAAATTATTGAAAAATCTGGTATAAATGAGCAACAACTGACAGAAATTACTAATTCAATGTCAATTATTTATGAAACAATACTAAAGGAGAGTCAAGAATGAGTGAAACTTCATCTATTAAAGCACCTATCTTTACTAAACGCTTCAATCTTAATTTCATCATAAATTTTTTCGTGTACTTATGTATGTATTTATTGATTGTAGTCATCGCAGGCTATAGTAAATCTGAATATCATGCATCTGATAGTTTAGCTGGACTAGTCGTGGGGTTATTTATTGTGGGATCATTAATTGGTCGTTTTGGAACGGGTAAATATGTAAATACATTTGGTCCTAAAAAGATTTTAATGTTTGGTCTTTTCTGTCTTGTGATAACTCAAGCATTGTATTTTATTCCTGGTAATATTTATTTCTTAATGTTTGTACGTTTAATCAACGGTATTGCAACTGCAATTGCTACAACAGCAACTGGTACTATCGCAGCTTATGTCACACCACAAACACGTAAAAGTGAAGGCATTAGCTTATTTTCACTAAGTTTAGTTTTAGGTACAGCTGTTGGTCCTTTCTTTGGTATTTTGTTACTGAATGCATTTTCTATCACCTTACTATTTACGTTATGTATTGTGTTAGGCATTTTAGGACTTATCTTATCCTTATTTATTAATATTGATTTTAATCCTACGAATAAAGAACAAAATTCCACAAGTTCAAATGGCTTTAGTATTCATAATTTCATCGCTAAAGAAGCTGTACCAGTTGCAATTGTTATGTTATTAGTTGGTATTACTTATGCAGCGATATTAACGTACTTACAAGCTTTTGCTGAGCAACGTGATTTAGTCAGTGCGGCTAGTTACTTCTTTATTTTCTACGCAGTGGCTTCTTTAGTTACACGCCCTATTGCCGGTCGTTTAATGGATAGTAAAAATGAAAATGTAGTCGTTTACCCTTCATTTATTGCTCTTATACTAAGTTTCATTTGTTTAATGTTTAGTTTTAATAGTGGATTATTATTACTTTCTGGTGTATTACTAGGTATTGGTTACGGTAACCTTTCTTCATCAATGCAAGCTATTTCAATTAAAGTATCACCTTCATTTAAGTATGGCTTAGCTACATCAACTTACTTTATCGGATTAGATGTTGGTATTGGCTTCGGTCCTTCATTCTTAGGTTTATTTACACATATGATTTCATATAGTCAAATTTATGGAGCAATGGCTATTTTAGGCATTCTAACTACAATTGTATATTTCTTTGTTCATGGTAAAAAAGTTAAAAACACATATTCATATGAATAGTAGTTACTACAAATAAATTAAAAAGCTAGAGACATCACATTAAAGATGATGTCTCTAGCTTTTATTTTATATATTTAGTTTGCAATACTAATTGCTTCGATTTCGTTTATCATTTTATCCATTAATTTCTTTTGCTTTGCGTTAAAGAAGTAGTAAACTTGTCGCTCATCTGTTTCTGAACGTAATTTTGAAATAAGTTCTTTTTTATAAATCTTACGGATAATCACATCAATTTTACTTGTGTCCCATAACATTTCAAAATGTAACGTATCTCTTAATTCTTTACCACTAATCTTCTCACCTTCAAAGACTTTGTATAAAACGACAAATTCTTCAATTGAAGTGCGATAAGATGTTTTTAACCAGTGCTTAAGTTGACTTAGTTCTCTTTCAGATGCAATAAACCCTTGTACTTTATTATTCATATTAAAATGCCTCCTATGTTGATTCTTAGATGTTATGTTTGTATTGTACAATTAAATTGCTTAACTTTATTATATAACATAGTAAGCATTTTATCTATTACAAATATTAAATTTAAGTCTAAATTTTGTTTAGAAATTCAACATTTTAAAGTACATGTTTAATAGTGAAAAGTATATAAAAGTTATTGTATTGAAATGACGAGACACATATAATCTATAAAAGATTTTATGATTGTATAAATATGACTCTATTTTTCTACTTATTTAAATTAAAATTTAATACTATCCACCAATATAATTCATATTAATCTTATTACGTTTTCTATTTTTTACTGTTTGTTCTGTTCGTTCATCTGAATATCGATCATCTCTAATGTGCCAAAGTGCTTTAAATTGCTCTAATAATTCCTCATCTGTTGCACCAGAGCGCATAAAGTTCTTAACATCAAATCCTTCTACATCTGCAAATAAACATCCGTAAAATTTACCATCTGAGGATAAACGGGCTCTCGTACATGTTGAACAAAATGATTGAGATACACTAGTTATAAGTCCAAACTTCACTTGATTATCTTTGTGACGATAGTATTTAGCTACCTCTCCAAAATATTTAGGTTCTACAGGCTCAACTTCAAAATGTTGTTCAACCATATTTAACATTTCATCTTTACTCACTACTTTGCTAAAGTCCCAGCCATTGTCATTACCGACATCCATAAATTCAATAAATCTTATTTCAATAGCTTTATCTTTAAAATATTCAATCATAGGTATGATTTGATCATCATTCACGCCTTTTTGAATAACGACATTCACTTTAACTTGTAAACCAATCGAAATCGCATAATCAATCTGTTCTAATATTGTAGAAGCTTTAATATTTCTATTATTAATTGCTTGAAAGACTTCATCGTCAATAGCATCTAAACTCACGTTAATACGTCTAAGGCCTGCATTATATAAATTTTGACCATGTTTTTTTAAAAGTAATCCATTAGTAGTCATACCTATATCTTCAATGCCTTCTATTTGATTCAGTTGCTCAATGAGTTGGTAAAGATTTCTTCTTAATAATGGTTCCCCACCTGTTATTCTTATCTTTTTAACTCCTAAATGAGCATACAATCTAGCAATTCTGACCATTTCATCAAAAGACAATAATTCATCTTTAGGTAAAAAGACAAAATCATCGCCAAATATTTCTTTTGGCATGCAATAATCACATCTGAAATTACATCTATCTGTGACTGATAATCTTAAGTCTCTTATCGGGCGACCAAGTTTATCTTTAATTTGCTCCACCATAATGGACCCTCCTTATTGATCTAACTGTTGTTTTAAAGTGTCCAAATCTTGTTGAGAGTTGATATTATAATACCAATATGACGGTGCATCGATGTCTTCTACATTAATCCAATCTACATTCATTTCTTCATACAGTTTCTTAAAACTATAATCATCAGAATTCAAAATTTGTTCAATTACATTTTTCGTTTTAGGACTATAAAAACCAATCGTCGGAATCATATATCCATTTGACTTAACCGTTGCTATATCTATTTGATCTTCAATAAGATGAGACATCATAAATTGATATAGTTGATTTATGGCTTTTTCGTTTATCATCGGAGTATCAACTGACACTACGAAAAACAATTCTTCATCCGGGTATTGTTCCATCACTGACAATATGCCTGCTAGCGGTCCTTTTCCTTTATAATTGTCTTTATCTACAACTATATTTTGATATTTAAATTCATTTTTAAGTTGACTATTCGTACTAATAATAATGTCATTAAACATATTTGTTGATTTAAGTACATTCACTATTCGCTGATAAAACATTTGTCCGTCAACTGAAGCAAATGCTTTGGGACGCCCAAATCGACTTGATTGGCCTCCAGCGAGTATAATTGCTTTCATTTATTTATCCTCCACTCACTGGTGGAATGAGTGCTACAGTATCACCAGGTTCAATCTTATCAGTTAATTTAACGAATTCTTCATTAACTGCAATTTGAAATTGCTTATGTTCCATTTCTGGATAATGTTCAACAATCATCACTTTAAACGCTTCTACAGTTAAAGGATCTGAAACATCTATTGTTTCTGACTGTTGATTAGCTATATCTTTTAATTCTGCAAAGTAAAGTACTTCCAATTTATTTCCTCCCATTAGCTTCATCATAGTCGCCTTTTTGATGGCCTTGCCATTCAGCACCATCTTCCCATATCTCTTTTTTCCATATTGGTACTATTTCTTTAATTCGTTCTATGGCATATTCATTCGCACGATATGCATTTTTACGATGAGGAGACGATACTACAATTAAGACAGCTATATCTGATATCTCAAGAGGACCAATTCTGTGTACTATAGTTGTTATAGTACCTGGCCATTTTTGTTCTATTTCTTGACCTATTTGAGCCATTTTCTTTTCAGCCATTGGAATATAAGCTTCATATTCTAAATACTCAGTTTTTACTCCTTTAGTCCATTCACGAACATGTCCAGTGAACGTCACCATTGCACCTTGATGTTCGTTTAGTGTAAATGCACGATATGGCTCTATTTGAATTGGTTCTTTAACGATTTCAAATTGTTTCATTACACTCAATCCTTATGTGTCACTTTATTTATTAACCATTCATCAAATAATTGATAAGCATTAGGTTCATTTAATTTTATCTTATAACATACATTGTTTAAATGATTTAGCTTTTGCAATTGTGATTCACTGTTATAAACTATGATTTTTTCATATTTTTCATCCTTAAAACCTTCAACTAAAATGATGTCATAATCAATTGTAACAGAGTCTTTAATAATCTTTGAAAGGCTTTGTTCATTAATTCTAGTTACAGTCTGTCTATATTCATGCCCTTGTATAATGCTTTGGTCCGCACCTGATTCAAAGTGTTTCATATGATCCACATGTTGTCCTTGTAACTCAATATCCGAACCAGTATGCCCATGATGTTTTATTGTCGCAACTTTTAACTCTATAGATTTTAATTTATTAACTGCATGCATCATGAGTGTTGTTTTTCCAGAATTTTTAAATCCGACTATTTGAAGAATCATATATTCAATTCCTCTTCATAAGCAGATGATTCTGTAAGTATAACGTCTACTAGGTGTCCTTTTTTAAACCCTCGTGTTCCTCCTGGCAACATAATCATTGAATTTGAATGAGCAATAGCGACTACTGCACCTGATTTATTAAATCCAGATGGAACAACTGTAGCGCCAGCAGATGTAAATGTAGCTTTAGCACGTATAAATCTAGTAAATGGATTAGCTTTAGTAAAATCTTCCATTAATGTAGCTTTAACAATTTGAGGATAAACTGCATTAGCGTTCATCATTTGATTAATTGCTGGTTTTACAAACAATTCAAATCCTGTGAAACATGCTGAAGGATTACCAGACAAACCAAATAAATATTTATTATTAGCAACTGCAACAGTTGTTACACTTCCAGGTCTCATTGCAACTTTATTAAATAATACTTCTGCATGTAGTGCTTGATAAATTTCAGGTAAGTAGTCAAAATCTCCGACAGATACGCCACCTGTAGTAATAACAATGTCATGTTCATTCATCGCTTTTTTAACGACTTCAATACTACTTTGTAAATCATCTTGCTGAATTTGATAAGTACCTACTTTTAATCCAAATTGTTCAGCTAATGCTTTAATCATCGGACCGTTTGAGTTTCTAATTTTACCAGGTTGAAGCTCATCTTCCACTTCTAGTAACTCACTACCTGTCGCAATAACAGCTATACTTGGTTTCTTCCATACTTCAATATCTGTATAACCATATGTTGCTAATACAGCTATAGCTCCTGGATTGATTTGTTGTCCTGCTTTCAAAACAAGGTCTCCAGTCTGTGTTTCTTCACCTTTCAATGAAACATTTTCATGTTGTTCAAATGTCTTTCTAATTGAAAACGTATCTTCTTGTTGTACAGTTTGTTCAAACATGACAACTGCATCTGTTCCTTCAGGTAATTGTGCACCTGTCATAATTCTTACCGCTTCATGTTCACCAACTTTTTTATCAGACACGGAGCCAGCGCCAATATGATCAATCACTTTAAAATGTACACGATTTTCACCACTTGCTCCTATAGAGTCTTGACTTCTAATCGCAAATCCATCGTATGGTGATTTATTAAATCTTGGTATATCATAAGTAGCTACAATGTCACTTGCTAAAATATGGCCAGTACTTTGATTTAAAGGAACTGAAATTTTGCTAGAATTTATATCTTGTTTTACAACACGTTGAATTGCTTCTTTAACGGGAATTGGACTTCTTTTTTCAAATGTCATATGATCATCTCCAAAATATTTATTTCGTGATATACTTGTATCGATAAGGAGGGTTAATATGTCAGATTTTACACACATTAACCAACAGGGTAATGCGAAAATGGTTGATGTTTCAAATAAAGAAATTACAAAACGAACAGCAATCGCTTATTCCAGCATTATAGTGAACGAAACTATTTATCAACAAATTGTTCAAAATACTAATGCTAAAGGTAACGTATTAAATACTGCACAAATTGCTGGCATCATGGCAGCTAAAAATACTTCTACAATAATACCAATGTGTCATCCGCTTCCATTAACTGGTATAGACGTCGCTTTTGAATGGGATACTTATCAATCTAACCAATACGAATTGCATATAAAAGCAACTGTATCAACAACCGGAAAAACAGGTGTAGAAATGGAAGCACTAACTGCTGCATCGGTAACAGCTTTAACAATATATGATATGACGAAAGCTGTTGATAAAGGAATGACAATAGGACAAACTTATTTAGCTGCTAAATCTGGTGGTAAATCAGGCGATTACAAGCGTCCAGAATAATAAATAAAATAACTGTATACTTAATTGGGATTGAAGCAATGAAACTTTGACTTCAGTCCTCTTTTATATTATTTTGTTAATTCATGAACTAGATGATTTAATTCTGGCTTAATAAGTTTATCCATAGCTAATTTAACTGCACCAGTTGATCCTGGAAGTGAAAATAACAGTTTATCCTGATGTGTACCTGCAATTGCTCTAGATAAAATAGCTCTCGTGCCTACATCTTCTGTATAACTTAAATAACGAAACATTTCTCCAAATCCTTCAATTTCTTTATCTAATAAAGGACGTACAACCTCAATTGTCACATCTCTTTGTGCTATACCTGTCCCACCAGTCGTTATAATGACATCTATATCATTCTGTTTTAACCATGTAGAAAGTTGTTCATGAATATCTTGCTGATTGTCTTTTACAATCTTATAATAGTCATCTTTCACATTAACATTTTCATTTTCTAATAATGTTTGAATAAGTTGTCCACCTTTATCAGTATTATAATCTCTTGTGTCCGATACAGTTAAAATTGCCACTTCAATATCTCTATCCAGTTTAATATGTTGATGCATGATTTCTCCTCCTTAAATGTTTACCCAAATAATTGATTGATTAGTTTAGTAGCTTCGTTAGGACTAGTTAATCCATGTATTAATAATCGACCTCCATTAAATGCTACGATTCTATAACCTTTAAATGAAAATACAATCATATATGGATTTTGTTTATATTGAATATGGTGAGAATTTAAAAATGATATAAGCATTTCCTGGGTAATATCTTTATTAATATATTGCACTGTATCTCTGCCACATAATGTTGCGTACTGACGTTGACTATTATTCAAATAAGGATAAGTAGGTGATTGTCCGCAGGTAGAACATGAGTCATTTTGCATATTTTTAAAACCAATGGCATGATGATATCCTTCCCACACATCACCATATTTTAATTTAATATCGGTATCTTGATGCGTGAGTATTTTCAATGCATCAGTGATTTGAAAACTAGTTGTCATTGTTACAGCCGGTTGTATCACACCTACAGTATCGCAAGTTAAATTAATTGAAGGTAAATGTGGTAATAAGCAATTAAAACATGGTGTCTTTCCTGGAACAAAGGTAGTTTGAGCATAAGTACTTTGTACAACTCCCCCATAAATCCATGGAATTGAATTTTGATAAGCAAAATCATTAATAAGTTGTCTTGTATCAAAATTATCAGTTGCATCAATGATTAAATCAATTCCAGATGTATGTTTATCTAAAAAGTAAGTATCTACATGTGAGACTAATGCATTGATTGTCACATCTTGTCGAATTGATTGCAGATGTTTCTTGGCAGCAATGACTTTAGGCAGCATATCAAGTGCATCTTGCTCAGTAAATAAAGTTTGCCGTTGCAAATTACTATATTCAATATAATCTCTGTCAACAATCGTAAGTTGTTGTATGCCGGCTCTTACTAAGCCTTCTGAAACATGTGTGCCTAAAGCACCCATACCAACAATCATCACATGTTTTTGACTAATACTGCGTTGACCTTCAACACCTATATGTTTATATAACATTTGTCTTGAATATCTATCCTGATTCATTTCCTGATTCATTTTTGAATCTCCCTTGAAATATGTTATCTCTATTATAAATCTTGTGTCTCAAAGTGACAAAACCTCAACATAAAAAGTTCCTATCAAAGTTCTCATTTTTCAATGTTTACTCTGATAGGAACTTATTAAAATTGACTCTCATTAATTTTGATTAATAATTAAAGTTTTATTATGGTTAAGAAATCATAATCATTTCGTCTGCAAGTTCTTTGGCTTCTTCATTCGAATGTGTAACAAATATAATAGGAATTTGCCACTCATTAAAAATCTTTCGAACTAAGGCTATGCTTTCACGTTTAGTCTGATCGTCTAAACTAGAAAATGGTTCATCGAGTAGTATTAAATCTGGTTTTATACTTAAAGCTCTTGCTAAAGCAACACGTTGTGCTTCCCCACCTGATAAGGTGATTGGGTAATGATTCATTAAATGTTTTATATTTAGTGTTTCTAATAAATTATCAATATGCTCCGATGAAGATGTCATAAATGTAATATTCTGTTTCACTGTGAGATGCGGAAACAATTGATAATCTTGAAATAAATAACCAATTTGTCTTTGTTGAATTTTTATATCAATATGCTTTTCAGTTTCGGTTAGTACACGATCATTAATTTGAATCATTCCATCATCTGGTTTTTTTAAACCGGCTATCATATTTAATATAGTCGTTTTGCCTATTCCAGACGGTCCTTGGATTGCATATATTTTGGGAACCTGATCTTCAATGTGAATATGAATTGGACGTTGATTAATTTGATGTGTAATATCAATATTCAACATTTAATCACGCTCCCTAAACTTATCATAATTTAATAAATTGATTGTCATAATAACAACAATAGAGAATGCTACTAGAACTAACACCCACAACCAAGCTTGATTTTCTTTTCCTTCAACAACTAAGAAATAAATTTCTAGTGGTAGAGTATTTGTTTTATTAGGAATATAGCCGGCAACCATTAAAGTTGCTCCGAATTCACCGATAGCTCTAGCGAAACTCATCATAATTCCTGATAATATATAACGTTTAGATAAAGGTAATACTATTCTATAGAAAATCTTTCCTTCACTTGCTCCCATTGTTCTAGCAGTATCCAACATACGTTTATCAATGCTATTAAAACCTTGAATTGTATGTTGATACATCAGTGGAAAACTAACAATAACAGATGCAATAACAGCCCCAGTCAATGTAAATACTACTGGTAAATGCAATATATTACTGAAGAATTTTCCTACAATACCTCGTGGTGAAAATATAATTAATAATATGAACCCCATTACTGTGGGCGGAAGAACAATAGGTAATAATATAAAACTTTCAATGATTTTAACCCATCGTTTCTTACGATGATATAACCATCTTGATACAATAATTCCAAGTACCATTACAATCAATGTACTCAAAGTTGCTACTCGAATCGATAGCCAAAATGCAGTTAAGTCAGGCATTAAAAACAACCCCTATGCTGAGAACTGATAATCTTTGATGATTTGTTTAGCTTTGTCTGATTTTAAGAATTCCATCCATTCTTTAGCTAATTTTTTATCAGAAGTCGCTCCTGCTTCATAAGTAATTGGTTTTGATAATTTTACTTCTTTAATTTCTTTTACTGAATCAATTTTCTTTTTATTTTTATATAAATCTGTTTTATAAACAAATCCTTGTTGTGCGTTACCTTTTTGTACATAGTTTAATACTTGTTTAACGTCTTTTGCGTAAACTACTTTGTCTTTTGTTGCATCCCACAAATTATTTTCTTGTAAGTATTGTTTACCATATTTACCTGCAGGTACTGTTTTGATTTGACCTAAAGCTAATTTTTCATTATCTTTTAAATCTTTAACAGATTTATAATTTTTATCTTTGTCGCCTATAAGTACTAATTTATTTTTGGCATAATTATATGTATCATGCGCTTTCTTTTTATCTTTTAAGATATCAACATCTTTTGTGTTAGCTGACATAATAACGTCTACTGGTGCACCAGATTCAACTTGTTGTCTTAAAGCACCTGAACCACCATAGTTGAAATCAACTTTAGCATCTTTATGATCTTTTTCAAATTCTTTTTTCAATTCTTTACTAACATCTGTTAAACTTGCTGCTGCTGAAATTTGTAATTCTTGTTTCTTATCTTTACTGTCAGATTTTTCACTTTTCTTTCCATTATCCGATGATGAATTCGAACATCCGGCTAGAACCAAAAGTCCCATTAACAAAATCACAAATAAACTTTTAATCTTCACAAAAATTCCTCCTTAAAGTACATTACACTTCGAATTTAATAGATTTATATTTTATTTGAAGTTAATATCTATATGTAGATTATATACTTTAATTTTTTAAATATAAATAACTATCAAAGCAAATTTATTTATATTTTGTGAAAAACGCACTAATATAGAATTTATAGTGATATAAAGGAGTTACAAAATGAATAAAGATGTTTCATCCAATCAGCACATTATTAGATTTGAAAATGGTGAATTAAAGGATACTGTAGATACTTATGTAACAGAATTCCCATTAACTATCATGGTCAATGGTGAAGAGTTTGCAACTGTTATTTGTAGTCCTACTAATATGGAAGAATTAGTATTGGGGTTCTTAGCATCAGAAGGTGCATTATTAAAAAAAGCAGAACTAAAATCATTACAAATAGATGATAGTAGAGGGTTTGCCCATGTTGAACTAACAAAATCGCTAAATGATCGATTCGAATACTCTAGTAAACGAATGATTGCATCATGTTGTGGTAAAAGTCGTGAATTTTATTTTCATAACGATGCTGCTACTGCTAAAACATCCTTATCTAATATCACTATTACTCCTCAGCAAGTTTTAAATATGATGACTCGCTTACAAACTGCCAGTACAATATTTAAGCAGACAGGCGGATTGCACAATGCGGCTATTAGCGATGGTGATAACTTCTTTGAACATCGTCAAGATATTGGTCGTCATAACGCGCTAGATAAATTATTTGGATTTTGTATACAAAATAATATTCCTGTAAGAAATAAAATTTTAATATTTAGTGGTCGTATTTCCTCGGAAATTTTAATTAAAGCTGCCAAAATTGGCGTAGGCGTTATTTTATCTAAATCAGCACCAACGACATTAGCTGTACAATTAGCAGATGATTTAAACATTACTGCTGTTGGATTTATTAGAGACGGTAACTTTAATATATATAGCCATCCAGAACGTATAAAAGCTGCTGTTGATTTCAATTAGTGTTTGAAATCAACAGCAGCTCTTTTTATATATTTTCTTTTAATATTTGATATCTAAAACTTCTATATACATAACCCTGTTTCAAATACATATCTTTAACTGTATCTTCACCATCTGCAACTAAAATAACTGGGCGTTGCCCTGCTAATTCCCCTATATACGATTGCATTGTACGACCGATACCATTTCTTTGGTAATTTTCAAGTACGCCAAATCCATCTATTTCTACAGAGTTTTTATTTTCTATCACATCGACAATACCTACTGGCTTATTTTCTAAATATCCAATCATAGGCGTTGCTTTCATGTTATCAAAGTTTTGTCTAATCTTTTCAACATTTTTTTTAGCATATTTTTTGCCATATGGTAATGAAAATTGATAGAAAATATCAAGATAATCATTTAAGTTAGTACGATTTACTTTGATTAATCTTACATCTTGATTTCTACTTAATTGGGCTAAGTCATTTGCTTCAATGATATAGAATTCTAATACACCAAGTTCAAATCCTAATTCTTTAAACAGTTCAAACCACTGTTCATTAAGTTGATCGTTCTCAGGAAAGTAAAAAGATAAGTGATTGGAACCTTGTGCAACATGCATTTCCTTTTGGGTTTCAATATCTTTCAACCATTGAACTTGTGATGGGCACTGATGATATAACCAAGTATTGTTGGCAAATTGAAGTGCATCTGATGGTGTTAAATAAACGGTCTTCATTGAATCTTCTAAAAAAATATTACCTTCCAAATATATATCAGACATCGTCAAATGCTTCATAAATATTACCCCATCTCAGCAGATAATTAGAATTGTTATGATTCTATATATGAAACATTGTCTTACACTGATTTTATTTTATCAACTGTTTGAATCGAGAGTGATTAAGTAAAGTCGCTCCTATTAAGCTTGCAATAATTGCTTTAACTATATCCCCAGGCATAAAAGTTAATGATAATACGATGGATTTAGAAATAGGTATATTTATAATGAATCCCATTATAATGGTACCTAGTATATCTAATCCAAGTACACCAATGATAATAGTAGCAACTAATAGCATTATAAAGTTTACTTTATGTAAATATTTGTCTCTTATCCATCCGATAAAGAAAGCTACAACTGGATATAAGAATAAAAATCCTGCTGAAGGACCTGCGAAAACGCCGATACCCCCTCTACCACCTGATAACACTGGTAGTCCTACTGCAGCTAACAGTAAAAATACAACAACACTTAAAGTTCCTAACTTTCTTCCTAACATTATTCCTGCTAAAAATATCCCTATATTTTGCAATACAATTGGTACTGGCATAATTGGTAAAGGTACTGGTGGTACCAAACCTAAAATACAAATGATGGCTGCCATCAAAGCTGTAAATACTAATTCTTTTGTACTCATCATTTCATCCTCCTTACATGAGAATGATTATACCATTAATGTAAACTTAATGGAATAAAAAGTTTACATTAGTTGACACGTTTTGCTAAATCACTTATATAATTAAAGAAATTATTTCGCTCTACATAATTAATCACATTAACCTCTCGGCCATCATTACATTTAAATGTTCTACCTTGACTTGGACCATGTGCTTTAACATCTACATTCAATTTAACTGATTTAGTTAATTTAGGATTACCTACATAAGCTGTTGTTAACACATCCCATAAAAAGTAAGTCGAATTTGTTATAAAATGTGTTAATGGTGGTACAGCTGCATAACTAACACCTAAGAAATCAATACCTGTATAATGACGTTCATCTGCCCAACGTTGTCTCACTTCTAAAGTTAAAGGAACTTGATTGGTGCTTTCTAAAGCTACCATATCTATCTTGATATCACTATCAAATACTGTTTTCACCGCTTCTGGATCCCAAAACGCATTCCATTCTGCCGTGCCGTCATGCTCTGGTTCTTCAACATTACCTTTTTCTAAAAATGTTCCTCCCATCCAAACTAATTTATCTACTTTGTTCACTATAGTTGGTTGTATTTTTAATGCTTTAGCTAAGTCAGTTAAAGGACCAGTAAATAACAATGTAATTTTTTCTTCAGTATTTTGAAGAATGTTAATGATATCTTCATAAGCCTCAAGATGATTTTCTTTTGAATTTGTTAAAGTAACTTTTTCATTTAAAATTGGTAACGCGTCCATGAAAAATGCATGCATTCTCCAATCTTTAGGAAATGGATTTTTCCCTCTTTCAAATGATGGTGCAACATCAAGTTTTTGATTGGAAAAGCGATTGATAATCTTGATAGACGCACTTAAAGATGGTTCTAAATAGCAATCTGCTCCAATCGTGCTTACACCTACAAGTTCTATTTCTTCCATTTGTAAAAGTAAGAATAAAGATATAAGATCATCAACGCCACCATCATGATTAAAATAAACTTTTTTCATTGTTTTTCTCCTTTTTATTATTTTATTTCTTTCAATTTATATGTAATTATATCGAAATCACAAACAAAATTCATAATTTACTACTACATAAAAGAAGTTGAGACACAATTTGCGTCTCAACTTCTAAGTTATTGATATCGTTTTTTTATTATCTTTTTATTTAGTATCCATTAATTTTTTCTTCAAATCTTTACGCATGAAGTCTAAGCTATATGGATCATTATACCAGTATGTTTCTGCTTTAACTTTAATCACATTACCATTTTTAACTGCAGGTAAGTTTTTCCACATATTTGTTTTTTCATATGCAGGTGTTGCTTTACCTTCACTTGTAGATACAATGTAATCGCCAGCGTATTGATCAACTTTTTCTTGTTTAACTTCAGCAAATCCAGCTTTTTTAGTTAAATCATCAACTGATTTTGGCATTTTAAGACCGAATGCTTGATATAAAATTTCTCCGCCACGGCCCCAATGGTCGCCGTAAGTGTATAATTTTTTATCAAATTCATCAAAGATAGTTACAGTTTTATCTTTACCAATTTTATCTTTAATCTCTTTGCCGTCTTTAGAAGTTTGATCTTTCCATTCTTTTTCCCATTTTTTAACTGCATCTTCTTTACCTAGTAATTTACCTAGTTCTTCTTGTTGTTCTAAGTAACTATGTTTCGCATAGTTAAATGGTACAGTTGCTGCGATTTTTTTATATTTTTTAATGTTTTTATTTTGATCTAAGACAATAATTAAATCTGGTTTTTCTTTTGCAACTTTTTCGACATCATCGTCTCCAACTTTAGTTACACCTTTAAATTTGTCTTTCAAAATATCACTTTGATCGACTTGATTACTTACTGCTACTACATTTCCACCTAATTTTTTCACGCCACCAGCATATGATGGAGCTACAACAGCAATTCTTTTTGGATCCTTAGGAACTTTTATTGTTTTCCCATCATCCGTTTTGTAAGATTTCTTCTCAGAATTCTTTGAACTATCGTCTGAGTTGTTACCACATGCAGCTAAAACTAACACTAGTGCTATTAAAGGTAATAATAATTTCTTCATTTTTTCCTCCCATTGAAAACGATTATCAATTTCATTAAAATTATACAACTTTACATATATTTTTACAATAAGCAATTTCACCAGTTTTTTTAAATTTTAATAAATTTATTTCAATAAAGTAACTTATTACTATATTAATCCTGTAATGCTTTTTGCAATATTAGTATATGCCATATCTTCCATCGGAGGATTATGAAGACCTGCGCGCATATCTCGATAATATCTTTGTAATGGTCTTTCCATCTCAAGACTTTTTGCTCCTACAATTCTCATTGCTAAATCTACAACTTCCAATCCTTGATTTAATACAAGTACTTTACTTGCAGAAGTCTCATTCCAAATTTCTGTGTCTTTCTCATATAATTGATAACCGTGGGCAGTACTCCATAAAAAATGTCTTGCCGATAATAATAGAGATTCCATTTTACCTAAATTTTGTTGAACTGTAGGTAATTCTGCAATAGTTCCTTCTATACTATTCGGACTATACGTTTTAGTGAAATCTACTGCGTAATTTCTAGCTGCTTGTGCGATTCCTAAATAGACACTAGGAATATGCAAAATCCAACCATTTGCTCCAGGTTTACGTTTCTGTTCAACAAAATATTTATGAGGAATTTTTACATTATTTAACACTAAATCATGACTTTCAGTAGCACGCATACCAATCATGTTCCAATTATCGGCGATGTCCACGCCTTCAACATTTCTTGGAACTAAAAAGAATCCTACTTGATCTAATTCTTCTACATATGCTCCTACAATAAAGTGTGTTAATGCCTTACTCATTGAAGTAAATGTTTTGACACCATTTAAAATATAGCCGTCTTTTTCTCTTACTGCATGAGTTGCCGGACGTCCTCCGCGTGTAGGGCTACCAGTTTCAGCTTCACTTACTGCACGATTAACGAGTGCGCCTTTTTTCACTGCTTCGGCAAATTCTTCTAATAATTCAGGTTCCCACAATTGTTGTTCAAATAATTGACCCACTACACTTAAATGCCAACCTATTGATAAGGCAGTTGCGCCATCTATTTCTGCTAAATAAGTTTGCAAAATAACCATATCTTCAATCGTAGCGCCTTCACCGCCGTATGCTTTTGGTAATGTTAATAAAGTATATCCTTCATTAATTAACCACTCTATATTTTCAAATGGAAAGCGTGAGGCAATATCATTTTGCTCCGCATACGATTTAAACTGCTCTTCTATTGTTTTAAACTTTTTTATCCATTTATGTTGTATCTCTGATTGCACCAAGAATGACTGTGTCATTATTTTCACCTCATCATAGTATTAATAGCTTGTTAATTATCCTTAGTTTAACACTCAACATTATTAAATAAAAGGACTGATATTTCACAATTCCTACTTTACCGATAAGAATTAATATGATAAATTTACTTTAATATATTTGGGAGGCTGATACCTTGATACAAGTAGAACATTTATCTCATTTTTATCATTCAAATCAGGTTTTAAAAGATATTAATTTTTCACAAGAACAGGGAACCGTGACAGCTATTATTGGACCTAGTGGTTCAGGAAAAACAACTTTACTTCGTACTCTCAACGCACTCGCAACTCCTTCTAAAGGTTCGATAACGATTGATGATTATCAATTTAATGCTGAACAACATACTAAAAAAGATATTTATCATCTTCGACAACAATCAGCAATGGTTTTTCAAAATTATAATTTATTTAAAAACAAAACCGTATTAGAGAATATTACTGAGGGCTTAATTTATGGGCAAGGTAAAGGAAAAAGAGAAGC
This sequence comes from Staphylococcus sp. URHA0057, assembly GCF_000620265.1. Lineage (NCBI taxonomy): Bacteria > Bacillati > Bacillota > Bacilli > Caryophanales > Staphylococcaceae > Staphylococcus > Staphylococcus sp. URHA0057. The sequence continues at coordinate 151,527 of NZ_JHVS01000007.1, read as the reverse complement.
GATACATATTGCTGAAGATCACTTAAATATGGTGAATTTATTAGAACATAAAGATAAGTACCCTATCCAACTATCAGGAGGTCAAAGTCAACGTGTTGGTATAGTACGTGCACTTGCATTAAATCCTAAAGTACTATTATTAGATGAACCTACATCTGCATTAGACCCTGAATCAATCCAAAGTGTATTAAATCTTATACAACGTATTGCACAACAAGGAATGACAATGGTTATAGTAACTCACGAAATTAGCTTTGCTGAAGCTATTGCTGATCAAATTTTATTTATTGATAACGGAGAACTAGTCGTACATGGTTCACCAAGTGATGTTTTATATAATCAAGATAATGACCGTATCCAACGTTTTATACAACGTATTAGAACGGAGGTAGATGTAAATTGAAACGATTCTCCCCTTGGTTAGTATTAATGAGCGTATTTATATCTACTATAGCTTTATCTGCATGCTCAAATGATCAATCACAACGTGCTACTAAAGCTCATCCAAAAGAAATCAAAGTAGCGTTATCGGCAGAAGTAAATCCTCCATATTTATATACTAATAAAAAGAATGAATTTGTAGGACTTGATATGGATTATATGAAATTATTAGAGAAGAAATTACCACAATATCATTTTAAATATGAAGTTGGTGAAGAAGAATCTAACCTAGTAGGTATAGGTTCTAAAAAATTTGATATGGGAATTAATTGGTTCTTTAAAACACCCGAACGCGAAAAACAATTTTTATATCAAGATGTTCCTTACAGTTATGCATTACCTATGCTTGCAGTTAATAAAAATAATCATGATATACATCAGCTTAGCGATTTAACTAATAAGAGATTAACTCCAATGGCACCAAGTGGTGGTTTATTTTCTATATTAAAACAATATAACAAGTCACATAAAGAACCTATCAATATAGATACGATTCAAGCACCTTCTAATGGAGATAATTTAAAAATGGTTGGTAATCATCGACGTGATGCAATGTTTTTAAATTGGAATACATATAAAGCGATTCAAGAAAAAGTAAATGAAGATGTTAAAATTGGTGGCATTGTTAAAAAAGAACCGCTTCACATCGTTTATAACAAAGATAATCAACAATTACATGATGATATTGATCAAGCTACTCAAGAATTAAAAAAAGAAGGTAAACTTCAAAAATTATCTAAAAAATATTTTGATATTGATGTGTTTGATGATTTAGAAAATATCAATAAGCATAAGAAACAATTGGAGGTGCAATAATATGTCTGCCACACAATGGTTAGATTTATTTAATCAAGTATTACAACAACTTCCTATTACTCTAGTAATGATTATAAGCGCTTTAATCTTTGCCATTATATTAGGACTATTATTAACAATGATTCGTATTAAGCAAACGCCTATATTGGCGCCTTGCGTCAGAATATACCAATCATTTATGAGAAGTACCCCTCTTCTACTTCAATTGTTTTTAGTATATTTTGCATTACCTCAATTTTTATTAATATTTCATATAAACATTAATCACTTTGACAGATTATTTTTCATAATATTAGCTTTTAGTCTTCATAGTGCTGCTTATTTATCAGAAGTCTTTCGAGCTGGTTATTTATCTGTTGAATATAGTCAGATTGAAGCTGGATTATCAGTAGGTTTAAGCTATCCGAGAATACTAAAAAATATTATCGTTCCACAAGCTTTACGTAACAGTATTCCTAATTTAACGACTCAGATTATAGAATTAATTAAAGATACATCGTTAGCATTTACTATTGGAATTATAGACATGATGGGACAAGTTCAACTTATTATTGGCAATAATTATGGTTTAGGAATGTTAGAAGTATATATTGTTATTTCTATTATATATTGGATGCTCGCTTTGATTGTTCAAGGTGTGTTTACATTAATTAATAAAGTTTCAGAAAAACCATATCAAGCATAGGAGGCAATCAAATGTCATTCATTTTACATACCTTCATTGAAGTTTTAAAGGGTGTACCAAATACAATTGCAATTACACTTATAGCTATGTTGATTGGTATTATTATAGGTACAGTATTTGCGATTATTCGATTGCAACGAATACCTGTACTATCTCAATTAGTAATCGTTTATAATTCATTTTTCAGAAGTACACCGCTCATAGTTCAATTATTCATTTTCTATTATGGTTTGCCAGCACTTATTCTATGGTTCAACTCAATTTTTCATACTTCACTTAATCCAGATATGGCACATCCATTGATGATTGCTGCAATCACCTTTGCATTGCATGCGACGGCCTATTTATCAGAATCTATTAAAGGCGGTTTGCTTTCTGTTGATCCTAAACAAATTGAAGCTGCTCAAACTGTAGGTTTATCTAAATGGAATGTTTATAGACGCATTGTTTTCCCTCAAGCGTTTGGCTATGCATTACCTAATATTGAAAATCAATTTATTATGTTATTAAAAGGAACATCACTTGCCTTTGCTGTACAAGTAACAGAAATTATGGCGATAAGTACTGAAATTGCTAATGAAGGTTATCAATTTGTACCAGTATATACAGTAGCAGCGATATTTTACTGGGCATTGGCAATTGTTATTGAGTATGTGTTCCATAAAATTGAACATCGCACAACACACTATTTAACATCTTAATAAAAAAATTATGGGACTCACTACTTTAATGGTGAGTCCCATAATTTTTAATTAATTTCTACTTCCTATATCTCTATTTTGACGGCCTGCAAATAACATAATCCATGTTGCTAATATAAATGGCATTGTTAATGAAGGTAACCCAAGAGGTTCAAGCATTGTGTTCAAACCTAGATTTAATAGTACTGCTAGTAATAACCCTAAAAAGGCAGAAACATATGTATTAATTGACGTTTTAAATGTTGAGCCTAAAGCTATTGCAGTTAAAATTAAATTATATCCAAATAGTCCTTGGTTGATGTTATCAGTGTTACCACCTAATAAACCAACAATTAAATAACCAATAATACTTCCTACTATTGCAAAAACAAACGCTTTTCTTGAGCCAATTAAAATTCCAATAAGTATTAATAATCCAGCCCATACACTAGGTATTAAAAATACTTCACTAAACCCATCTAAAATGGAATGTAGTAAATTTAAATGATGACCAGAATTACTTGTCACTGGTTTAATGGTGTTTGGTAATAAATTTAATGGTGTTTTCACAGCTTTTACTTGTTCAGATATAGAAACTGCAAACCACGTCAAAATGACAAATGGTGCTGTAAGCATTGCTATTCCGTATGGCTTTAACCATTCTCTTATTGCTGATCCAACAGGTAATGTTAATATTGTTGCCATCAATGTAATTAGAATACCTGCCCAGTTTTCATTTAAAAATAATGTCAAAGCTATTGCAGTTAATACAGGATTAAAACCTGCTAATCCATTATCTATTTCTTCTTGAGAATAGTTAATATATGGCGCAAGTATGTATGCAATGATACTTCCAATTAATGCACTTATTCCGACTTTCCAATTACCAACAAATAATGCAATTAATATAAAAAGCCCTGTGTAATGATTATTAATTAATAAAACTTGTGAAATGTTTTTCAAAATGATTTGAATGGATTTCATGAACTTTTCCCCCAATTCGACAATGAATATGATACAACAATTTAATATTAATGTGTATTAATTCGATATAAAGAATGAAAATGTTTTACTAATTAAAAAATTCAAATAATATTAGTAAACACGCTGTAATCATTAAAAGTTTTGCCCATTTTAATTAAATTTTTAATTTATGGAATCGTTATACTTGTTTAAAATTAAAAATCGTCCTAATATAAAATTTGCAAGTTTATTGCGAACTTTATTTCGGGAAAGAAGGGATTATTTTGCACTTTACACAACGTGAACAAGATAAATTAATGATAGTTGTAGCTGCAGAAGTTGCTCGTCGCAGAAAAGCGCGAGGACTTAAATTAAATCATCCAGAAGCACTTGCATTAATTAGCGATGAATTATTAGAAGGTGCTCGTGACGGTAAAACTGTAGCTGAATTGATGAGTTATGGTAAAACAATTTTAAATGAAGAAGATGTTATGGATGGGGTTGCAAGTATGATTACTGAAATTGAAATTGAAGCAACATTCCCAGATGGAACTAAATTAATCACTGTCCATCATCCAATTGTCTAAGGAGGACATAAATATGATTCCTGGAGAAATTAGAGTAAAAAAAACAGATATTGAAATTAATCCAAATTCACCTGAAACAGTTATTGAAGTTAAGAATGTTGGAGATCGTCCTATTCAAATTGGCTCACATTTCCACTTTTTTGAAGCTAACTTAGGTTTAGAATTTGAAAGAGACAAAGCATATGGTAAACATTTAGATATTCCAGCTGGTGCCGCTGTCAGATTTGAACCTGGCGATGTAAAACACGTGCAACTAGTAGAGTATTCTGGTAACCGTAGAATTTATGGTTTCCGTGGATTCGTTAATGGTCCAATTGATGGCTCCCGTGTTTATCGCCCTACTGGTGAAGACGACGAGTACGCTGGTGTTTATAATGACGAAGGTCATGAAAATACCAATAAAAAAGGTGGTAAAAGATAATGAGCTTTAAAATGACTCAATCACAATATACAAGTTTATATGGTCCAACAGTTGGAGATGCAATTAGATTAGGCGACACTAACCTATTCGCAGAAGTTGAAAAAGATTATGCCAATTATGGTGACGAAGCAACTTTCGGTGGCGGAAAATCTATCCGTGATGGTATGGCTCAAAATCCTAACGTGACTCGTGATGATAAAAATGTAGCCGATTTAGTTATAACTAATGCAGTCATTATTGACTATGACAAAGTAGTTAAAGGTGACATTGGTATTAAAAACGGCTATATTTTTGCAATCGGTAAAGCGGGTAATCCAGATATTATGGATAACGTCAATATAATCATCGGAAGTACAACAGATATTATTTCTGCTGAAGGTAAAATTGTTACAGCGGGTGGTATTGATACACACGTTCACTTTATTAACCCAGAACAAGCTGAAGTTGCTTTAGAAAGTGGTATCACTACTCATATTGGTGGCGGAACTGGTGCATCTGAAGGTGCAAAAGCAACTACCGTTACACCTGGACCTTGGCATATACATCGTATGTTAGAAGCTGCTGAAGCATTACCTATCAATGTAGGTTTCACAGGTAAAGGACAAGCTGTCAATCATACAGCACTTATTGAACAAATTCACGCTGGGGTTATTGGTTTAAAAGTACACGAAGACTGGGGTGCAACGCCTTCAGCTTTAAGTCATGCTTTAGATGTTGCAGATGAATTCGATGTCCAAATCGCTTTACATGCTGATACATTGAATGAAGCTGGATTTATGGAAGACACTATGAAAGCAATTAAGAACCGTGTTTTACACATGTACCATACTGAGGGTGCTGGTGGTGGTCACGCACCTGACTTAATTAAGTCCGCTTCATATTCAAATATTTTACCTTCATCTACAAACCCAACTCTACCTTATACACATAATACTGTAGACGAACATTTAGACATGGTAATGATTACTCACCATTTAAATGCTTCTATTCCTGAAGATATTGCATTCGCGGATTCTCGTATTCGTAAAGAAACAATTGCTGCAGAAGACGTATTACAAGATATGGGTGTATTCAGTATGATTAGTTCTGACTCTCAAGCTATGGGTCGTGTAGGTGAAGTGATTACACGTACTTGGCAAACTGCACATCGTATGAAAGAACAACGTGGTGCTTTAGAAGGCGACTCAGAATATAATGATAACAATCGTATTAAACGTTATATTGCTAAATACACTATTAACCCTGCGATTACACATGGTATTTCAGAATATGTTGGCTCAATTGAATCAGGTAAATTAGCTGACCTTGTATTATGGGATCCTGCGTTCTTTGGCGTTAAACCTGAACTTGTAGTTAAAGGTGGTTTAATCAATGTAGCAGTTAACGGTGATGCTAATGGCTCTATTCCAACTTCAGAACCTATGAAATATCGTAAAATGTATGGTCAATATGGTGGTAATATCACTCATACAGCAATGACTTTCGTTTCTAACACTGCATTTGAAAATGGTATTTATAGACAACTTAACTTACAACGTATGGTTAGACCTGTTAAAAACATTCGTAATTTATCTAAAGCAGATATGAAAAATAACAGTGCAACACCTAAATTAGATGTTGATCCACAAACATATGAAGTATTTGTTGACGGTGAAAAAATTACAAGTGAAGCTGCTACTGAGTTACCATTAACTCAAAGATACTTCTTGTTCTAGGAGGAAAATTGTTAATGATTATAGAAGAAATTCAAGGCAATATTGCTAATTTATCAGCTGATGAAAAAAATAAACATGTAGAAAAAGTTTATCTAGAAAATTCTGACTTAGTTAAACGTATCCAACGCGTAAAAACGGATCATGGTAATGAAATTGGTATTCGTTTGAAACAACCTATCGATTTACAGTACGGTGATATTTTATATAAAGATGATACAAATATGATTATCGTTGATGTAAATTCTGAAGATTTACTTGTTATCAAACCACGTACATTAAAAGAAATGGGAGATATTGCCCATCAACTTGGTAATCGTCATTTACCTGCACAGTTCACAGAAACTGAGATGTTAGTACAATATGACTATCTCGTTGAAGATTTACTTAAATCTTTAGGTATTCCTTATAGTCATGAAGATAGAAAAGTAAACCAAGCGTTTAGACATATAGGACATTCTCATGATTGATCATCAAAATTTACGCTTATTTCAGTTCTGTGATTCACAGTTTCCAACCGGTGCATTTAGTCATTCATTCGGCTTGGAAACATATATTCAACATGAAGCGGTACATGATGATTTAACATTTGTTCAATGGTTAAAATTATTTTTAAATGAACAGCTAACTTATTCTGATGGTTTAGCAATGAAAATTGTATACGAAGCCTTAGACAATAATGATGTTGATAAAATCTTACGTATGGATCGACTTATCTTTGTTCAAAGTTTACCTAAAGAAACTCGTGTCGGAGCTAAACAAATGGGCACAAGAATGGTGAAATTAGCTATGGAATTATACGATAGTGAATGGATTCATTGGTATCATGAACAAATGAAAAATAAAAAAGCTAAGCTACATCCAGCAATTTGTTTTACTATGCTTGGTCATTATTTAGGCGTTGATATTAGTACAATTATTGATTATTATCTCTATCAAAATGTATCTAGTCTCACGCAAAATGCAGTAAGAGCTATTCCCTTAGGTCAAACTGCCGGTCAAAAAGTTGTAACTCAAATGATTCCTTATATAGAAGAAACACGAAATCATGTTTTATCTCTTGATGAAAGTGACTTTGGTATGACTGCGCCTGGATTAGAATTAAATCAAATGGAACACGAAAATGTAAATGTAAGAATATTTATTTCATAGGAGGTCAAATATATGACTGAACCAATTAAAATTGGAATTGGTGGACCTGTTGGTGCAGGTAAAACTCAATTAATAGAAAAAGTTGTTAGACGTCTAGCTAAAGATATGAGCATTGGCGTTATAACAAACGATATATATACAAAAGAAGACGAAAAAATCTTAGTCAATACAGGTGTCTTACCAGAAGATAGAATTATCGGTGTTGAAACTGGTGGTTGTCCGCATACAGCAATTCGTGAAGATGCTTCTATGAACTTTGCTGCTATTGATGAATTGTTAGAAAGAAATGATGACATCGAACTTATTTTCATTGAATCTGGTGGCGATAATTTAGCTGCAACATTTAGTCCTGAACTTGTTGACTTTTCAATTTATATTATCGACGTTGCCCAAGGTGAAAAAATTCCACGTAAAGGTGGACAAGGTATGATTAAATCTGATTTCTTTATCATCAATAAGACAGACTTAGCACCTCACGTTGGCGCTTCTTTAGACCAAATGGCTGAAGATACAAAAGTATTTCGTGGTGACAGACCATTCGCATTTACAAACTTAAAAACAGATGAAGGCCTAGATGAAGTTATTGAGTGGATTGAACGAGATACGTTACTAAAAGGATTATCATAATGTCTCAACAATCTTGGACAGGTCAACTTGATTTAACGGTTTTTAACAATGGTAAACGTTCTGTAGCACGTGACATCTTTTTTGAAAAAGCATTAAAAGTCATACGTCCTGTTTACCTAAACGGGTCAACTACCCCTACTTTCTACATTGTTAATGTAGGTGGTGGTTACCTTGATGGTGACCGTTATTCTATGAATTTCAATATTGAAGATAATGCTAGTGTCACACTAACGTCTCAAGGTGCTACAAAAATTTATAAAACTTTAAAAGATCATGTTGAACAATATCAAACTTTCCAATTAAAACCTAATGCTTATATGGAATACGTAGCTGATCCAATCATTGCTTATGAAAATGCTAAATTTTATCAACACAATCGTTTTGATTTAGATGAAACAAGTGCGATGTTTTATACCGATATTCTCACACCTGGTTACTCATCAGATGATAAAAACTTTTCATATAAATATATGCATTTAGTTAATGAAATTTATATCAATAATGAACTCGTAACATACGACAATCTTATGTTAAATCCTGAAAAAAATTCAATTGATTCTTTAGGTTACATGGAAAATTATACACACTTAGGCTCAGCATATTTTATTCATCCTAGTGTAAATCAAAAATTCATTGATGAAATTTATAATCAAATTAAACACTTTGAGAAAGAATTAAACTGTCGATTAGGTATAACGCAATTACCTACTCATGGACTTTCAATTAGAATTTTGTCTAACCGTACGCAGTATATAGAATCCATACTTGAAAAAGCCCAATCTTATATTGCTAATGAACTGTATGATAGAGAAATTAACTTTTTAAGAAAATATTAAATTAAATGGCATGGTTACAAATGTAACCATGCCTTTTTCAAGCTAAAAAATAAGGATGAAGCTATATTATGTAGTTTAGATGCTATTCAATTTGTGATCAATGGATACTCTTTATCGTATTAACAATAAAAACACATTCACTAACCATTAAATAAATCTCTTTTCTATTTAATAAACTTTCTTACTGATCAACATCTATCATTTCCTAGCTACCCTATTAAATGGAGCATATCATATAAATTTATATACTCCATTCCACTTCTCAATTCCAAAACCTACTTTTCCATTACATCAATCACCTGAATTTGAACCCTTAATATAAGAAATACAATATAATAAAACGAGTTACTTAGATATATTGTTCTAATTCATCAATGAGCTTTTTAATTTTATCTTTTTGTTCTTTAGTTACATATACTATAACTGTACGTTCATCATGAACACTTCTTTTTTTCGATAATAAATCTAACTCTTTTAATTTTTGTAATGCTTTTGTTAAGTAATATGGTTTAAATTCAGAACATGTCGCAATTTCTTTAGAAGAAATCTCAGTAGAACCACTTTTTAAGATATAATTCAAAATATAAATTTCCTCATAATTCAAATTATATTTCTTTTTAGTGTCTCTAAAGAACTTTTTCACTTGAAATGTAGCTTCTACTAAATCATTAATATTTTTTATTTTTGCCATTTTAAAAACCACTCCTCTGATGCACATCTTGTTGTAGCAAGGCTCACATAATTTCATCTAACTGAATTGAACTCCACCCATGTTACAAAGTTCATTTTAAACAAACAAGTATAAAAATTCAATAATTTTATTACTCGAATTTGCATTTATATATTTATTACTTTTCACAAACATTTATTTAACTTTATTCAAGGTTATTAAAATATGCATATCAAAATTTTAATACTTTTAATTATTGGTTATATTTTAATTATTTTATAATAACTATCTGATTAAATGACTTTTTAGAAGTAATTCCACAGGTTTAAACTTTTAAAATAAAAAAAGCGATAAGCCAGAAAAAATTAAGAATTAATTTATTCACGGTTTATCGCTATATTAATAATTTTAATTCAGCTGATTTTGAAACTCTAAATTACTTTGATTATAATTTTTCTTTAACAAAATCAACAAAACTTTGTACATCTTTAGATTTAAAATCATGCATTGGAATTTTACCAATATTAAAATCAAAAGTGATTGTTTTACCATCACATTGTATATCATTAACTTCATCATACCCAATACTTCTATAATAAAATTGTCCATTCATATCTACATTCATTATAATTCTTTCTGAAGTAGCTATAAATGCACCTTCAAATTGTGACTGTCCTCTAACTTCGTAATCCATAATGCCTAATACAGAAGGCCCTTTTTTCTCTGTTGGAAATAAATCATTGGGATTTACATTATCTAAAATCATATGTTAACTCCTTCTATCACTTACTAATTTACAAGTTCTTCATTCCTTGTTTTAAAGTATTGTAACATGATTCAATAATAGAAAGTATTAAGGTGCTTTACAATCGTTCAATTTTAATATAATCGTTCTTTCATCTTCTAAACTACGTTCTTTGATTATATAGCCTTTTTGATTTAACTTTTTTATTATAGAACTTAAAGAAACTATACCTACTTGAGTTTTATATCTCATATACTTAACTGTCATTTTATTATCATTATTAAGTAATATTGCTAACAAATACACCTCTTCCAAAGAGAGATTATTAATCATTAATTGTTCATCCATATCATCAAGTACCTCACCACATTTAATAAAATATAAAATGTGGTTACTTACTCTCTGATTTATAACTATCTTTCGAGATTCTAGCATCTCATCAATTTCATTAAATAATAAATGAATTTTATTCTTCTGTTGTTCTGACATAGTAATAACCAATTTTCGTTGATCTTTGTCATCACGTTCTTTTGATATCCAATTGTTTTGATACAAATATTGCAACATTTTTAAAATTGAAAATTTCGATCGCTTATTATACATTTCGAGTTGGCTAATATCTATATGCTTATTTTCATCATATAAATATAATATAAAGTAGAGTAATTTAATATGATTTATAGTTAAATGGTATGAATATTTTAAATAATCATTAGCTAATTTAACTAACATATAGTGTGCTACAAAACAGTTCATTTTCACATATGACATGACATATCTTCCTCTCTACTAATCAGTCATGCATAATTAACTAAATCAATATTTTAATATGTGCTATTGTCATACTTGGTAATCGAATTAAGCTTTCTTCTATGTCTTTTTTAGTCATTTCGCCAATCCAATAAAGGTTCTCTATTTTCATTTCACTTACAATTGATTCATTATCGTTTTTCATTGGTTTCATAAATGTTTGATAATTAATCATGTTAATTTCAGCATGAGTGATTTTATTAATACTTGAGAAATTTAATTGAACTTGCTCAACATTTGGATTTTTGGAAATAGGTAAATCAAATAGTGCAATACATTGATATTCATTTTTATAATTAGTAACTAATAATTGTGTATCTAGATAAACTATATCCCCTCGTAGTTGATTAAAAATATTTAGCATAAATAAAATGGAATCTGACAATGAAATTTGAGATGACTGTTTTTCTTTCAAATCTAAATGTTGCCAATATAAATGAATAGATCTCATATTACATAGATGTTTAAATATATTTTTCAAATTTTTTAAATCAACTATATCAATAAGTTCTTTTGTTGTATTTGTAAATAAATTACTTATCATTAACTTATTTGGTTGCGCTAATTTGATTTTATCTGTCTGATTTATTGGAAGAATAATATAGTCAACGAATGTTTCAACTTGTTCAACTATTGCTAATTGTTCTTCATTAGGTCTCCATAGCAAAATGTGATTATCAAAATATGAATTTAAAATTTGCTTAAGTTCTTTTATTTCAAATAAACTTAATTCATGCATTAAAAATTCAATATTTTCATTTCTAAAGCGTCTTGATACTTGAAACAACGTATTCATAAATTGTTGTAATGCTATTCTTTCTTGCGCTGTAAAATGCTTAGATTGTTTAGTTTTGATTTTATAAACAGGCGTCATATGTACATCGTCCATTAATGTCAACAATTGAGTTATGTTATCTTCAAATATTTTTATATTTTGCATAATTAAGTCAAAATCAACGTCAATAATGAGATGTATCTCATTACTTCTATAATTCAATTTATTTTTTAATTTTAATAAATCAAAATGACTCAACGTCATTAATTTATTTATTTCTATATAAAGTTGATATGGAAAAATACAATTCTGTTTGTCTTGCGCAGAAAATTGAATATCACATTGTATAGATGTGTTATTAGAACCTTTCTCTATATTACGTATAAGTTTAAACACATTTTCGTCCAATTTAATTTCTTCAGTTTCATTATTTGAGATAGATGTTCCTATGTATTTCTTTCTAATTAATTTAGGAGTTTGTCCATAAGCTTCTTTAAAAAGTTGTATAAATCGAGAATAGTGATTAAACCCATGCTTACCAGCTATATCTTCAATAGGAAGATTCGTTGAAATAATATCTAATAAACAAAATCTAAGTCTAATATGATTTAAATATTGATTAAAACTATTGAATGGCGTATGACGAAACATTTCTGTTAATAATTGGCTAGGTATTTTTGTAGCAGACACGAGATCACTTTTAATAATTTTTTGTGAATGATTCTTAACTAAGTATTCATGAACTGGTTCAGCAATAAAAGATAATTTTTCATTATCATTAATATTTGAATCAACTGAACATAGTTCGATACACAAGTATTTAATAACTTTATCTATCGTCATGTATTGAGTTTGATTGATACATCTTAATTCAATTAGTTTCTTTAATAACCAAGATATTCTTGTATGATTTTCTGAATTAATTTCTCCACCTAATAAACTCGTCCCAGTAGTCATAAATCTCATAAAATCCTTTGCCGAAATTTCTATTAGACTAGTTATAGCTTGTTCTTCACTATTAATTTGATACAAATCATTAATCATAATAAGTGCAATGCTACCGGTTTGCATTTTATATCTTTTTAAGTTGATTAATATATCTCCATTCCCTTTCAACCAATAAACAAGTTTAACATTTGTCTCTTTACTATTATTAATAATTAAATTCTTGAAAACACGAATTGAATAATTTTCTATCATTTAAATTCCTCACGTTGCATATAGACATATTTCTAATCTTTATTTTGTCCCCATTTCTTTTAAATCTTTAAATTAGATAACATCTATCTTCTTACTTAATTGTATAATGATTCAAAAATTTATAGTAGCAATTTATTTTAATATTATATCAATTTTTAATTATATTTAAATAGCATGTTTTGAACTATATGTTACTTTATCCATATTTCTTAATATTTTATCACTGCTCATTCATCTTACTTTGATTCTAAAATATGCACGTTAGTCAACGTATGATTAAAAGAGGTTGTCTCACACTTAAAAATTTTGTTTATACTTTTCATCTATATTCAATTTAAATTTTCTGTAAATTTACAGATATGTAACACATCATTTTGTAACTTTTTTAATATATTTGATAAATAGCTTAACCACCATATTTATGTGCCTTTCATGTACTATTATATTAATTTTAAATTGTGTAACAATATTAGCATAAAATTACAAATCAATAACAAGGCACACAAATTCACTTTTTTTTGGTAAAGTATGTCTTGTCGTTAACAAACGAAATAAAACTTACATAAACTATAGCATTAATGCTATTTAAACTTTTTAAACATATTTTAGGAGGATATTTATCAAATGAAAAAAATCGCTACAGCTACAATCGCAACTGCAGGAATCGCTACTTTCGCTTTTGCAAGTCATGATGCTCAAGCAGCAGAAAATAATAACGGGGGCTACAACCCAAATGACCCAAGTTCATATAGTTACTCATACACAATCGATCAACAAGGTAACTACCACTACACTTGGAAAGGTAACTGGAGTCCAAATCATGTAAACCAAAATAATAGCTACGATTATGGTTACAATACTCAAGCTTACAATTACAACAATAATAATTACAATAGTTATAACAATAATTACAATAGCTACAAAAATAGTTATGATTACGGCTATAATACACAAGCTTATAATCAAAACAACCAACGTACAGGTGGTCTTGGTGCTAGTTACTCAACTTCAAGCAGCAATGTACATGTAACTACTACTACTGCACCATCATCAAACGGTGTATCATTATCTCAAGCATCTTCAAATGGTGGTAACTTATATACTGCTGGTCAATGTACTTATTACGTATATGATCGCGTAGGTGGTAAAGTTGGATCAACTTGGGGCAATGCTAATAACTGGGCAAATGCTGCTGCAGCTGCAGGTTATACAGTAAATAATAAACCAGCTGCTGGTTCTATTTTACAAACAACTCAAGGTGGATATGGTCACGTTGCATATGTTGAAAGTGTAAATAGTAATGGTTCAGTACGTGTATCTGAAATGAATTATGGTCATGGTGCTGGTGTTGTTACTTCACGTACAATCTCAGCTAGCCAAGCCGCTTCATATAACTACATTCACTAATCAATTTTAAATATTAATAAAAAGAGACCGAACTATAAGTCACTTTCTAGTGATTTCATAGCTCGGTCTTCTTATATTATATTAGTGCAACTATTATTTACTCATCAAAAATGTCGTAACTTATCATTCGACATAGTCAATAACCAAACGAACCAGGTAATATCAATATATCTCACCTGGTTCTTTGATTATAAACAAATTCAAATAAATTTCTTGATTAGTCTTTCTCATAATAATTGGCAATTTATTAATATGTTGTTTAAAAGAATTCGTTTAGTCTAATATTTCACGGTTAAATTCCGCTACAAAACTTAACCCCTACTCTAATTAGAAGGATATTTATCATAGTTAAAACATAATGAAGATATAATCGCTACAATTTATACCTATGTAATTGTTTTAACGTATTTATTACTTTCCACTTATTTATTAATTTAAACTTCATTTTTATTAATTTTTTTAATTCCTATTCCTGTAAAGCCATATATCACTGCTATAATTGCGCAAATGTAACAAGGAACTGTCCAAATAAAGAAGTCATTAACATTTACATTTAATTGTTGTGCATAGTATATACCTGAAGTACCCCAAGGAATTAAAGGTAACACCATTGTACTTGAATCTTCTAACGTTCTTGATAACACAGTTTGTGATAATTGTCTTTCTTCAAACATTTCTTTCATTAAAACGCCAACCATAATGATGACGATAGAAGCTACACCTGCCGCAAAAACTAACATAAGACAACATACAACTGTTATTAAAATCAGTGTCCCTACTGAATTAACACCCTTAGAGACAGTTTTTAACAATACGTCTAAACAACCTGTTCTTTCTACTATCCCCGCAAATGCATAACCGCAAAATATCGTAACTATAATTTCGGTCATACTCATCATACCGCCTTGCTCAATAAGTGCTTTAACATTATTCGACACATGGCTATGATTCGTCATTGTATGGCTAAAGCCATTAAATGTCGCTTTAAATCCATCAACAATATTGAAATGATTATTAAATGTACCGACTAATAATGCACTTAAACTTGATATTAACATCGCAGGTACTGTAGATATTTTACATAGTAAACAAATGATTATAACAATTAAAGGAATCCATACAAATACATTGATATGATATATCTTTGCAAGTTCATGTAGTAATTGTTCAATTTGTTTAGGATTAGTTTGACTATGGTAGCGTAATCCAGCAAAAAACCAAACAATTAAACCTATGATTGATGCAGGAATTGTTGTCCACATCATCGATTTGATATGTGCAAAGATATTCACCTTTGTAACTAAAGCTGCTAAATTGGTAGTATCAGAAAGTGGCGACATTTTATCACCAAAAACAGCTCCAGCAATAATTGCACCGGCAGCCATACCACTATCAATGCCTAATTGATTTCCTATTGATATTAAAGCAATCCCTGCAGTGGATGCAGATCCCCAAGCAGTCCCTGTTGCTACTGAAGTAATTGCACTAATTATAAAAGCTGATACTAAATAATAACTCGGATTTAAGAAATTAAGACCATAATAAATGAGTGCCGGAACTGTACCTGAAAACATCCAGCTACCAACTATAATACCTACTGCTAAAATGATAAATATAGCTGGCATTGCTGTATTTAAACGCTTAGAAATTCCTTCTTCCAAATCTTCCCATCGTAAGCCTACACGGTATGCAATACAAGCTGCATATGCAGAAGAGATCAATAACAATACTTGAATAGGTATGTTAAATATTACAAAACCAGTAGTTACTACTATTACCATAACTATAATAGTAGATATCGATTCTAAAAAAGTTGGTTGTCTTTTCATATATTTTCCCCTTATCTATACTTTTCTTTTTGAAACAAGACCTCTTTCCTTTCAATATTTTTGACATGTAATTATTCTAAATCTAATTTATCTAATCCTAATTCTTCTACAGTTAAACCATCTTCAAAGAAATCACGTTCTAATATAGTAGAAGCAATGACAATGACTGCATCTATATTAGGTGTAGGTACATCTATGACACGGCCTAAACTTGACCATAGCACTAGACCATATGCAATATCCTCTGTCAGATATCTATTTTCCACATGATTAGGACCTGGAATTTGAGAAAATACTGGACTGGTATTAAATAATCTATTTAATGGTTCGTCTTCATCTTTACGTTCTAAATACCCTCTTTGAATTCTTGATTCTTTAGCGGTTTCTAACTCAAAACCTAATTTACGTCCTAAATTTAAACGTTCTAATTCAATGCCATGAAGTAAACGTACCGTATGTTTTGTTATTCCTTCTTTATATAATGAGAACTCTTCTGCATAATCTATACGACCTACATTTAATAAAGTTGGTCCTGGATGAACTTCGGGGTTACCATTTTCTAAATTAGTTTTAAGTAAACTTTCTTCTTTAACTAGGTTTGGATAAATTTCTGATACTTTATCATAACTATCATTCAATTCTTCTCTGTTAAATGTTGAGAAATAAACTCTACGTACGTTTAAAGATAAATCAACGCGTGCTTCATTAAAGTCAACACGAGTCCCATATGTTAATGTATTCGCTTCTGCAAAATTAGGCATAACATCAATATGTCTGTCTTCTAATACATTCATAAAACGAATAGATGCCATAGAAGCTGCAATGTTAAAGAATATTAATTGATTATTTGTCACATGATAAGACATCACTTTTGCATAATATTCTATAAATGAAGAAGGAATAATAACTTGAATAATTTCTGCATCTTTCATTACATCTTCAATATCATCACTAATATTAGTGAATTCTATAAATTTTTCTTCGCCTTCATTATTAAAATCAAACCCACCACGTTCAAATGCTTTATTGAACTTTTCAATAGATTGATTTCGGCAATATAATTTAACATCATGCCCTTTGTCTACCATATCTAAAGCAGCTGTTACTGCACCATTACCTGATCCAATAATTGCAATTTTCATATAAAAACCTCTTTCTTATTTATATTTCATTAAAAAGGTGGAACTAAAATGGCTTTATAAAAAGTTATCCTAGTCCCACTCTATACCTTCGTAAATCATTAATAATTTTACATTTCTACATTATAATTGTTAATACAATATGATTAAACTATTTATTTAGTTTAGTCATCATTTACATATTAAATTTATATATAAACTTAGGTTACAGAATACTTAATGACGAAACTAATAATTTTATATATCCTATTTTAAAATAAATAAACCTGTAGATAGACGATAAGACAAAACATGTTATTATATAAACTAAAAACTTATTTATTAATTTATAAACATTTGATATAGTAAAGATGTAATAAATTTAATTTACATATAAAACGGGGGTATTCCTATGGCAGAACAATTTCAAGATAATGAAATATCTGATCAAACGTCTCAAATGGTTGATTCGAACGATGAAGATTCACGTCTTATGTCTATGCTAATATATCTACTAAGTTTATTTAGTGGCATTATTGGACCGATTATTATTTGGGTTATTAAACGTAAAGAATCTAAACTTGTTGATAAAGCTGGTAAGAACTATTTTAATTTTGCTATTTCGTATACTATTTGGACAATCATTCTTACAGTAATTATGTTAATACCTTTTATTATCGGTTTAAGTATGAATAATGATACTGCCGCAATAATTGGCATCATCTTCTATATTGTTGGCATAATTGCATTATTAGTTCTATGTTTACTATCATTTATTTTTACTATCATTGCATGTGTAAAATATTATGGTGGTAAAGAATATTTAATTCCTTTAAGCATAAGATTTTTCAAATAATTTCTGGATAGTTTATTACAACCTCTTGTAATATATGTTTTTTAGAAATGTTACTTATATTAAAAAAATATATTAACAACGCCTTTGGAAGCGTTAACTATATTTATTACCATGATTTTTGTTTATTACAACAAGAGTCATGGTTTTTTTAATTTAATTACGATAGTGTAACAACATACACAAAGTCATTGATATCTGTTAAAGTTACTCTTGTCGTAAAACGATTAAAACTTAAATTGGTAAATGAAGATGATATTTGGATCGCTACACCATATCACTTTACATATTAATACCAAACAAATTCGGGAGGATATTTATCATGAAAAAAATTGCAACTATTACTACATTAACAGCAGGCATTGGCGCTGCATATTTCGGTACAACATCTCATCATGCAGATGCTGCTGAATTTAATCAACCAAATAATCAATCATATAATACAACACAGACTTCAACTACAACTACTACAACATCTACTACTACACAGAACTCTTCATCTGGTAATTTATATACTGCTGGTCAATGTACTTGGTACGTATATGACAAAGTTGGTGGAAAAATTGGTTCAACTTGGGGAGATGCTAGAAATTGGGCATCAGCAGCACAACAAGCTGGTTATACAGTAAACAACACACCTAAAGCAGGATCAATTTTACAATCATCAGCTGGCGGCTACGGTCACGTTGCTTATGTTGAAAATGTTAGCAGCGATGGATCAGTTACAGTTTCAGAAATGAACTATAATGGTGGACCTTTCTCTGTTAGTACACGTACAATCTCAGCAAGTGAAGCTGGTTCATACAACTATATCCATATCTAGTATTGATAGTAATTTGAATAATGAATACAAACTTGTAAATGATTAATTAATCATTTACAAGTTTTTTTATGTTATAACACTTACATTTTGCCTCTTATCACCGATTTTGAGAGAATAGATTTATTGTTATTTTATTAGGAGGAATACGATATTGAAATGGTTAAAAGTCATTTTAGCAGGATTAGTAGAAATCATATGGGTTACTGGTTTGAATAACGCTGATTCATTTATTAGTTGGTTAGTAACACTTATTTTTATATTTTTAAGCTTCTATCTTGTGATTGATACTACTAAAAGCTTACCTGTAGGTACTGTATACGCTTTTTTTGTTGGTATAGGAGCTGCAGGTACAGTTATTGTTGATATGGTCTTTTTCAATCAACCTTTTACATTTATTAAATTATTTCTAATTATATTATTAATATTAGGAATTGTCGGTTTAAAACTTTCAACGAATGAAGATGTTGAAGGAGGTCATCAATAATGTCATGGATATATCTCATCATCGCTGGTTGTTTAGAAATTACTGGCGTTGTATTTATGAATGAATGGTCTCGAACTAAAAATAAAATATTTATGATTTTAATTGGGATAGCTTTTGTCTGTAGTTTTAGCACATTGAAGCTTTCAATGACTGAAATACCTATGGGTACTGCTTATGCTATTTGGACAGGCATTGGTACAGCGGGAGGTACTATTATAGGTATGATTTTTTATAATGAATCTAAAAATGTGTTTCGTATTATTTGTATTGCTATGATATTAGCTGCTGTAATCGGATTACGATTAATAAGTTAATTTGACCTATTCTTATAGTTGAATTAATTGTTAAGACTCGTATCTTTTTATATACTGTTGATAAAAGGAGTGATTAGGATGGAAAAGGTATTTATCGCAGGTGCAATTCCAGAAGTTGGATTAGAACTTTTGAAAAAGCATTTTGAAGTAGAAATGTATGATGACGAAGGTTTAATAAGTAAAGAAGCATTGATAAATGGTGTTAAAGATGCAACAGCATTAGTAAGTTTACTATCAACAAACGTTGATAAAGAAGTTATTGATAGTGGTAAAAACTTAAAAATCATTGCAAATTATGGTGCTGGCTTCAACAATGTCGATATTGACTATGCACGTGAAAAAAATATCGATGTTACAAATACGCCGAAAGCTTCAACTAACGCAACAGCTGATTTAACAATTGGTCTTATCTTAAGTGTTGCGCGTCGTATCGTTGAAGGTGATGAATTATCTCGTACTAAAGGATTTGATGGTTGGGCACCTTTATTCTTTAGAGGACGAGAAGTATCTGAAAAAACTATTGGTATTATAGGTTTAGGTGAAATTGGTGGTGCAGTTGCAAAACGTGCCCGTGCATTTGATATGGACGTGTTATACACTGGGCCTCACCGTAAAGAAGAAAAAGAAAGAGATATCGGAGCTAAATACGTAGACTTAGATACTTTATTGGAAAATGCAGACTTCATTACTATAAATGCTGCATACAATCCTGATTTACACCATTTAATTGATACTGAGCAATTTAAGAAAATGAAATCAACAGCTTACTTAGTAAATGCAGGACGTGGTCCTATCGTCAACGAACAATCATTAGTACAAGCACTAAAAGATAAAGAAATTGAAGGCGCTGCTTTAGACGTTTATGAATTTGAGCCTCAAATCACTGATGAATTAAAAACATTAAAAAATGTAGTACTAACACCTCATATTGGTAATGCAACATTTGAAGCAAGAGATATGATGGCTAAAATTGTTGCTAACGACACTATTAAAAAACTTAATGGCGAAACGCCTCAATTTATTGTGAATAATAAATAATGGTAATTAAAAACAGCAATCAAGCTCATCAAAGAGCTTGATTGCTGTTTCTCTTTTCTTAATAACTTTATGTCTCTGACACAAGTACTGCTAATCTAATAAAATTCTGAAGTAACTCTTTATTTTTCTTTAGATTTATAAAGAAATTTAGTTTGATTAGAGGCAATTTTATTAGGTAATATCTTCATAACAGTATTTCTAGCCTTAACCATTAATCTATTTTGATATTGAGCTATTTTACCGATTTTGCGTGATTTTTTAATCACTTTAGATGTATGATTGACTCTTAATTTATCATAACGTTCTAGTGCTTTAGTAAAATCATATTCTTTTAGACAATTAGCTAATACAATTGCGTCTTCCATTGCTTGGCCTGCACCTTGTCCCATATTTGGAGTTGTAGCATGTGCAGCGTCACCTAATAAAATAGTACGTTCTTTTACAAAGGATTTGAGTGGTTTCATATCATAAATATTGTTTAATATAATACCAGTTTCACTTTGTTTATCTAGAATATGTCTTACTTCATTTGGGTAATGGTTAAAACGCGCTTGTAAATGTGGTTTACCAAATGATTTGTATTTAAGATCATTTTCTTTGGTATTAATTGTTATAAACCAATACGCTTGATTGCCTACAAGAGGAACAATACCTACTCGACCTTTTCTACCCCAAAATTCTTTTGCTACAAATGGATCTTCTAATTGGACATCATCCACTAAACCACGAAAACATGTATAACCTTGATATTGTACTTTACTTTGTTCATCTATAGTATTTCTCACAGTGGAATGAATACCATCTGCACCAATACACAAATCAAATGCTTCACTTTCCTGTTTAATAAAATGTAACGTCACCTTTGAGTTATTATTATCTATTTTAGTTACATTATGATTTAAGTAAATACTGTCAGGTTCAACGTACGATTGAATAATATTAATTAGTTTTTGACGAGATAATGTCACATTAAGTGTATCTTGTTTAAGAAAAGCAGTCATTAATGGATTATTTTGTTCATCAAATGTTTTCATTGCTGTTAAATTTTGACCTGCATTTTTAATACCTTTAGCTAAATCGTGATTATGTAATTTTTTAATCACATTATCGCCAATACCTATCCCAGCACCTATTTCTCTAATAGCGTCGTTCTTTTCATATACTTTAACTTGATGACCTTGTTCTTGTAATAGTGCAGCAGCAGTTAATCCACCAATACCTGCACCGACGATTGCGATTTTCATATGATTCCACCTCATCATTGTGATTCTAATATATTTTATCATATCTCAAACTTTAAAAAAATTCGGTCCTTACAACATAAATTTCAAATTTCACAAAAAAGGAAGTATACTACATCATTACAGATGAATAGTAACTTCCTATCTAACGTTAATCTTTTGTATTTGAAACCGACTATAAGTAAAA
Source organism: Staphylococcus sp. URHA0057 (assembly GCF_000620265.1). NCBI lineage: Bacteria > Bacillati > Bacillota > Bacilli > Caryophanales > Staphylococcaceae > Staphylococcus > Staphylococcus sp. URHA0057. The sequence continues at coordinate 129,113 of NZ_JHVS01000007.1, read as the reverse complement.
ATCTTTTCTAACTTTATCTTTTTTTATACCAAATTGTTCGTAATATTTTTTCATAAACTTGGCAATATTATCTGCCCAATGTATATCACTAGCATATTGATTTTGTCCGGGTTCTTGTGGATTCCATCTCATTTGATACAAAGAAATTTGCTGATTTTCAAAATATTGCTTTCTAACAAATTTTGCACCACCTAAAATAGCCTTTCTAGGTGAATTCCAATCTTGCTTTTTAGCATAACTTTTACCAGTATGCACTGCATTTTCATCGAAAGCACCTATACCATAAAAGTTATAATAACGATGTTTACCATCTTTAATGCCATGAGCTAAATCTGATTGTCCATTACCTGTTTCAATAATAGCATGACTGATTAAATAAATAATATTTACTTCGTATTTATCTTGGGCATCTAAAAAGCTTTTTCCTTGTTTTTCTAATATACCTTTACCTTTTAGTATCTTATTTACTTCCGCTTCCGACATAGGAACCTTTTCAGATATGTCCATGTATTTTAGTTTATTATCACCACGGTGAATTGACATTGCTTTTTTAATATCAGATTCATTCGCCTTTTTAAATTCACCATTTTCTTCTTTTGTATTTAGAACACCTTTATTTTGTTGTCTTGATACTGCTTCATTAAATGAAACACGTTTATCATTGTTAAATAAATTAGTATCGAAAATAATATACAAAATACCAAAAATAATAATTAGTACAATGATAACTAATGTACTCAAGCGGGCTTTACTCATATTTTTCATTTATTCAAAGCTCCTATTTATAACTATTTAGATAATACGAAATAAGCAACGACAATTGCCACGACAACTATAAAGAAAGAAACATTAATAGCAATCTTCATTCCTGTTTTATCTCTGAAGAGTACATTAAATATAACTAAGCTAATAGCTAATGACACTGCAAAAAAAGTAATGGCTAACACTAATTTCAACATAATTAAAAAGATAATACCTATCACTAATAACACGTTGGATACAATTGCCATTGCTTTTAATATATTAGGATTTATCATACGACACCTCTATTCTTTAAAATAATATTTAATATACATGATACATGATTTTTTAAATTTCTGTCGACATAAAGAAAAGAGATCAGAACATCATAGGAGAATATGCTTATCCTAGATAAAATGTTCTGACCTCAAATGTTAATTAGTCTTCTCGAGACATGCCTTTTAATAAGTTTAGCATGTATGTAAGACTACGATTCATATCATCATCTTTTAATACACCCATTAAGCTTCTAATCGTTGTTTTAGAGTTAGGGCTTGCTTGATTTGCAACATGCATACCTTTATTAAGTTTATTAAGCATTTCACTTAAATCTTTAACATTTAAGTCTCCTAATAAGAATACTAATGATGCCATATTTGAAAGTAATCTTGTATAAATGTCTTTATTAAGTTCAACAGCAAATTTATTAATAATTACTTGTCTACCTTTAATACCACCATTTAATGCATCTAATATTTTCGCTTCATCTAATACTTTAACTAATCGTATGGCTTTTAAGATACTGTCTTTGTTTTCAGATATAGCATCCAATACTTCGTTAAGACTTTCTGCTTTAACTTGTTCGGGTGACTTTTGCATACGTTTGATTTCAGTTATTCTTTCTGCCATTAGTCATTCACCTGATTTCCCGGGAAAACATAGTCCTCACGATCCCATTTTTTATCAACTCTAACACTGTATTGTGGATTACGTTGTTTATCTACACGGAAGTTAGTTGGATTCAATGGTGACTTACCACGTTTAGAAATCACTTCCATGCGAGCGCTAGTTCGTTTATATGATGGTGTATCTGTTTCAGGATCCACATCACTATTCGTAAGTGCATTGATCGCACCCATAGCACCATTTTCAAGGGCGTCATTATTTAATGGAATATAAATTTGTTTGCCGCTCACTCTATCAGTAATATGTGCTAATAAAGTAGCTTCACCTGATTCAGAAATGAATTTTAATTCTGCGCCTTCATGAATACCTCGATCTTTAGCAAGTTCTGGTGAGATTTCAACAAATGCGTTAGGCATTTTATATTTAATCATTTCAGTTTGATACGTCATATTTCCTTCATGGAAATGTTCTAATAATCGACCGTTATTAACGTGAAGGTCATAAACTTCATCTTCTTTAAAGTAATTATCAAACGTTAATGGATAAAGTTTAGCTTTACCATTATCAAAATTAAATCCTTCTAAATAAAGTAATGGTTCATCTGTGCCATCTTCATGAACTGGCCATTGTAAACTATTGAACCCTTCTAAACGCTCATAACTTACACCTGAATATAAAGGTGTTAAACGCGCAATTTCATCCATAATTTCGCTAGGATGTTGATAATTCCAATTAAAACCTAAGCGATTAGCAATAAGTTGGAAAATTTCCCAGTCAGGTTTAGAATCGCCTTTAGGTTCTAAAGCTTTATATAAACGTTGGATACGACGTTCTGTATTTGTGAATGTACCATCTTTTTCTAATGATGGGCTTGCAGGTAGTACAACATCAGCATATGTCGCTGTATATGTTAAAAATTCATCTTGAACTACCATAAAGTCTAATTTTTCGAAAGCTGCTTGAACGAAATTGATATTTGAATCAACGATACCAGTATCTTCACCGTATAAATATAGTGAATTGATTTCACCATTATGAATACCTTCAATCATTTGGTGGTTATCACGACCTGGTTTTTTATTTAATTCTACGCCATATTCTCTTTCGAATTTAGCACGAACATCATCCGCTTCAACACTTTGATAACCTGTAATTTTGTCTGGCATACTACCCATATCACTACAACCTTGAACATTATTATGTCCACGTAATGGATAAGCACCTGTACCTGGTTTACGATAGTTTCCTGTAACTAATAATAAATTAGAAATAGCAGTACTTGAATCACTACCGATATCTTGTTGCGTAATACCCATTGCCCAACAAATAGATACTGATTCAGCTTTGGCTACTTCATTAGCAAATTTAATTAAACGTTCTTTTGGAATACCAGTTGTTTCTTCTGCAAATTCCATAGTGAATGTTGATAATGATTCATAATACTTATCAAAATCATCTACCCATTCATCTAAAAAGTCTTTGTCATGTAAATCATGGTCGATGATATATTTTGTTACTGCACTTAACCAAACTAAGTCAGTTCCTGGTTTAGGTTGATAGAATTCATAAGCACGTTCAGCCATTTCATGTTTTCTAATATCAAACACATGAGATTTTTGGCCAAATAGTTTTTGTGCACGTTTCATACGTGACGCGATAACTGGATGTGCCTCTGCAGTATTTGTACCAATAAGTACAGTCATAGCTGCTTTTTCTAAATCTTCAATACTACCAGAATCTCCGCCGTGTCCAACAGTTCTAAATAACCCTTTTGTTGCTGGTGCTTGGCAATATCTTGAGCAATTATCAACATTGTTTGTACCAATAACTTGTCGTGATAATTTTTGCATTAAATAAGATTCTTCATTAGTTGCCTTAGACGAAGAAATAAATGCTAAATGGTCTGCATTATATTTTTCTTTAATTTTAGTAAAGTTATCAGCGATTACATTTAACGCTTCATCCCACTCTACTTCATGGAATTGTCCATCTTTACGTACTAAAGGTTTAGTCAAACGTTGATCTGAATTAATATGGCCCCATGAGAATTTACCTTTAACACATGATGCAATTTTATTTGCTGGTGAATCGTGTGAAGGTTGTACTTTTAATACTTCTCTATCTTTAGTCCATACTTCAAATGAACATCCAACACCACAATATGTACATACTGTTTTAGTCTTATTGATACGTTCTTTACGCATTTCTGCTTCAGAATCTGAAATGGCAAATAATGGTCCATATCCTGGCTCAGCCTTTTTAGTTAAATCAATCATAGCAGCTAATGAACCTGGCTCTGTATCAGTCATATAACCAGCATTACCTTCCATATTGACTTCCATCATTGCATTACATGGACACACTGTTGCACATTGACCACAAGATACACATGAAGATTCATTAATAGGAACATCATTATCCCAAATTACTCTTGGGTGTTCTCTATCCCAATCAATACTAATTGTTTCATTAACTTCTATATCTTGGCATGCCTCTACACAGCGTCCACATAAAATACATTGGTTCGGATCGTAACGATAAAATGGACCATAATCTTTTTCATATGGCTTTTCTTTATATTCATAAGTTTGATGTTGGAGCCCCCACTCATCCATCGTATTATGAATTTCACAATCACCGTTGTTATAGTCACAAACTGTACAATACAGCATATGTTTTTCTAAAATACGATCTAACGCTTCTTTTTGAGAAGCTTGAACATGGTCTGTTGTTGTATTAACTGTCATTGGTCTATCAATTGATGTTCCACATGCTCTTTCAATTTTGCCATCTATTTCTACTGTACAAGTATCACAAGTTTGAATTGGTCCCATTGATTCGTTATAACAAATCGCTGGTACAAATGTATCTCTTGAACGTATGAATTCTAATAAATTGGTACCTGGTTCAACTAAATAATCTGTTCCGTCAAGGGTAACGATTAAATGTTCTTTCATACTTTCACCCCATTATATATTTTTCCGTAATTGCTAACGTCATTTTCTTTTATTCTTATCCAACTACATGCCCCACATATATGAATAGATAGAATCATATTAATTGTATAACTTAAAACATACAATGTTAAGGACTTTTTACATTTTAATATAAAATTAAAGCTTTTGAGAATTGCAAAAAAAGAACAATGGTATTAACTATTAACACCATTGTTCTTTATTAATTGAAATTATGAATTTTTATTACATATTTAGATTTTCTTTTAATAAATTAGCATTTTCTTGAAGAGAGCTATCGCTTGGCACAAAGTAATATAATCCATCGTCTTGTATGCCACCTTGTCCATCTAGTTGATGACGATTAACTGTATCATTTGCATCTTTATATTTACTTCTAATAGTATTCAGTTCACCTAATGATAAATCTGTCTTCACATTTTTTTGGATTTCATTCATTAAAGATGGGAAGTGTGCAATAGAAGATGCGCTAGTCATTTTATTTGCCATAGCTTCTAATATCAGTTGCTGACGTTCTTGACGTCCGAAGTCACCACCAGCACCTTCTTCTTTACGACTTCGAATAAAGCTCATTGCTTCTTTTCCATTTACGTGTGTTTTCTTTCCTTTTTCAAAATGAACGCCATTAGTTGTAAAAGTATCATTGCTGACAACATCTATACCGCCAAGTGTATCAATCATATCGTGTAATCCGTCCATATCAATGGTTGCATAATGATCAATAGGTACATTCATTAATTTTTCTAATGAATTGATAGACATACTAGGCCCACCATAAGCATAAGCGTGCGCTATTTTCTCTGTTGTACCCTTTCCTACAATTTTAGCTTGTGTATCTCTAGGAACACTAACTATTTCAGTTTTTTTCTTTTCTGGGTTAATTGATAATATCATAATCGTATCACTACGAGAGCCGCCACCCTGTGCCTTACGTTCAGCATCTGAATCTACACCAAATAGTGCAATTGTAAATGGATCACCATTTTTTAAATTAACCTTTCCATCTCTCAAGTGAGAATGATCTCTATCTAAAGGATTATGTATTTTATCGCCAGTGATAAAAATTTTAGCAACGACATAAATCACTGCTACTAAGGCTAAAATAAATAATATTCCGATAAACCAAACTAAAATTTTTGCGGGTAGACTCATTTTATTTTTTTCTGATCTGCGCACACCCATCACTCCTTTTCCTTAACTGTGTCACATACTACATACCTTAATTATTATATAATAGAAAATTAATTTTACTATACTTCTAAAGTCTTATTATACAAAAATTAATTTAAAAGAATAATCTAAGTGTCAAATATGGACATCATATAGTGATGAGGCAATATATTTATAATATTATTTTCCGTATCCAGAACCACTATTTAAAATTTCAAGGACTTCTTTATAACATCCTTCATTACTTATAATAAATGGCGCTGCAGTTGATAAGTCTATTTGTTTGCCATCCAATGAACTCATTTTTAAACCAAGTTCTTTTGCAAATAAGAATTGAGCTGCGATATACCAAGGTTTAGGATTAGTATTGATATGTGCACCAAATTGACCTTTAATCACTCTTAATGAATCTAAACCACATGATCCTATAATTCTATGTCCAAAGGATGCCTCATATAATTCATGCATTGTTTCATCATTCAACACTTGTGTATTAAATGATAGAATGGCATCTTTTATATCTATGATTGGCGGGGCTAATAATATTTGGTTATTATCATATGCACCTTTATTTTCAATCGCTTTATATAAATGTCCATGTGGATAATCATAGATATATGATATTTTAGGTTCTCCATCTACGAAATAACCTAGAATTATACAATAATCTTCTTGCTGTTTAACTAAATTCGCTGTACCATCTATAGGATCCATAATCCATACATGGCCTTGCCTAGGATCAATCCCTTCATTGCTCTTTTCTTCAGCAAATAATTGATGATCTGGTAAGTGGTTACTTAAAAATTGTTGAAATTCATTTTGGATTTGCTGATCAACATTCGTCACTAAATCAAATCGATTTAATTTTGTTTCAGTATGCATATCAAAAATTAATTTAGGGATAATATTGTCTATATTTTCTAACCATTCTGTAACCATTTGATCTATATCATTTAGTTGATAATTAGTCATCTATAACACCTCTTTATTTTTTTCTATTTATCATTGTATGTTCAAATTTTATTTAAAAACTATAATTCATTAAAATCTACTCTAACATAGTCATAATATATTGTACTTAAAAATTTTAGTCCTACATTAACATTATTGACATAAAAAAAATCGGCTAGTCTTATGCTAGCCGACAAATAGAAAGGAAAGTAAGTAATAAATATTGAAGATGTTTTAGTGTAACTCGAACGATTATCAGCTACCTGTTATATAGCTCTACCCCTTTGTTAATCGCTCCCCCTGTTACAAATAATATATTAACATAAACTTTTTCCGTTTGTAATCGTTTTCTAAATTTTTTTGAGATATTTTTCACTTTTTATTTCTAAAATAAGCTACAAATGTCATCATTGTCGCTTATATGATATAATTATTGTAATATGTAATGTTTATTGGAGGTGACTTTCATTGAATAAATTAGAACGTCAAAATCGACTGATACAAGAAATTCAGCAAAGTAATAAGATTACTGCTTCTGAATTAGCAAAAAGATTTAAAGTTTCAAAACGTACAATTCTTAGAGATATTGATGATTTAGAAAATCAAGGTGTACAAATACATGCATCACATGGCAGTCAAGGCGGCTATAAAATTCAAGAATCACAATCAAAAATTGCGCTAACTTTAACAGATGCTCAACTTTCTGCATTATTTCTTACTTTAAATGAAAGTCAATCTTATTCAACTTTGCCCTATGCGAAAGAAATTCAGGCTATTTTGAAACAATGTTTAAGTTTACCGCAAACACGTATACGCAAATTATTAAAAAAGATGGACTATTATATAAAATTTGAAGACACTACTCAGGTTACATTACCCAATATTTTTTCTGATATTTTAATATACTGTTCTGAGCGTAAAGTGATGCTAGTAGATTTTTACGAAGAAGATCGAACTGTTGCTGAAAATGTAATCTTTATTGGATTGTTGTGTAAAGATGGTCAATGGCATGCTATCGTATTCGAAATTGGCTTAGGTTCCACTAGAGAACTTTTAATAAGAGATATACAAGACATTTCTTATTCATTTGAAAAAACAATTAAAACACAAGATATAACAATTGATAACTATCAGCAATTTTTATCAGACCCCACCTGAAATATAAAGAACCACTCCTAATTTTATTAGGCTAGTGGTTCTTATGCACTAGCTTTAGCTAGTGTAATCCTTTATTTCACTCCTAATTCATTAGAGGTACTTGCACTTTAGTGCGTAGTAACTCTTATGCATGAACTCTTTAGTTCATGCGAACCTTTTGTTCTTAATAGCTTATTGCTATTAAATAAGTCATACTAATTTGTTACACAAAAAGTATGACTTTAAATGATTTCTATAACTATCTCACTAGGCGACAATATACATATAGCCTGTGACATCTTTTATGTCACAGGCTATACTTCGTTTTTCTAATAAACAATAAATAGCGTCCATATAAATGATATGAGGTTATTTAATATGTGAATGGTAATTGAGGACGCTAAATTTCTTTTAGCTTTTAAATAACTAACCACCAATATAATTGCTAATATAAAGTATGCCCCAAATTCAAATGGTGATTTCGCACCACTAACATGTATTAAAGTAAACGTTACTGCTGAAATAATCCCCATAAAAATAAAATTAAACTTCTTACCTAACTCTCCGATAAGAATATGTCTAAACACCAATTCTTCAACAATAGGTGCAACAATGACAATTAAAAGAAACGCTATAGGTAAAAATAAAGGTATTTTGAATAATTGATCAAGTGCTAATTCATTTTGCGTTTCACTATACTGTAATGACTTCGGTAAAAATTGCATCAACCACTCATAAAGCGATGATGCCCCAAGTGCTATAAGCAACATGGCAATTAATAATATCCAATGCTTTTTTACATAATTAATTCCATTATTAAATCTTTTGGAAAATGATTTTAAATGCATTAGGTAAAAACTTAAAATTGCAATAATATAACTCATCACTTGTGCAACAGTCGCCATCATTGACTGCATTAATTTATCTGGGTGAGTATAATGTATATTTAATATCCCAAAACCTACCATAGAAAATATTATCAAACCAATGAAGATAATTGGTATTAATAACAAATCTCTCCACGCAATATCTTTAAAACGATACCCTTTATTCGAAAGTTTCATATTATGTATCCTTTCTTTTTATCATTATATCTAAACGGAGGCTTTATGAATTCACAAGAAACATTTACCCACATAGAATTAAAATTAACTCAACTCATTATGATAACTGAAAAATTAAAGTATTATATACTTTTTAATCATAACAAATTCGAGACCACATTAAACGAATTTACCACTTTACTCATTGAAGAATCTCACTGGATGAACTCACAATTATCAGATCAATTTAAACCTACTGATCCAAATTTAAACAATTATAAAAACTTAATCACCTTTCTCAACGAACATCCTTTTAACATTACAAAAAATGGAGACAGTTGCCAAACCATCAATCATTATCAATTAATGATTTTCGACAGTTTAACTTATTATAAATCTTATACCAATTAAAAAACTTCTTTCTCTACAATATTTAATGAATACACATTAACCTCTAAACAACTATTTATTTTAATTTTTATTGTTTTTTAATTTTTTTGTAAAAATTTTATACTTTATTCTAATATGCAAATTGTAAATTAATAATATTAGCGTTATAATCGGATATGATTAAGCAATTATTTGAGGAGGATGATCATGCTTGGTTTCTCGGTATCTATAGGACATAGATTGAATGAATCTTATATTCTATCAATGGTATCTCAGGGATACGATACCATTTTTACTTCCCTTCAAATACCAGAAGAAGATGATCAATTTAAACTGTCGCATTTGGGAGAATTGTGCCAGTTATTATCGCAATATTCAATCACTTTTATTATTGATGTAAATCCTTCTTTACTTAATCACCACTTTTACAGTTTATTAGATCAATTCTCAAACGGGGAATTTGTTATTAGAATTGATGATCAACTTAATGTGAATCTTATTCTTGATATTCAAAAAAGAGGATATCAATGTTGTATTAATGCTAGTACAATAACGCATCATATATTATCTACTATTTATAGTAATCCAAATATTCGAACACTTATTTATTGTCATAATTATTATCCTAGACCTGATACAGGATTAAGTTTGTCATCACTTCAACAGCAAAATAATCTTATTCATTTGTTCGATCCAAATGCTAAGATATTTGCTTTTATTCCTGGAACAAACTTAAGAGGTCCTCTATACAAAGGCTTACCTACAATAGAAAATCATAGGCATGAACATGCTTTTCAAGCTGTACATGAACTACAGCTAACTGGTATTAATACTATCGTTATTGCTGACAATGGTTTGGAAATCAATTTAGCTAAACAACTTTATCAAATATTTGTTCAACATCACTTTGTATTGCATATCAATAATGTCGAAAATAATGATAATCATTTATTAAATCTATTATATGCAAAACACCATGTAAGAATTGATTCGCCCGAACATGTCTTACGTTCTCAAACATCTAGATTAATGGTGAATCAGAAAATTACACCTATTGGTATCGAACAACGTTTGCCTGGAGATATTACTATCGATAACCACCTCAATGGTCGTTATGAAGGTGAACTTCAAATTATTAAAACATCTCTTCCAGGACATTCAAATATCAATCGTCTTGCACGTATTTGTAAACAAGATCTTCCTTTTCTTAAAATCATGCAGCCAGGCGATACTTTTGAATTTATATGTTTAAAGGAGACATAAGCATTGAATGATTTAACAACTGAATCACGTAACGCACAAACAATGCATTTAGATGAAATGTCAATTCAAGATGCACTTAAAACAATGAATCAAGAGGATCAATTAGTTCCTAAAGCTATAGAATCTATTATTCCAAAGTTAACAAACGTTATTAATGAGTCAATTGCAAAATTTAGCCAGCACGGTAGATTGATATACATTGGTGCAGGAACAAGCGGTAGATTAGGTGTACTAGATGCTGCTGAATGTGTACCCACTTTTAACACTTCACCAAATGAAGTAATAGGTATTATTGCTGGAGGCCCTAAAGCGATGACAAAAGCTGTTGAAGGTGCCGAAGATAATGAAGCGCTAGGTCAAAAAGATTTAGAGAATATTGGTTTAACTGAAAATGATATGGTTATAGGTATTTCTGCAAGTGGGCGCACACCTTATGTTAAAGGTGCTTTAACTTATGCTAACAAAGTGGGTGCTACTAGTGTTTCAATCTCATGTAATACAGACAGTAAAATGAGTAAAGTAGCGCAATATGCATTAGAAATACCTGTAGGTCCGGAAGTACTAACAGGATCAACACGTTTAAAATCAGGAACGGCACAAAAACTCGTTCTCAATATGATTTCTACAATGACAATGATAGGTGTTGGCAAAGTTTATGATAATTTAATGGTAGATTTAAAACCAACCAATCAGAAATTAATTCACCGTTCAATACGCATCATTAAAGAAATATGTGATTTAAATGACGAAGAAGCAAAGTTACTCTATGAAAAAGCCGATAAAGATATTAAAACTGCAATTGTCATGAATTTAAGTGACATAACCAAAGATGAAGCACAACAAAAATTACTACAACATAATGGAGTGATTAAGCAAGCCATCAAAGGTTAAAGGAGGCTAATTCCATGAGTAAAGAAGAACGACTTGCTCAAGAAATTATAAAAGCTGTAGGTGGCATCGAAAATATACAGCGAATAATGCATTGTATGACTAGAGTTCGATTAACTATCAATGATTCAAGTATTGTAAATTACGATAAACTACATCAAATTGAAGGTGTCATGGGGATTGTCGAAGATGATCATCTTCAAATTATTGTTGGTCCAGGTATTGTTAATAAGGTCGCTAATAAAATGGCTGAATACAGTCATGTACCATTGGGTGAAGACATCAATCATTCTGAAAATCAAAGCTATAAATCACAAGCTGAACAACTTGCTAACGAAAATAAAAAGCATTATCAAAATTCAAGAAAGCAAAGTAAATGGCAACGTATTTTAAAGTCCATTTCTAACATCTTTATCCCCTTAATCCCGGCATTTATAGGGGCAGGTTTAATCGGTGGTATAGCTGCAGTATTAAACAATATGTTAACTGCGCACATGATATCTGGAGATTTCATGAAACAACTTGTTACCGTATTAAATGTTATTAAAGATGGTATGTTAGCTTACTTAGCCATTTTCACTGGGATTAATAGTGCTAAAGTTTTTGGTGCTACACCAGGTTTAGGTGGTGTTATAGGAGGTACAACATTATTAACAGGTCTAACCGATGAAAATCCTATAAAAAATATTTTCACAGGAGAACCTCTTGTTGCTGGTCAAGGTGGAATTATAGGTGTTATATTTGCCGTTTGGATCTTAAGTATGATTGAGAAGAAACTACATAAAGCAGTACCAGAATCAATAGATATTATTATCACACCCACCCTATCACTACTTACCATTGGTTTATTGACGATATTTATAATAATGCCAATTGCTGGTTTTATATCAGATGGTTTAGTGCATGTTGTGAATTGGGTGATTGACGTTGGTGGTATCTTTAGCGGATTTATTATTGGTGCCTTTTTCCTTCCATTAGTCATGTTAGGACTTCATCACGTTTTTACACCAATCCATATCGAGCTTATTAATAGTACTGGCGCAACCTATTTACTACCTATCGCTGCAATGTCTGGTGCTGGTCAAGTTGGTGCTGCCCTTGCTTTATGGGTACGCTGTCGTCATAATCAACCACTTAGAAATACTTTAAAAGGCGCATTACCCGTAGGTTTCTTAGGTATAGGGGAACCATTGATTTATGGTGTAACGTTGCCACTCGGTAGACCTTTTTTCACTGCATGTCTTGGTGGCGGTATTGGCGGTGCTGTTATTGGAGGAATTGGTCATATAGGCGCTAAAGCTGTTGGACCTAGTGGCTTATCTTTATTACCTTTAATCTCAGACAATATGTATCTAGGTTATATTGCTGGTTTAATTTCAGCATATATAGGTGGCTTTATCATGACATTTTTATTTGGAACTACAAAAAAAATGAGAAACTCTAACAAACTGGGTGATTAAAATGACGAACATTTTATATGAAATAGATAACCAGTATCCCTATTTAACAAAAAACGAGAAAAAAATAGCAAATTATATTCAAAATGCACCACACGAAGTCATAAAGATGAATTCTCAAGATCTTGCACAAGAACTTGATACGAGTCCATCATCTATTATCCGATTTAGTAAAAAATTGGTAGATGGTGGTTTTCAAGAATTAAAAATCGAACTATCAAAGTACATGCCTAAAGAAACAACTGTTTATAATGTTGAATTAGTTGATAATGAAAGCACCTCATCACTTAAAAAGAAGATGCTTGCTCGTGCAAATGGTGCATTAACTAAAGCAAATAATAATCTGAACGATAAAACCGTAGATCTCATTTGCGATCAATTCAAACATTCTAATAGAATATTCATTTATGGATATGGTGCATCTTTTGTCGTAGCGACCGACTTATATCAAAAGCTTTCACGGATTGGTATGAATGCACAACTTGCACAAGAAACACATATTTTCACTACGATGCTTGCTTCTTGTGATAGTCGAGATTGCGTTATTTTTATCACAAACAATGGAACACAAAGTGAAATGCAATCTATTGCTAAAGTAGTTGAAGATTATCATATTCCAATTGTGACAATAACTAGTTCACCCAACAATACCATTTCTCAAATGTCAGATATCGTACTAGATTATGGTGAAACTGATGAAAATGAAATGCGCATGGGCGCTACAACATCTTTATTAGCACAAATGTTTACGATTGATGTTCTTTATTATCGATATATTGCTTTAAACTATCAATCTTCTTTAGACTTTATTACACAATCTAAAATGGCATTAGATAATTATAGAAAGCATCTTTCTAATATTGACTTTAAGCATTAATTAAATAGGATTAAGTTTAGACTAAAATATTGTCTAAGCTCAATCCTATTGTTAATTATATACATTTCAAATATAGAAAAGCAGCACTAACGCAAGTTTAATGACGTTAATGCTGCTTTTTAAATTGATTTTATTTTAATGAATTATCTTTTTTTAAATTTTTCTCTGCTTTATTATATCTAATAAAGTAATAAATAGTTACAGCAGTTAAGAATACGATACCAATTACTACTGATACTACAGTTTCTTTATTAAATAACATACCGATTAAAACAATAATTAGAAACGCTATTGTTAAGTAACTTGCAACTATACCACCTGGCATTTTAAATGGATGGTTTTTAGTTTCACCAGGATGTAATTTTCTAAAACGAATATGACTGATTAAAATCATAAACCAAGGAATCATACCAGGTAAAATTGAAGCACTATACACATATACAAATATACTATCTGCACCTTTAATAAACAGTGGTAAAATAACGTTTAATAAAGCTCCAATTAAGATTCCTATAGAAATTGCTAATACCGTATAAATTGGTACACCATTTTTCATAACTTTAGTAAAAATCTTAGGTAGTTGACCTTTACGTGCTAATGTATAAATCATACGACTCGCACTAAAGATTCCTGAGTTACAACCAGACATTGCTGCTGTTAATACTACAAAGTTAATTAAACCAGTTGCGAATGTGATACCGACTTTAGCAAATGTTGCTACAAACGGACTTCCGATGCTTCCTAACTCATCCCATGGATAAACTGTAACGATAACAAAGATGGCACCAAGATAAAAAATAAGTATACGCCAGATAACACCGTTAACTGCTTTTACAATATTTTTATGTGGATCTTTAGTTTCACCTGCTGAAATACCAATTAATTCAACACCTTGATATGAACCTATAACGATTGATAGTGCAAAGAAGAAACCGACTATACCATTTGGCATAAATCCACCATGTGACCATAAGTTAGAAAAACCAACTGGATGTCCACCATTACCTAAGCCAAATAATATTAAACCAAAACCTGCTATAATCATTAAAACAATTGTTATAACTTTAATTAAAGCGAACCAAAATTCAAATTCTCCAAAGGCTTTTACTGATACTAAGTTAGCAGCTGCTAATAATAAAATAGCTATAACCCCTGGAATCCATTGAGGTAAATTCGGGAACCAATAATTCATATATTCTCCGACAGCTATAACTTCACTCATACCTACGACTACCCACTGGAATATATTACTCCATGCTGTCATATATCCAGCTGCTGGGTGTATGTAATCACTAGCAAATGTAGCAAAAGAACCAGTTGTTGGATTAATATAAATCATTTCTCCCATAGCACGCATGATTAAAAATAAAAATATACCCGCAATTAAATACGCAAATATTACTGACGGTCCTGTCCATTTGATTGTACTTGTTGCTCCCATAAACAAGCCAACACCAATCGTACCGCCTAGTGCAATCATCTGCATTTGACGTGCACTTAATCCCCTTTGTAATTCGTTATTCTCCATGTTAATAACACACCTCTTTTTTACTAGGATAAAATAATAATAAACTTATTGACGCAATTATACTATAAAATGACAAAATTGAAACAATATTTTAACAATTTATTGAAATCGCTTACAAAACTATTATGACAGTCTTTTGCAAACCCGCAATTTTACTGTATTTGCAATAATTAATTAATTTCAACTTTTTTAAAAATTCCTTTAAAGAGATTTACTTTATGGTTCATTTTAGGTTTATGATATACTTTTCATATATTTATTAAGGAGTACATTATGAGTAAAACATTAATTCAAAAAGCATTAAAAATATCAATCATATTTTTAATTATCTTTTTCTTACTCAATTATTTTTCTGTTAAAAACCCAAATCTACTACCATTAATTGGTAAGTCACTACTGGCAGCAATTGTTTTCTTTATCATATATGTAGTTGCGTTTACCATTTTAAATTCTCCTGAGAGAAAAATGAAATTTGGAACTACTTTGCCAATAGCCATTATTATTGGATTAATTATTGGTGCCATGATTTCACATATAAAAATAGGCGTTTTAATAGGGATTGTAGTGGGTATTATCGCAGGATTTATTTGGGAATACATTGAAAATAGGAACGGAGGACAAAGTTAATGTCTGTCATTATTGGCGTAATTATTCTTATCTTATTAATTATTAGTTTAATACCAAATTATAACGCTTTAAAATTAGCTAAGTCTCAAGGTCAAAAAACCACTCGTTTTGCTATTATGGTTGGTATTGATGCGATATTAATTGTATTGATTTTAGTTACCTTGTTATTAAAAATTATGTAATGAAATATTTTAATCAGTAAAAATCCGCTTCAAACTGAGTAAGATCTACTCATAATTGAAGCGGATTTTTTATAATCTACCTTGTAATAATAAGAAATATCCAATTGTCGCTAATATTAAATATATCATCGTACCAACAAGAAAAGATCGCACATGTATGTGTAAAGGAATACGTTTATTAAACATAGGACCTAATATCAAGTTTCCAATACCGATAATGATAGGTCCAGCTATGAAAAACAGGATAGTATAAAACATACCATACCTCCTATTTACGACTAAAGAAGCGCTGAACAATATTATCGAAATCAATATCTTTAGCTACATAATTAACAGTAGAAAAGTCTTGTTCTTCAGTCATAACATTTGTATTTACAATAACATCCAAACCGGCACTATTTGCAGCCGTTGCACCATTTACTGAATCCTCAATCGCTAAGCAGTTTGTCGGATTATAATTTAGTTGTTGTACTGCTGTTAAATAAGGTTCCGGATTGGGCTTAACATTTTCAACATCTTCTCTACCTACTATCACTTCTATATATTTATCTAAACCTAGTTTATGAAATGTAGGTAATATATCTTCTCTATGACTACTAGTCGCAATTGCCATCGGTATATGGCGTTGCTTTAAATATTCCATTAATTGTTGAATCGTTTCTATTATTGGTAAATGTCCACTTGTATCATTATGTTCTTTATAAATAGCTGCTTTTTTCTCTGGGCCAATAAGTGCTTCAAGATAATTATGAAGTTCAGTTGCTGCCCCACCTATTGATCTTCTATAAAATTCTAAAGTAATTGGTGATTCATTATGTTTAGTTAAATGTTTATTAATGACATCAAAAAGATGTTTTTCTGTATCGATTATAGTTCCATCAAAATCAAAAACAACTGCTCTATACATATGCGTACTCCTTTATCTTTTTATAATAAAAATTAAATCTCAATGTCTCATATTTTAACATAATCTAGATACTATCTTAGTTAAAAATGGGATTTAATCTTCAGATAAATGAGTCAATTAAATATCTTTACTTCTAGAAGACCAATATTTTGCAAGAATAGGTCCTGAAATATTATGAACTAAGCTAAATACAGCCCCTGGCACAGCAGCTAAAGGACTAAAATGAACTGTTGCAAGTGATACTGCTAAACCAGAATTTTGCATACCTACTTCTATCGCTACGGCTTTTTTATCTTTATAATCCATTCGGAATACTTTAGCTAATACATAACCGATTGTATAACCAAGAATATTGTGTAAGATAACAACTACAAAAATTAACAATCCTGTTTTCAAAATTTGTGTTTTACTACCTGCGACTACAGCTGCCAAAATAAGAGAAATGGCAATAACAGAAATTAATGGTAATGCTGTAGCTGTCTTTTGAGCAAAACGTCTTGCTACCTTTTGGAATACAAATCCTATAATAATTGGAATCAATACTACCTGAACGACTGACCATAACATACTGGCAAATGAGACCTTCAACCATTCATGTGCAAAAATATAGATTAATGCTGGTGTAACAAAAGGCGCAATTAAAGTTGATACACTCGTTATCGCTACAGATAATGCTACATTTGCTTTAGCTAAATAACTCATTACATTACTAGATGTTCCACCTGGACAGCATCCAACTAAAATCACACCTATGGCAATTTCAGGAGGTAATTGAAAGCCTTTAGCAATAAGAAATGCTAAGGTAGGCATAATCGTAAACTGTAAAATAACGCCAATAATGACAGGTTTTGGTGATTGTAAAACAATTTTAAAGTCTTTAGGATCTATAGTCATCCCCATTCCTAACATAACAATCCCAAGCAGGTATGGTACGAAACCACCTAATATTGAGATGTGTGAAGGAAAAATAAATCCAAGCACAGCAGCAAATAACATCCAAAATATAAATGTTTTTGTCGCAAATTGACTGATTCGATTTAACATATAAACACACCCTTAATAGTTAATAATGACAAATATTATCATAACTATTTATAATGGACAATGTTATTTTCAGAATTTTCTTATATTTTAAGTTATTTACGGTCCCTGTAATTAGATTTTAATAAAGTCCTTTAATCCATGATTCTCATAGTATTGACTAATGAAATATTCTTTTTTTACTAGTCTTCATTCAAAAGTCCTAGTGAATATCAAAAAGAAGCATGGTACAATCATTTTAAAGCAACAAAAACTATTACCCTACTTAACAATAAATTTCTAAACCATGAATGTTAGCAATCGGGAGGCATAACATGTTGATAGACAAATTTGAAACTTACATTATAAATATCGCAGATTTAAAATCTCGATCATCTCGCAAATCATTATCAAAGCTATGTAAGCAGATTAAATTTTGCGAATCCTTTCAATATCAAATATTTAAACAACAAGGTATGTATGCTTTAGAAGTGAGCTTACCAAAACAACAATTACCTTATTTTATTAGCTTTTTAAGTTTTCATAATTTCACTATTTATCAAATATTATCACCAAAACAACTTGATGAACTACTTGATTCAGATCATTTATATCAATCAGCTAAACGATTTGAACTATCTATTGACGGATTACAAGATGCTTTTATTAAAGACAAAGTGATAGATATAATGAATATGTTTATGAATCATTATGATATTAGCTATACATTAAATAAAAATTGTGCAAGTATCATTTGTCCACCTGAAGTTTTTTCTAAATTATTACATACAGTAGCAACTCGTAATATAGATATCCTATCAGCTGGTTATAAATCTAAAATGATTCATAAAGCTAGAATTTCCTAATTCAATTAACTATAAAAGGGATTCCAAAACGATATATTTTGGAATCCCTTATTTTTATTTATTATTTATCATTTTCATCATAAACCAGATGTTCAAACGATTCTCTAACCTGTGGTACAGACATTCCTACTACCACTTGAACACTTTTACCACTTTTAACTAGACCGTGAGCCATTTGATTATGTGTAAAATAACTACTATCTTCTACTTTATTTTCATCTTTCACAGTTAAACGTAATCGAGTTGTACAGTTAGTCACATCTTTAATGTTCTCTTTACCGCCTAAACCATCTAAATAATATGCTGCTTTATCATCATACTCATTCCCAGTTGACGTATGTTTTGTAGCATCTTCTTGTCCTTTTTTCTCTTTATAATCTTGTTTAGAGAATAGTTTAACTTCTTCTTCATTTTTGCGTCGTCCAGGTAATGGAATATCAAATTTTAATATTAAGAATCTGAATAAAACATAATATATACCTACGAATATAAGTCCTATTACCACTTGAATCACATACGTCATCCAGTGTTCTTTACCAAGTGGTATCCAGTTAGTAGCTAAGAAATCTAGGACGCCACCACCCATATTACCAACTAAACCGAAACCGTACATAATTGTATCCATTGTTGCAGCTAACAATGCGTGTAATACGAATAAGAATGGTGCGATAAATAAGAATGTAAATTCTAAAGGTTCAGTAATACCTGCTACAACAGCTGTTAATGTTGCAGGTATTAATAAAGCTGCTACTTTTTTACGGTTTTCTTTAGGTGTTGTTGAATACATAGCTAATGCAATACCTAAACAACCAAATACTTTACCATTTCCTTGTAGCATAAAGCCATATGGAAATTGTTCTTTTAATGGTTTACTGCTTTCGGCAAATTGATTTAAATGTTGTAACCATTCCGCTTTAAGTCCATGATTCACGACTACTGGTCCAACTTCAATTGGTGCATAAATAAAGTGATGTAAGCCAGTAGGTATTAATACCCTTTCTAAGAAGTGGTATAACCATACTCCTACATAGCCTGAACCAATAATAAAATGTTGGATAGATGCAATACCATTTTGAATAGTTGGCCATACTACGCAAGTAATTGCAGCAACAGGTAACATCACAAAGAAAGAAATCGTTACTACAAATGTTAGACCTTGGAACACACCTAACATTTCTGGTAAACGTTTACTATAGTAGCGATTATGTATCCAAGTAATGATCCCTGAAATGATAATACCACCTAAAATATTAGTATCTAATGTCTCGATACCCGCTATTGCTTTTAATCCAGTAACATTTTCTACACCTTTTTCCAAGTTAGCACCAAATGTATGTGGCCACTGCGTTAATATCGCATTGATAAATGTATTAAACATTAAATAGCCCATTAATGCTGCTAGTGCGGCATGACCTGGTGCTTTTTTAGCTAATGATAGTGGTAATCCTACTACAAATACGATTTCCATATGATTGAAAATAACCCAACCACCAGATTCTATCACTGACCAAAATTTAAACCAAAACGTATGTTGATCTGCTAAACCACCCATTATAGTAGGATTTTTAAATAAAGTTGCAAATCCAAGGACAATACCAAAGAAAGCAAACATTAATACCGGCACAATCATTGCGCTACCAAATCGTTTGATTGCATTCATTATAATAACCTCCACATCCCAATGTCGTTTTATTCGTATCAAACCTCGTATTTATAAACAAGGTGTCACCGAAATATCTTATATCTAATATATAGTAAACGCTTACATACTCTCAATGTCATTGACGAATTTTGAAAGTATTTTGTATAATCAGATTATGTTTTCATATGATGAAAATTTTTTCAACATTAATAAACGAGGTGTCATCATGATTTTAGATGAACGAGTTAATATGAATTTTAATCAACTTAATGACAACGATTTGCAAATTGCACATTTCGTTAATAACCATATAGATTTATGTAAAAATTTAAAAATACAAGACTTATCTCAACACACACATGCATCTAATGCGACTATTCACCGCTTCACGCGTAAATTGGGGTTTGATGGTTATAGTGATTTCAAATCATTTTTGAAGTTTGAAAGTGAAAAGAAAAATCAGTTACCATCTGACTCTATTGAATCTTTTAGACAAGAAATTGAAAATACATTTAGTTATTTAGATAGAATTGATTATGAGTTATTAACAAATAAAATGAACGAGGCTGGAACAATATACTTATATGGTACAGGGCGAGCACAAATGAATGTGGCTGAAGAAGCACAACGTATCTTATTAACTATGCACAAAAATATTATTATTCTCCATGATGTTCATGAATTAAAGATGGTTTTAAACAAGACAGTGCCTCAAGACTTGTTCTTTATCATTTCCTTATCAGGCGAAACATTTCAACTGAAAGAAGTAACTCAGCTATTAAAATTACGCCAAAAATACTTTATATCAGTAACAACGATGAAAGATAATACATTAGCCCAGCAAGCCGATTATAATGTTTATGTATCTAGTAATACTTTTTATTTAAATGATGGCACTGATTATTCTAGTTTTATCAGTTATCATATTTTCTTTGAAACATTACTTCGAAAATATAATGAACGTAAGGAAAAAGAAGAACTCAAATAAAAAACGCAAGCATCGGTAACCTAAATGTTTAGGTTAAACCAATTTGCTTGCGTCTTTTTAATTATTTTTTTGTTCTTCAATTTCTTCTAATACAGTATTCATTTTATCAAACATTAATTCGAAACCATGTGCTGTAGAGTCATGATATTCTTTCTTTTTCTGTTTGTACTCAAGATTAGTCAATCTTCTTTCACGTTCAATATAAGATTGGTAATAGAAAAACATTTGTGTGCCACCTGATTCACGTTCGAAGAATTCAACTTCAATAATATCTTCTTCGTTACTTAATCCAGGCATACCAATAGTCATTTTGACAAATTCATCCATCACTAATTCTTCATAAGTACCTTCAATAATATTTTGCTTACCATTTCTACTATCTACAATGCGGTACTTACCACCTTCTTGAACGTCAGCTTCAAATGATTTATTCGTACGTTTAGACGTCATAAACCATTGTTTTAAAATATCTTCTTTTGTCCAAGCTTCATAAATAGTTTCAGGTGAATATTTAAATAAACGTTCAATATCAATTTCTACATATTCATTTTCCACATTATACTTTGCCACTATATGTCACCTACTTTCACTCTTATTTCTATTCTAACGTATTTACTCAAACTTCCAAACATTTATCCTTAAAAATGCTTAATCTTTGATACATTTAATCTAATTTACCATTAAACCCTATTATTTAAACATCTCTATTATAGAAACTAAGGATAACATTATTTTCATAACAACCATTTAAAAAATCCGAGACTTAGTTCAGTCTCAGATTTATATTAAAATATGATTCATTAGTCAACATTTACGCTATCGCTTTTTTAATTTTGGATAACCTAAGATGATTGCTATTAATCCACAAATACCTAACATAATCGGATAAATACTATAAGGTACTAGTAAAAATGGTGAGATGCCTGCTACTCCAGCTGCTGAGATTACTTGTGGACTGTAAGGTAATAATCCTTGGAAGCAACCGCCAAATATATCTAATATACTTGCTGATTTACGTGGATCAACATCATATTCATCAGCAATATTTTTGGCTAATGGTCCTGACATAATAATTGAAATCGTATTATTAGCAGTTGATATATCTGCAACACTGACTAAACTAGCAATACCTAATTCCGCGCCTCGTTTAGATCTTACTCTGCCTCTAACGAAATTGAGCAACCAATCAATCCCGCCATTATGTTGTATAAGACCGACTAAACCACCAATAAGTAAAGCAATCATTGCAATATCTTCCATTCCGATAATACCTTTGGATACTGCGTTTAATAAACCTTTCCATCCGAAAGAGCCGTCGATAAGGCCAATCATTCCAGATAAGACTGTACCGCCAATCAGTACAATAATAACATTAACGCTCACTAGTGCTAATATCAGTACAAGTAAGTACGGCATGACTTTAACTAATTGGAAATCATAACTTTTAGAATGATCCATAGAAATTCCATTCGTTAATAAAAATAGAATAATAATTGTTAAAATCGCACCTGGTAATACAATTCTAAAATTGACTTTAAATTTATCTTTCATCTTTGTATGTTGTGTACGTACGGCTGCGATCGTTGTATCTGAAATCATAGAAAGATTATCTCCGAACATCGCACCGCCAACTACCGTAGCCATTGCTAAGGCTGCTGATACGTCAGTAGCTTGTGCAAAACCAAATCCAACAGGTGCAATCGCTGCAACTGTTCCAACTGAAGTACCCATAGAAATAGAAACAAACATACAAATGATAAATAAACCTACAATGATTAAGTTTTCAGGAATAAGTGACAAACCAAGATTAACAGTTGAACTCACGCCTCCCATTTTCTCTGTAGTCGTTGAGAAAGCGCCTGCCAAAATAAATATAAGCATCATCAAAATAATATTTGAATGTCCTGCGCCTTTAGTAAACACTTCAACTTTTGTAGCAAATTTTTCTTTACGATTCATTAACAAAGCTACGATAACAGTTATTGTAATCGCTACATTTAAAGGCATAGTGGTAAAATCTCCTGATATAATACCTACACCTAAAAATAACAACATAAATAATAATAAAGGAAATAACGCCCAAGCATTACCCTTCTTAGTTTTTTTCATAATTATACCTACTTCCTATATTAATAAAAAATACCTCTTTTCTAATTATTTAAGAAAAGAGGTTTGCCTTCAATTACTATCCCCTTATCTTCAAACCTCAATTGGTTTCTGGAATTGGCACATTATTATATGTTGCCGAAGCTTCATAGGGCCAGTCCCTCCACTTCTCTAGATAAGTGATTTGCATTTAAATTTTACGTTACAAGATAATTCCAATAACGTCAATCATAAATTATAATTTCGTCGTAAAGTATTTATCATAGATAATTAATCCTATTGCTACTAATAATAGTAATCCAACGGCTATACCAAAGACAATCCACCATTTTAGATAAAGTGAGATTATCATAGCTATAATAGAAATAATGGTAACGATTATGGCTACTATTTTAAGTTGACGTTCAAGTTTTTCAGAAATGACTTTATACTCATGATTAGATTTTTTTAACGTTTGTTCATCGATTTTCAATTTAGTTTCTAAAAAGTAAATGAATGAAGATGCTAATAATAATAGTAAAAACCCAATCCAAGGGTTTGCGCTTTGTAATAAAGCTACTGAAGCAAAACCTATATAAAAAATCCCTGCAATACAACCTAATAATCGATCTATGATTGGACTAATCCATATCTTGTTATGTTTAATATTTCGATTTACAAAATATAAATTCTTCAATATATTGGTAATAACGAATATTGGTACTACTAAAAAGAAAAACCATTTAAATGATGGGAAGAATGGAATAAAACTTATACCTATAACTAATGCAATAAAAGGAATTAATCTAATGATTTGGTCTTTATTCATATAGTGTGCTCCTTTATATTTAAAAGATATTTATACAACTAACTAATCACTTTCCCCTATTATTTCTGATTACTGTAATTAAAGTTAAAGCACTTTACATAATTTTATTATTTATTTTGTATTATAATTATACATTATTCGTATTTAATTTCCAAATTCAT
Source organism: Staphylococcus sp. URHA0057 (assembly GCF_000620265.1). Classification (NCBI taxonomy): domain Bacteria; kingdom Bacillati; phylum Bacillota; class Bacilli; order Caryophanales; family Staphylococcaceae; genus Staphylococcus; species Staphylococcus sp. URHA0057. Next base: position 104,480 of record NZ_JHVS01000007.1, on the reverse strand, counting down.
TTTGAACTTATTTAATTTAAAATAAATATGAGACATAAAAAAGTCGATAAAGTATCTCTACTTCATCGACTTAAATTTCAATTATCCATTTAAAATTTCTAATCTATTTGAATGCCGCCTGTGACACCAAATACTTGTCCAGTTGTATAACTAGATTCTTCTGCAGCTAGTAAAACATAAGTACCAGATAATTCAACTGGTTGACCTGCTCTACCTAATGGGGTTTGTTGACCAAATTCAGGAATATTAGATTGTGGTTGGCCTCCTGTAATTTGTAATGGAGACCAGAATGGACCAGGTGCGACGCAGTTAACTCGGATACCTTTAGGACCAAGTTCTTCAGATAAACTTTTAGTTAGTGAAATAATCGCTGCTTTTGAAGCGGCATAGTCGTGTAATATTGGGCTTGGATTATATCCTTGTACAGATGATGTTGTAGTAATTGATGCACCTGGTTGTAAATAATCAAGTGCTTTTTGCACTGTCCAAAAGATTGGGTATACGTTAGTTTCAAATGTTTCTGCGAATGATTGTGTATCAAATCCTTTAATGTCATCATGATATTGTTGATGACCTGCCACTAAAGTTACATTATCCAATCCACCTAATTGTTCATAGGCTTCTGCGACCATGTCATAGTTAAATTGTTCATTTCTAACATCACCAGGGATAAGCACTGCTTGTTGTCCTGCTTCTTCAATGACGTGTTTAACTTCTTGTGCATCTTTCTCTTCACTTGGAAGATAATTAATTGCGACATCTGCACCTTCTTTAGCATAGGCTATAGCTGCTGCACGTCCAATAGCTGAGTCGCCACCTGTGACTAACACTTTAAATCCTTTTAATCTGTCATGACCTATATATAATGTTTCACCACAATCTGGCTCTGGTGTTAAATCACTTTGCAAACCAGGAAGTGATTGTTCTTGTTTTTCATATTCAGTTGTTTTAAATTTATTTCTTGGATCTTGTGCTGACATTTCAAAATCATCTCCTAATATCTATATGTTCTGTTTATACCCAAGTATATCTACTCTCTAATCATTTTTAATTTTTCTAAAATTTAATTTAATAAAAAACACAGTTACTACTGATTTCTTTTAAAAATACAATAGCAACTGTGTTAACTTTATTGATTTAGTAATTTTTTAACTAATTCTACAAAATATGAAGGAACCTTTTCCAATATACGTTCATCCGGATCAAATAGAGGGTGATGTAAATCATATTTACTATTTGAACCAATAAATGCAAATACACCAGGATAACTTTCAGTGTAGCCTGAGAAATCTTCTCCGATTGTCAGTGGCAAGTCCATAATTGAAACATTATAACCAACTGTTTCTGCCACTTCAATTGCGGTCTCTGTTAACTGATTATCATTAATGACAGTACCAGGCAATCTAGTATAATGACATTCTACTTCTATATTAAATGTCTTCGCTAAGCCACTCGCTATATCTTTCATTCTTTGTTCAATATAATCTCGATGTTCAGGTTTAAATGACCGCACAGTTCCTTGTACATATGCATGATCTGCAATAACATTCCATGTATTCCCACATGAAATTTCTCCTATAGTGACAACTGCGCTATCAAACGCAGAAAGATTTCTACTTACAATTGTTTGTAGACTATTGATAAGCTGTCCTAATGCTACAGTTGGATCATTTCCTTGTTCAGGTTTAGCAGCATGTGCCCCTTTACCTTTAATTTTAAATTCAAATCGGTCGACAGCAGAAGTAATTGCTCCTTTTTTAATAGCAAATTCGCCTATATCCATTGTAGGATAATTATGAAAACCTAAGACCGCTTTGACTCCATCTAATGCTCCTGTTTTAACTATTTTTCGAGCACCATAACCTAATTCTTCAGCAGGTTGAAATATAATTCTTACACGGCCATTTAATTCATTTTCTTGTGCTTTTAATTGAGTTGCCACACCTAAAATACTAGCCATATGTATATCATGACCACAAGCGTGCATAACGCCTTCATTAGTAGAGGTAAATTCATGTTCTACTTGTTCATCAATTGGTAGCGCATCTATATCAGTTCTGACAGCTATTAATTGATCGCCTTTACCTACTTCAGCAACTAATCCAGTATCTAAAGGTAAATCTAATATGGTAATGTGGTGTGCTTCTAAAATACGTTTAAGTCGTTGTGTCGTTTCATATTCCTTTTCTGATAGTTCCGGAAATTGGTGAAAAGTCCTTCTCCAATTCACATAATCAGTATAATTAGTCATTTGTAACATCCCCCTTCTTAAAGAGATAAAATATTATATAATAAATAATCGTGCCCACTATTACACCTATAGCTAAATTATTAGTCATAAGAATAAGTATGATAGTTAATAACATAATACTACTATGCATAATCGGCGCTTCTTTAATATGACTCACCGTTCGTCTGTCGAATGTATTAAGAGAAACTGTTACTAATACTACAGCTAGCACTACCATTGGAATTAAGCCAACTATTGGCCCTAATAACACCATACATAATACTAATAAAATACCAGTCATTAATGTAGATAACCGAGTTGTTGCGCCCATTTTATAATTAAATTTAGATTGTCCTACTAATCCACTAGAACCATAACCCCCGACAATTCCTACGATAATGTTAGAAATTCCTTGTCCTCTTATTTCTTTATCTTTATTAGATGTTGTGTTACTGATTGCATCCATCATATTAGCAGTTAAATTAGTTTGAATGACTGAAATCACTGACATCGTAAATGCATACTTAAATATAATCAACCAATCAAAAATTGTCATTGATGAATTTAGGGTTGTTAATTGTGGCATTTTAAATTTAATATTAGCTAAATCGTGAACATACTGTAAATGTGGGTGAATTACTGACGTTAATAGCGTAATGATGATAATAGCCACTAATGGTGCAGGTATGGTTTGAATCCATTTTCCAGATAGATAAATCACTATAAAGGTTAAACACGCAACGATATATGTAGATAATGACACACCGAATATATATTTAATTTGAGTAGTTAACAGTAATATCCCCAATGCATTCATAAAGCCAATGACTACTGTTCTAGGGATATAATTAAGCAATTTATCTATATGACAAAAGCTATATATAATTAATAGGATACCCATCATTATTGTTGCTAAAAATAAATAATGTGTGCCATATTGATTAACTAAAGGTGCACCTATAATAGATATGCCACTACTTGGCCCTGAAACCATTGCAATTCTTTTTCCCAGTATACTCATTAAGCACATCATTAACCCACAACTCATTAATCCAATTGAAGGTGGAACATGAACAATAAAAGAAAATGCTATAGTTACAGGTAATAAAGCTAACCCCATTAAAATACCGGAAGGTATGTTTTGTCGATATTGGCCTTGCCATTGTTTTAAGTATTGCGTTCGTACCAACATCATGTGTAGCCAACTCCTTATAAATTCATGTTAACACAATTGTCAAACTATTCTAATAAATGTACATTTTTTCTCTTATATATAAAAAGAACCGTGTCTTCATATCGACACGGTTCCACATGGTTAAATTATGAATGAATTAATCTAATGAAAATTCGTTATCAACAATGACTCTACCATCTTTGATAACTTTTTGTGCATGGTTAATACCAAAGTGATAAGGAATATATTCGTGGTTAGGTGCATTCCAAATAACGATATTGGCTTTGTCACCTTCATTAATTGTACCTGCATCTAAATCAATCGCTTTTGCTGCATTAACTGTAACAGCATTCCAAACTTCATTTGGAGATAGTTTTAATTTTAATGCAGCAATCGCCATAGCTAATTGTAAGTTATTCGTTACACTACTACCTGGATTGTAATCGGTTGCAATAGCAATTGCACCGTTATTATCTAACATGCCTCTTGCATCAGCATAGTCATTTTTATCTAAATAAAATGTTGTAGCTGGTAATAGTACTGCTACTGTATCACTATTTTTTAATTTTGCTTTACCTTCAGCGCTTGAAGCAACAAGGTGATCTGCAGAAATGGCATTTTCATCAATTGCTAATTCTAAGCCACCTAATGGGTCTATTTCATCAGCATGAATTTTCACTTTGAATCCTGCTTCTTTAGCTTTTTGCATATAATGTCTAGATTCTTCAACTGAGAATACACCTGTTTCACAGAAGATATCTGCAAAATCAGCATATTCCTTAACTTCTGGAAGTAATTCAATCATTTCATTTAAGAATGCTTCATTTGATTCTGCTTCCTCAGGTACTGCATGTGGTCCTAAGAAAGTATGTTTCATATCTAATCCATATTTCTCAGCTAAACGATTAGATACTCTTAATTGTTTAAGTTCATTTTCTTTATCTAAACCATAACCACTTTTACTTTCAACACCTAATACACCATGTTGAACCATAGTTAATAAGTCATGTTCTGCTTTTTTGAATAAGTCATCTTCGCTAATTTCACGTGTAGCTTTTACTGTTGAAAGAATGCCACCGCCAGATTCTAATATTTCTAAATAAGATTTCCCTTGACGTTTAAGTGACATTTCGTGTTCTCTTGAGCCACCGAATATTAAATGCGTATGTGCATCAATTAAGGATGGAGATACTACTTTACCAGTAGCATCTATGATTTGTTCTGCTTCATATTTATCTGTATAAGGGCCAGAATAAACAATCTTTCCATCTTTTACTACAACTGTACCATTTTCAATAACATCTAATTCATCAAGTTCTGCACCTTTTAATGGACGATCAGTAGATTTTGGTAAAATAAGTTCTTTGATATTTTGAATAATTAAATCATTCATTATTTATCCTCCGTTTCATCGATCATAGGAATTTTGATGCCTTTGTCTTTCGCAGTTTGAATTGCGATATCATAACCAGCATCTGCGTGTCTCACTACTCCCATACCCGGATCTGTAGTTAATACACGTCCTAAACGACGATCTGCACGTTCTGAACCATCAGCTACAACAACCATACCAGCGTGTAGAGAATAACCCATACCTACACCGCCACCGTGATGGAATGAAATCCAAGAACCACCAGCTGCAGTGTTAATTAAGGCATTTAATACCGCCCAGTCACCAACTGCGTCACTGCCATCTCTCATACCTTCTGTTTCACGGTTTGGACTAGCTACTGAACCTGAATCTAAGTGATCTCGACCGATAACGATTGGTGCTGAAATTTCACCGTCACGAACTAATTTGTTTAGTGCTAATCCCATTTTCGCACGTTCTTCATAGCCTAACCAAGCAATTCTTGATGGTAAGCCTTGATAAGCAATTTTTTCTTCAGCTAAATCTAACCAACGAATTAATTTTTCATTGTCTGGGAATAATTTTCTCATTTCTTCATCTGCACGTTCGATATCTTTTGGATCTCCACTTAATGCAGCAAAACGGAATGGTCCTTTACCTTCACAGAATAATGGTCTAATGTATGCTGGCACAAATCCTGGGAAGTTAAATGCATTTTCTACATCATTGTCGTAAGCAACTTGACGGATATTATTACCATAGTCAAATGCTACTGCACCTTGTTTTTGGAATTCTAACATTAATTCTACATGTTTAGCCATTGAGTCTTTAGATAATTCAACGTATTTCTTAGGATCTTCTTTACGTAATTGTTTAGCTTCTTCTACTGAATAACCTTGAGGTACATAACCATTTAATGGGTCATGTGCACTTGTTTGGTCAGTAATGATATCAATTTTGAATCCTTTGTCTAAAATAGCTTTGTGTAAATCTACTGCATTACCAACTAGACCGATTGATAAAGCTTCCCCTTTTTGTCTAGCATCTTCAGCTAATTTTAATGCTTCATCTAAATCTTTAGTTTTTACATCACAATATTTTGTTTCTACACGTTTATCAACACGTGTTTCATCGACTTCAACACAAATTGCCACACCATTATTCATTGTTACAGCAAGAGGTTGAGCGCCGCCCATACCGCCTAATCCTGCAGTTAATGTCACTGTACCAGTTAAATCACTGTTATATTCTTGGTTACCAAGTTCTGCGAAAGTTTCATATGTTCCTTGAACAATACCTTGTGAACCAATATAAATCCAACTGCCTGCAGTCATTTGTCCATACATAATTAAACCTTTTTTATCTAATTCATGGAAGTGATCCCAGTTTGCCCATTTAGGTACTAAAACTGAATTTGAGATTAACACACGTGGTGCTTCTTCATGAGTTTTAAATACTGCTACTGGTTTACCAGATTGTACGAGCATTGTTTCATCTGCTTCTAAGTCTCTTAATGTATTTTCGATTGCTTCAAATGCTTTCCAGTTACGTGCCGCTTTACCGATACCTCCATAAACAACAAGTTCTTCAGGATGTTCAGCTACCTCTGGATCTAAATTATTATAAAGCATTCGTAATACCGCTTCTTGTTCCCAACCTTTACACTCGATATCTAAACCTTTTTTTGCATGAATTTCTCTCATTACTATCTCTCCCATCCGAAATAATATCTATAAATTCAAAGTTTTTAATATGTACACTTATAGAATAACCTAAATAATCAAATAATTTAGACTATTGAACATGTACTAAATTAAGTTCTTACACGCCCATTATATTATGCTAAAATATAGATAACAAATATAAATAAACTAATTATTTATAGATATAAACTATAACTAACTGGAGATGACTTATGAAAATTATTCAATTAGAGTACTTTTTAGCCGTTGTTAAATATAATAGTTTTACAAAAGCTGCCAATTTTTTACATATTAGCCAGCCCTCTTTAACAGCTGCTATTAAAAAGATGGAATCAGATTTAGGCTATGATTTATTCATGCGCACAACAAAGGATATTAAAATAACCGAAAAAGGTATTCAATTCTATAAATATGCGGAACAATTAGTTCAACAATATCGATCAACAATAGAAAAGATGTATGATTTAAATATTTCATCTGAACCGAGAATTAAAATTGGTATTTTAGAATCAACAAGCCAATGGATGGCAAATGTTATTCACGCTCATCATACTCAATATCCAAATCAACAATATCGTATTAATGAGGTACATGATCAACATCAATCAATTGAGCAACTTATTAACTTTGATGTGCATTTTGCTTTAACAAATGAAGAAATTAGGCACCAAGATATTACTTCAATTGCACTTTACAAAGAATCCTATATTTTACTAACACCTAAAGATGCTTTTCCTAAACAAAAGACAATTCAACTAGATAATCTACCTTTAATATTACCTAATAAAAGCTCACAAGTTCGTAAACATTTAGATGATTATTTTAATAGAATGAGTATACATCCTAATATTATTATGGAATCTGATCGTTTTGAGTCAGCTACTAATTTTGTACATTTAGGTATAGGATATGCTGTTATTCCACGATTTTATTATCAATCGTTTAATACTAGTAATTTAGACTATATTAAAATACGTCCTAATTTAGGTCGCAAAATTTATATCAACTATTTAAAAAAGAGAAAGCACTCTGAACAAGTACTTTCTCTCATCGAACAATGTATTGAATATTGGAATTTATAATAAGAAATGGTGTACTAAGTTAGCAATCAGTTTCGCAGTTCTATTATCTTGATCATACTTAGGATTCATTTCTGCGATACTAACTGATTTAACCTTATCACTTGGTACAATACGTTTAGCTAATTCAAAAACTGTGTGTGGATAGATACCTAATACTGCTGATGCGCTGACACCTGGTGCAAAGGCACTATCTACAACATCCATACAAATTGTAAACATAATCACGTCATGATCATGAATAAAGCGTTCAATCATATCTTTAATTGGTGGGGATACTTGATGTAGCAATTCATCAGCATAAACAAATGAAATGCCTTTTTCCTCTGCGTAGTCAAATAACCCTTGTGTATTGCCACCTTGAGATATACCTAGAACCATATAGTCGGCATTATCATCTTGTTCAAGAATCTGTCTAAAACTAGTTCCTGACGTTGATTCTCCTTCATCACGTGTATCAAAATGGGCATCAATATTAATAACACCAATGGATTGATTAGGATAAACTTTTCTAGTAGCTAAATATTGAGCATAAGCAATATCATGGCCGCCACCTAGAAGAAATGTTTGTTTGTGATTGTGAATAGATTTCGCTGCTAACTCTGCAAATTCTTTTTGTGTATCAATTAGTTGTTCGTTATCGTGCTCTACATTTCCGTAATCAACAATTTGTTCACATTGATTTAAATCTGGTAATCCTGCAAATGATTGTTTAATCGCATTAGGGCCTTCTTTAGCTCCAACTCGACCTTTATTTAGTTCTACGCCTTTATCAACGGCATAGCCTAACATACCTACACCTTTTTGTTCATTACTATACTCCACATTTCTTAAATCATTAAATTGAATCGTTTGAAAATGTCTAAATTGTTTAGAATCTGTTTCACTATCAAGTCTTCCTGTCCATAAGCTTGGTTCGGCTTGTTGATACATTGCTCTTCCCCCTTGATTTCATTCACTAACATTATATTTTAAGTATAACTTTAGCTTATTTTTTATTCAATGTAGTTATTTTATTCCCGATTCACTGAAATTTAATTACGTTTATAATTCATTCCTATTACATTTTGATGATAATTGAAATAGACAATTTATCTAACATCTTATAACATGTATAATTGTAAATAAAAATAATAATTGCTTGTTTCCGTAATGGAGGTTACATAAAATGAAAAACAATCGAATTTCTGGGTTTCAATGGGCAATGACAATATTCGTATTTTTTGTCATTACGATGGCCTTATTCGTAATACTTAGAGATTTTCAATCGGCAATTGGAGTAAAAAGATTTGTCTTCGATATTACTGATCTTTCTCCTTTTATCGCTGCAATCATATGTCTACTCGTCTTTAGATATAAAAAAGATCAGATGGCGAGTTTAAAACTATCATTGAGCCTTAAAGTTGTGGAGCGTATATTACTCGCTTTAATCATACCTTTATTTATATTTATCATAGGTATGTTCTGTTTCAACACGTTTGCAGATAGTTTCATACTTTTACAGGCATCAGATTTATCAGTTTCAATAACTGCTATTATAATTGGCCATTTAATTATGGCATTTGTAGTAGAATTTGGTTTTCGTTCATATTTACAACATATTGTAGAAGTTAAAATGAATACTTTCTTTGCAAGTATCGTAGTTGGTATCATTTACTCAATCTTCAATGCCAATACTACATATGGAATAGAGTTTGCTGGTTATCATTTCTTATATACATTCGCATTCTCTATGATTGTAGGTGAATTGATTCGCGCAACTAAAGGTAGAACAATTTATATAGCTACTATTTTCCATGCTGCTATGTCATTTGGTTTAGTATTCTTGTTCAGTGAAGAAGTTGGTGACTTATTCTCTATGAAAGTCATCGCATTGGCTACTACTGCAGTAGGTTTAATCTATATTATTTTAAGCTTAATTATACGTGCCATCTTCTATAAAAAGACAAAACAAAGTTTAGACGAAGTTGAACCTAATAATTATTTAGATCACGTTAATGACCATTCTAATGATAGTGAAACTAATAATGAAAATAATCATAATGATATTCAAGAAGATGACGCATCTGATTCTCGTAAACATGATCAATCCTCTGATAATGAACAACATTCTAAAACGTCTATTGATGATGAACAAGAACATGACAATGATTCTTCTGATTATTTAAGAGAACATACTTCTTATAAACAAACACGCCGTTCATCACGTCGTTCATCAGTTGTATCTGAAGCACAGGATGAAATCAAGGACTCTGAAAATTCTAGCCCTAATAACAAATACTAATTATATTAAACTCGTCTTATTCAATTTATTGAATGGATGAGTTTTTTGTTTTAAATATAGATATTTGGGGGTAAACTCTTTCAGTAATAATTTAATTATAACTATGAGTTTAAAAGGAGTAATACAATGAATATAAAAGCTAGTAACAACCCTATTACAATTATCGGTGGTGGCATTGGTGGGCTGACTTTAGCTAGAGTGCTATATGTAAATGGTATTCCTGCTAAAGTTTATGAATCTGATGCCTCTCGTGATGCAAGAACTCAAGGTGGACAATTAGATATACATGAATATAATGGACAAGTTGCCTTAGAAAAAGCTAACTTATTGGACGAATTCCAATCAATTATACAAAAAGGCGCTGATGCCTCTCGCATCGTTAACCATAATGGTGACATACTTTTAGATTTACCGGATGATGAATCAAATGGACGACCTGAAGTATTACGTGGTGATTTAAGAGATATATTAATAGACTCATTGCCACATGATATGATTGTTTGGAATAAAAAAGTGGATCATGTTGAAAAATTGGATAATACACAATATAAAGTGGTATTTAGAGATGAGACATCTGTAACTACAGACAAACTTATTGGTGCTGACGGTGCTTGGTCTAAAGTTCGTAACATCTTAACAGATATTAAACCATATTATTCAGGTTATACATTTATTGAAACATATCTATATGATGTAGATAATCAATATCCTAAGACTGCTCAAAAAGTAGGAAAAGGTGCAATGTATGCTTTATCACCTAGTAAAGGTATTGTTGCACATAGAGAAGCAGGAGATATCCTTCACACATATGTACAAATGAAATGTGATAGTGAATGGATCGATAGTATAGACTTTGCAAATGGTGAAATAGCGACAAAAACAATTGCTGCAGAATTTGAAGGTTGGTCACCAGAAATAACTGCCTTAATTACTGAAGCGGATAGTTCAATTACACCTCGTAAAATTAATGCGTTACCTGATACACATCGTTGGGAACGTCAATCAGGGGTTACTTTAATTGGTGATGCTGCACACCTAATGGCTCCTTCTGGGGAGGGTGCTAATTTAGCCATGTTAGATGGAGCTGAGTTAGCGGAATTGATAGCTGAACATAGTAATAATTTTGATAAAGCAATCGAATTATATGAAGCAAAAATGTTCCCAAGAAGTGAAGCCGAAGCAAAAGAATCTCATGAATTATTAGATATTTGTCTTGGAGAGAATAGTCCTCAAAGTTTAGTTGATTTATTCAAAAGTGCTCAATAAGAATAAAATTTAGAAAAATAGCCTTAAGATGTTCTAACAAACACCTTAAGGCTATTATCTATATAATATAAAAGTAAAAATTTTATTATTGACGGTACATCTTTTTAACACCTTGTTGTGTGCCTATAATGGCTTCGTCAGTAATATCAAGGAAATAACCTGTTTCTAGCACACCCGTAAGATGTATTAAAAACTCATGCATTTCATAAGGGTCAATCCCTTTTGGTAAGGCACAGTCTAAAATATAGTTACCATTGTCTGTAGTTACCGGCACATCTTCAGTAACACGACGTTGCACGATTACTCCCTCAATCGTTTCTATTTTTCTAGCAACCTGATACCAATTAAATTTATCTACTTCTACTGGTAATTTAAATGTTTCTCCTAAATAATTGACTACTTTATTTTCATCAGCAATGACCACAAAACGATCTGCCATTTCATCAATGACCTTTTCTCTAAATAAGGCACCGCCACCGCCTTTAATTAAGTTGAGGTTTGGATCGACTTCATCTGCCCCATCAATAGCTAAATCGATTTTTTCAACATCATTTACATCAACAATTTCAATATTTAGTTCTTTAGCTAAAAAAGCAGTCTTATTTGAAGTACAAACACCTTTGATGTCGTAATTCTTTTCTTCAACAAGTTGTGCTATTTTAGGAACTAACAATTCAATTGTACTACCTGTACCAATTCCTAGTGTCATACCGTCTTCAATTTGATTCAAAACATCATTCAATGTCATCATTTTAAGTTGTTTTACATCATTCATTACGTCATGAGCCTCTTTTCTAAATCGTTTACATTTCCTATTTTACATGACTTTTTTGATTTAACATACCTTATTTATCGTTTAATTTTTAATATATTTTAAAATTTTACATAAAAGCCTTGAGATATAGTAAACTATCATTTAAATACTTTAAGAGGGAGGATAGAAATGATACCTGTTTACGCTATTTCAACTGGGAAAATAGAATCGCTACAATATAAAGACTCAAAACCAATGCAATCAGCTATTAATAAGCGCCCTTTCGAAGGAGATATGTGGTTATCTAAACTAGGTTTTGTTGATAATGAACAAGCCTATAAAGACCACGGTGGACCAGATAAAGCAGTCTGTTGCTTTAGTAAATCAAACTATGACATGTATAAAGATGATTTAGAAAAACTGCCTGATTATGCAATGTTTGGGGAAAACTTAACTATTATAAATTTAGATGAAAATGAAGTTTATTTTGGTAATCAATATCGTTTGGGTGAAGCAATTATAGAAGTATCGGAAATCAGAGAACCTTGTTGGAAAATACAAGCAAAATATGGTTTACCCAATTTAGTGAAGCGCATGTCTAAATCAGGAAAAACAGGATTTTATTGTCGCGTAATTAAAGAAGGATCTGTCAGTCAAAATCAACATTTAGTATTAATTAAAGAAGCAGACCCGAAGACTCAATTATCGGTTCAAGAATTAAACGATATTTATTATAATGACAGAAAAAATACTAAGAGAATTTCACAGGCTTTAAAAAATCCATATTTATCTATGAAAAGATATGAAAAATTAGAAAAGATGTACCAACGTGCAACAAAATCATCATAATTAAAATACTTTCTAAGTATAAAGAAAGAGTGAAACCAATGGAATCAAAACCGTAGGCTTCACTCTTAATAATTACTTTTCATTTATTTCATAACTTGTTTGAGAATAAAATGTATCATTGGCTTTTAAGATAGACGAAGCGTCTTCACCATACATATTAATATCATTTGGTAAAAATTGAGATTCAATAGCTAAGCCAGAATGTGCCTTATAAATATTAGAATCACTATTCCAATCTTTTGGTTGATTAAATGTATATAATACATAATTTGGCATATCAGTTTTTACATCTAATTGAAACTCACCGTTATCTATTGATAATTGATGGCCTCCAACTTTGAATGGATGATCCAAGCCATTAAAAGTGTCAATTTGTTGTGCTAGTTGAGCATGTTTACTTTCAAATATATCTTTAAAGTATATATCATTACCATTAAAAATTTGATGTAAATCTAGTGTTTCATCTGTATTTATTAAATGTTGTTCATTAAGTTGATACATATTCAATTCAGAACTATATAGACGGTGATTATCGATAACATTATTATCTCTGTTCAAATTAAAATAAACATGATTCATCGGATTAAATAATGTTGTCTTCGTTGATGTAGCCTCATATTCAACTGTCCAACAATGATCGACATCATAAGTATGGGTAACTTTAACATCCATATTTCCTGGGTAATTATCATCTGTTTCCTTTAACGTTGTCTTAAAAATAATTTTTACTTGTCCCAATTCTTCGACTACTTCATAGTCGAATAACTTTGTATCTAGCCCGTGACCCCCGCCATGGATATGATGATTACCATCATTTGCTTCTAATTGGTATTTTATTCCATCTAATGTGAACGAAGCATCGGAAATTCGACCACCGTATCTTCCTATAGTCGCTCCAAATTTAAATGGATTATCAAAATAAAATTCGTCCGCTTCAACAACATTCCCTAGTACAATATTATTATCATGATATTTCCATGATACTATTCTTGCACCAAAATTTGTAAATACAATTTTCGTTTCTTCATTATCAATTTTAATTAAATCAACACCATATCTTTGATGCTCAATTTCAACATTCATTACTTATTTCTCCCTTTCAAACACGTTTTATTAAGCCCTATGTGGTAATAACATTATTAAAACGCCAATTACACATACTACAGCACCCAATACATCGTATTTATCTGGCATATTTTTATCAATGAACATAGACCATACTAAGCTCATGACAATAAATATACCGCCATATGCGGCATAAACTCGTCCAAACGTTGGAAATGATTGTAACGTCGCAATCACACCATATAGGATGAGTATGATACCACCAATAATACCTAGCCACGATGGCTGACCTTCTCTAAGCCATAACCATATTAAGTAGCCGCCTCCTATTTCACAAAGACCTGCTAATATAAAAATCATCGTTGAATATAACATCGTTCTATCTACTCCATCCTAATAAGAGGTTATATTAATCAATTATGGTTGATGATGTGTATCAATCAGTTATTATTTTATATTAACTTCTTTGCTAACTCATACACATTGTTACACTTTTTCACCTAATATTCCATAGATAATTACAATTTAAAGAGGAAGAATGTTATGTAAGCTTTTTCAAAATGACATTAACACTCTTCCCCCTCTTTTATTTATTTTTTCATTACTTTTTTAATTGAGTTAATAAGACCTTTTTCAAATGTTAAAACTGAATCTTTGTATGTTTTAATAGCAATCCATATCAAGATCACCATAACTACTAATGAAATCAACATACTTAATACAATTTCCCAAATTTGTAATTCCGTCGATTGAGCGCGCACCAACATTTCAAATGGGGCTAAAAATGGAATAAAGCTTGTAATTTTAGCCAATAAAATATCAGGTTTATATATACTGAAAATAGCTATATAAAATGCAATCATTGCAAATAAAGTTAAAGGCATTAAGGTTTGATTAATGTCTTCTATTCTGGATGCTAAAGAACCTAAAATGGCTGCTAATAAAACATAAGTTAATATACCGATAATCACACTTAAAATGCCTACTATAATAATTTGCCATGATATGTCACTCATTGATAAATCAAAACCTTTAAGCATACGCTTTAAATCAAAAGCATATATACAAATGATTGCAACCACAATTATCATAGCTATTTGTGTAAACGCTACTGCTATGACACCTGTTATCTTAGCCATAATATGTGTTATCGGAGACACACTCGTAATAATCATTTCTATAACTCTTGATGTTTTTTCAGTTGCAATTTCCATAGCCACTTGTGTTGCATAATTGAAAATAATAAAAAACATTAGCATTAAAATGGCATAAACAAGAATCATATTAAATACTTTTTGGCTTTCACTTAATTGTTGTCCTTTATCATCTGATAAGATGTGGCTATCTACTTTACTTTGAGATTGTAATTTTTTTAAATCATTATCGCTGAGATGCAATTTCGATGCTATTAGTTTTGACTGAAGATTTGTAAGTAAACCAGTCACTTTTTGTTGTTTTTCTTGTGAAACGTTATCTTTACTCAAAATGGTCGCTGAAAGTTGATGGTCTTTATCCATTTTGATGATATAAGCTTCCTTTAATTTTTCACTTTTGACTTGAGATTTCGCTTCTTTTTGACTCACTCTTTCAAACGTTGCTTCCTCATCAATCACATGGCTCTGTTGTTTAATTGCTTTATATAATGGTTCATTATTGGTTACGACACCTATATGGTCATCATCACCTTTGAACATATCTATAATTTTGTCAGCATTTGATAAAGCTACCATCAAAATAATGACAATAACCATAAATATCATAAAGGATTTAGATTTAACCTTACTTTTATATGTTAATCCAAATGTAGCCCAGAATTTATTCATGAAGATCACCTACCTTATCAATAAAAATATCTTTCAGTGATGGTTCTAACACTTGAAATCGACGCACATAACCATGTGTTATAACTTGATTGTATATAGATTCAGCTACAGCCTCATTTTCTATTGTTAGTTTAATGTCATGCTTATTCACTTCTACATCAATAACACCTTGAATGCCTGTTAATTCTGGCATTGATTTATTAGTTTCGATAATTACCTGTTTATATCCATGAGAAGATTTAACTTCTTGTATATCGCCTGAAACTACTAGTTCTCCATGATTTAAAATACATACATCGTCACATAATTCCTCGACATGCTCCATACGATGTGAACTATAAATAATCGTCGAACCTTGGTTATTTAAATCTTTGACCGCTTCTTTTAGTAGTTCAACATTGACTGGATCTAATCCGCTAAAAGGTTCATCTAAAATAAGTAATTCAGGTTGATGAATCATACTTGCTAATAACTGAATTTTTTGTTGGTTACCTTTGGAAAGTGAATCAATACGTTTATGACGATTTTCAGTAATTGCAAATCGATTTAACCAATAATCTATATTTTTCTTAATAGCTTTTTTAGACATACCCTTCAAAGTAGCAAGATAAGTTAATTCGTCTTCAACAGTCATTTTTGAATGCAAACCCCGCTCTTCTGGTAAATAACCTATACGATTGTACATCGACTTATCTATTGTATGTCTCTCATATGTAATGTGACCTTCTGTTGGTTCACTTAATCCTAAAATCATTCTAAATGTAGTTGTTTTGCCAGCACCATTACGTCCTAAAAACCCAAGCATTTTTCCTTTCTCAAGTTCAATCGATATATCATTAACTGCTATAAATTGATTAAATCTCTTTGTCACGTGTTCAATATTTAATGACATGGTTACCTCCCAAATTAATGATTTAATTCTACATAAATATAACATTAATAAACTCATTAATGAATTTAGAATTTACAATATGTCACACTTTACATTCATTTATGTAAGCACTATCATTAATCATATCGTAGAACATTATTTTATTGATAACTTCTTTAAGATAAAACATTACATAAAGGGGATAGACATAATGAGTTATAGTATTGGTATCGATTATGGCACAGCATCTGGACGTGTTATTTTAGTAGATACTTCAGATGGAAAAATTATTTCTAGTTATGAAGAAACATACCAACATGGAACAATTGCTGAAGAATTAGGTGGAGAAACTTTACCTCATAATTACTTCTTACAACATGCTGGCGATTATCACAATGTTTTAGAAAATGGTGTTAAACATGTATTAGAAGAAAGTCAAATTAATAAAGATGAAGTAATCGGAATTGGCGTCGACTTCACAAGTTGTACTATTGTCTTTTTAGATGAAAACTTCAAACCTTTACATATGAATGAAGATTTAAAAAATCACCCTCATGCTTATGTTAAATTATGGAAACATCACGGTGCCCAAGATGAAGCAACACAAATGGTCGAAGCTAATGAAAAAGCAAATCAAAATTGGTTAGACTATTATGGTCACAGTGTTAATAGTGAATGGATGATACCTAAAATTCTTGAGGTAAAACATAAAGCACCTGAATTATTAGAACGTGCTCATTATATTATGGAAGCCGGAGACTATATGACAAGCTTGCTTGTTAATCAAAATATCCGATCAAATTGTGGTATAGGATTTAAAGGATTTTACGATGAAGTCAATGGATTTAATTACGATTTCTTTGAAACTGTAGATTCAGAATTACCTCAAATTGTAAAAGATAAATGTGAAGCACCGGTTATTCAAATTGGAGATAGTGCAGGTTCATTATCAGAATACTACCAAAATTTATGGGGATTATCTTCAAATGTTCAAATATCACCTTATATGATTGATGCACATTCTGGCGTATTAGGTGCAGGTGCCATTGAAAAAGGAGAATTCACTCCAGTCATTGGTACAAGTACTTGTCACTTAATGTTAGACCCTAAACAAGAACCCATTCCATCAATTACAGGTTCAGTTAAAGATGCTATTATACCTGGATTATATGCATATGAAGCTGGGCAAGCTGCTGTAGGAGACTTGTTTAGTTACTCTGAACGCATGGCTCCACATGAAATTGTTGAAGCCGCGAAGAACAAAGATATGGATGTATTACAATACTTAGAAACACTAGCAGAGCAAATCCCTGTTGAAGAACAACATGTAGTCGTGCTAGATTGGCATAATGGTAATAGAAGTATATTAAGCGATAGCCATTTAACTGGTAGTGTCTTTGGTTTAACATTACAAACACCATTCGAAATGGTACACCGTGCTTATTTAGAATCAACTGCATTTGGAACTAAAATGATCATGAAACAATTCGAAGATAATGACATTCCAGTTCATACAGTATATGCGTCAGGTGGTATACCTAAAAAAAGTAAATTACTCGTAGATATTTATGCCAATGTATTAAACAAAAAAGTAGTTGTCTTAGAATCATCTAATGCTACTGCTTTAGGTGCTGCTATGTTAGGAGCTAACGTCGGCGGTGCTTACGAAACATTACGAGATACTGTACAACATATGAAACAACCGATTTATTATGAAAAACAACCAGATCCTGAAAAAGTAAAACATTACGAAAAATTATTTAATAAATACCGACAACTTCATGATTTATTAGGTAGAGAACATGCTGAATTATCTTATATTCATGAAACTGAATAAGCAACTTTAAAAACAGCTATCCTTGCCTTTGTTTATCAACATGGCAAGAATAGCTGTTTTTAATTTTTAATACTTTTATATTTAAATGTAATGACTAATGAAATAATAACAATGAACAGGATTGAAATATAACTAGATATTGGCCAATGCCCCATTATTACTTCAATAACTATATCAACAATACTGACTACCATTAAAGCAATTAATTGCCAAATTGTATTACTCGCATATGCATTAACAATTCTACGTCTCTCATATTCATCACTGAAGTTATAATTAGGCAACATATTTAAAGAACGTTCTTGTGTATTAATCTTTTCTTTTGCTGAAACTGTCGGTGTATCAGATATTTGAATACGACTGTCTTTCATCAATATCATCATTATAATTGGAATAAGCAACCCTAAACTAGACCAACTATTAACCATCACCTCACTGCTTACCACTAAAGGGATAATTACATTATTAATGACGATTAAATAAATCATGAGCACTATAAAAAATATAATGTGTTTCTTTCTGGCTTTACGATTTAAATAGTTTTTCTCATTTTTATTATTTACGTAAATTATTGTAGTATCCGTTGTTTCTTTATTTAAAGATAGTTTACAGACTGTCACGATTAATATAAGTAAACTACCTATCAAATATGGAGACAAATATTCACGTTGAATATCAAACATTGCTTGGAAATAAAATATACAGGCAATTACAAATATAGATATCGCACTCGCTTTTGCTAAATGATTTTTGAATAAATTATTTTTGAATTCATCTTTAAATTCTAATTTATTAAAAATAACTATTCATCCTCCCAAAATAAGTCGTTAAGTGTGACTGACAAGGTTTTAGCTATATTTATACATAATTTTAATGACGGATTATATTTATCATTTTCAATCATATTAATTGTTTGTCTGGAAACTCCTATTCGTCTTGCTAGTTCTAATTGCGACATCTTTTGATGTGCTCGATATTGTTTCACTCTATTCAACGCATTCATCCGCTTCTTTCGATAAGTATTATCTTGATTTTACTAAATCATTTACCCATACGTCAAATATATACGACATCTACTAGAATAAATGATGATTTCTTATATAAAAAGCTAAGGTCTCACTATGACCCTAGCTTTACCTTACTATTTTAAATTTCATTATTATCATAATTATGTTTCTTATTTGCTTTGTCTACTGGATTATAATTATTATCGCTTATCATTTCAGACCCTGCATATTTTGGACTTGGCCCATAAATATTAGTTTCTCTCTGACTGTTTAAACAACAAATAACGATATTATAAATACCAAAAATCCAAGAGATGATTGTAATTAACCAATAGATTAGTAATAACCATCCATTTTCAGAATGTCCAGTTGCATTGACCACCCAATTAAATATATTTAAAAATACTGCAATACCAAATCCGATCATAGGTATCCACATTGTGCGTGAAGTATCATGGAATCGACGGGCTAATATAGCTAAATTCGGAATAATTGTCACTAGTGAGTAAATGGCTAAATATAACACGGATATCACTAGACTAAAGACACCAATACTAAGTGCAGTCGTACTTTGACCTGAAGAGATACCTATAGTCAGCCCTATTGCACCAATAATCAATAAAATAATACCAGGACACATAAATATTAAATGCCATAATTGCATAAACCAATATTCACTACGTCTTGATCTACCTTTAAAATTAAAATAATTTGACCAATATAATTTAAATGATGCTTTAAAACCAACTTTCTCTCTCATCTTAGCTGCTCCTTTCAAATCATCAATTCAATTTATTTTATTACTCATATCAATTTTGATACATTAATTAAGTAATAATATTGTTAATACGGTCATTGTATCAAATAGATAGACCTAAAAAAATATAAATCAAATATTTTTTAAGAATTTCCAAAATAAATTATAAAAACAAATATTTTTATAGAGGAGTTCCATTATGGATTTTAAAGAACGTAATACAACAGATATTGCAAAATCATTATTAGGAGTCCGTGTCATTTATCAGGATAATCATCAAACTTATAGCGGTTATATTGTCGAAACTGAGGCTTATTTAGGTTTTGAAGATCGCGCAGCTCATGGCTTTGGTGGTAAACAAACACCTAAAGTTACTTCATTATATAAGACTGGTGGAACAATTTATGCACATGTCATGCATACACATTTATTAATTAACTTTGTTACTAAAGATAGTGGTGTTCCTGAAGGTGTGCTTATTCGCGCAGTAGAACCAGAAGACGGGATTGAAGCTATGAGAATCAATAGAGGCAAAGATGGATTTGAATTGACTAATGGACCAGGAAAATGGACGAAAGCATTTAATATTCCGCGTGCCATTGATGGATCTACTATCAATCAATGTCGCCTATCAATTGACATAAAAAATCGGAAACATCCTAAATCGATAGTTGAAAGTGGTCGTATTGGTATTCCAAATAAAGGAGAATGGACAAATAAACCACTTCGCTATACAGTCAAAGGTAATCCATATGTATCTCGCATGAAAAAATCAGATTTTCAAAACCCTGATGATACATGGAAATAAAGGAGAGGATAGCACTAAAAATAGTGCCATCCTCTCTTTTAATCAATTTTATTTTACCGTAATATCTCCAGAATCATTAGATAAATTGACTTTGTTGTCTCCTTTACCTATTTGATGTTGTTTTAATTCCTTATCATATATATTCGTATCTCCAGAATCGTTTAAGGCAGTAAATGATGTGTTTTTGGCTTTGTTTTTATAATTTATATGAATATCTCCACTATCATTTGATACATTTAATGGTTGATCAGGAATACTTTGTTTCATTTCTATATCTCCTGAATCATTTTTTATTTTACCTTCTGTGAAATGAATGTGTTTCATTAAAATATCACCCGAATCATTATTGACTTTCAAATCACCTAATTTACTATCTGTCAAAGTGATATCTCCAGAATCAACATTGATATGCGTTTTCTTACTAACAACATTATCAACTTTGATATCCCCCGCGTCATCTTTTATTGTTAGTTCATTCATTTCTTTTGGTAAGGTAATAATAATTTTATTAGTGAACATAGTGCCTATTCTAAAATTGATATTAGATTGATTATGTTGGTCATTAATATGCCATGTTCCTTTTTCGACTTTACTATCTACTTTAGCGTCTGAACTACCAATTGATTTTATCGAAAATGTCTTACCATGCTTTATTTCAACATCACTATTCTCAACATCCAATTGAATAGATTTTATATTGTCTTTATATTCTTTATTTAATTGCGTTTCATGATGTGCTGAAGATAACTTCTTACCTTGAGAAATAAGACCTATACCAAAACCAATGCTCAATATTAAACCAATTATAAAAAGTGTGATGATTAACTTTCTCATGGATGAACACTTCCTTTCACGAATGAGACATTCCATTTAAGATACATTACTGTTAATTTTAAGAACCATTTAATGAGAAGAATAGTAATTGCTAATAACATTAAACTAACACCAAACATTAATCCCGCCATATAAACATCATATAAAATAATTGAATTTGAGCCTTCAGTTGCAAATTTGATAATTAAAAATATAGGTGCACTGAAAAGTATTAATGTAAAAACAATTAATGTGAAAAAAATCATTAAAATGAAGAATGCTGGTACTAATACAATAAAGAAATTAAAAAGTCCTAATCCCATCACTGCTAATATAGCTTTAAATATACTTTTTAAATTAGACTTCTCATCTACCTTTTCGATAGCCATAGTGGCGTTCAATTCTTTAGCAATCATTTTAGGATCTCCTAATTGTTTAGCTATATCTTCTTCAGATTTCCCTTCATTTTTACCACTTATAAAATGAGTTTCATATTCGTTATAAATATCTTGCTTGTCAATATTATCCATATGCTTTAAATTAGCGACCAATTGCTTTAAATATCTTTCTTTATTCATTTGATTCACTCTCCTCAATAAACGTATTTACAGCATTAGAAAACAACTGCCATTCCTCTTTTAACGTCGCCAATCTTCCTTGGCCCTGTTCTGTAAGACGATAATATTTTCTCGCTGGACCTTCTGTTGATGGCTGATAATACGTAGATAGTTCACCGTTTTTAACTAATCTTCGTAATAATGGATATACAGTTCCTTCAGCAATTGTCATATAACGTGAGATATTTTGAACTAATGAATAACCATATTGATCTTCTCTTTTGATAATGAACAAGACAATTAGTTCTAACGCACCCTTCTTAAATTGCGTATTCATAGGCATTCCTCCATATTTCATTTTAGGTACTAAACATTACACAGTAGTGATTATCTATAATATAGCACTCACTACTGTACATTGCAAGGTACTAAATAATAAATCCTCAACATAGGATATTCTTTTTTAATAATTTTAATATTATTTCTGATAATATCTATTGAAAATTAATACTTTTATGTATAAATACAAATAATATTTATTCTAAAACTAGATTTAATGGATTTATACGTGTATACTAGGTATAGTGGCTTTTTATAACGCTTACATATTTTAATTGAATAACACTTAAACATAGGTTTTGGGGTAACTTCTAAGGGGGAGTTAAAATGTTAGAATTAGATGCTATTACCACATTATGTTTAGCATGTATTTTATATCTGATTGGTCAAACAATCATAAACCATGTCTCGTTTTTAAGAAGAATTTGTATTCCAGCACCAGTGATTGGTGGCTTAATTTTTGCAATTTTAGTTGCGATTTTAGATTCCTTTAATATAGTTAAAATTAAATTAGACTCATCATTTATACAAAATTTCTTTATGTTAGCCTTTTTCACAACAATTGGATTAGGAGCATCATTGAAATTATTTAAAGTTGGTGGAAAGGTCATGTTATTATACTTTATGTTTTGTGGTATTATGGCTTTCTGTCAAAACGTCATTGGTGTTTCCTTAGCTAAAGTATTAAATATCAAACCATTATTAGGTTTAACAGCAGGGTCTATGTCAATGGAAGGTGGTCACGGTAATGCCGCTGCCTATGGTAAAACAATTCAAGATATGGGCATTGATTCCGCTGTAACTGCTGCTCTTGCTGCCGCAACATTAGGTTTAGTATTTGGCGGTTTGATTGGCGGACCTGTAGTTAAATTTTTAATCAAACGTTATAACCTCAAACCTGAACATAGTGATGATTCATTTAAAAACTATGGTGAAGTTGAATATAATCAAGCACTTCACGAAAAATATAAACCAACACAAATTTTCTTTATACAGTTTACAATTCTTGTATTCTGTATGGCACTCGGTACATACATAGGAAATACGTTTACTGATTTAACAAATGTTAATATACCAATGTATGTAGGCTCAATGTTCGTCGCTGTTTTTGTGCGTAACATTTCTGAAGCATTTGGCTTTAACATTGTTGATTTAAAAATTAACGAAGAAATCGGTGATATCTCATTAGGTATCTTCCTATCTCTCGCGTTAATGAGTATTCAATTAACTGAAATCTACTCATTAGCATTACCATTAATTATCATAGTTCTTGTGCAAGTTGTATTCATGATCTTGTTCTCTATCTTCATTTTATTCAGAGGCTTAGGCAAAGACTATGATGCTGCAGTAATGGTTGGTGGCTTTATTGGTCATGGGTTAGGTGCAACACCTAATGCAATGGCTAATTTAGATGTCATTACAAAAAAATACGGTAACTCACCCAAAGCTTATTTAGTTGTTCCTATTGTCGGTGCATTCTTAATCGACTTAATAGGCGTGACTATTGTTATGGGCTTTATACAATTTTTCCAATAATAAAAAAACAGTACACATGATGGAACTAAGACATAAAGTGCTTTTGCTTATGTCCTGACAGTTTCTCATGTGTACTGTTTTATTTTTGAATTTATTTTGGCAACTATAGTTAGGCCAATTATCCTTTATGAATATCTAAACCTCTTTGGTCTATCCACGATAATAAATCTTGGCTGAATATCATATCTTTATGAGTTAATTCATCAATATTTTTAGCGTCTAACATAGTCATTATTTTCTTCATATGATCTAAAAATGACTCTACATATTCAATCGTTTGCGTAATACCTGATTGCTCAACTTGATTTAAAAATGGTCGTGACATTCCAACTGCTTTAGCACCTAATGCTAAGCATTTCACTGCGTCTAATGGTGTACGTAAACCACCACTTGCAAAGACATTAAGTTTATCTTGATAATCGGTACTTTCTAATAGAGATTCAACTGTTGATTGTCCCCAATTTGATAAATAATCCATATCTTTATTTGAACGTCTCTCATTTTCAATATCAACAAAGTTTGTACCACCACGCCCACTTACGTCAACATAAGCTACTCCAACGTTAAGCAGTGATTTGTACGTTTCTTTACTCATACCAAATCCTACTTCTTTTACAATCACTGGAACATCTACTGCTTTAACAATAGCTTCGATGTTTTCCATCCAATTGGCAAATTCACGATTACCTTCTGGCATAACTAGCTCTTGTGGTGAATTAACATGTATTTGTAATGCTTGCGCATCTAATAATTCAACGGCTTTTACGGCTTTATCTACAGGCACATCAGCACCCACATTACTGAATATAATACCATCTGGATTAGTTTCTCTTACAATAGTGAATGACTCTGCCATTTTAGGATTTCGTAAAGCAGCATGTGTTGAACCAACCGCCATTGCTAATCCTGTTTCTCTTGCAACAATCGCAAGTTTCTCATTAATTTGTTTAGTCCATTCACTACCACCCGTCATTGCATTGATATAAACGGGATATTTCAAGTCAAAATGTGATGTACGTGTAGTTAAATCAACATCATCTACATCTATATTAGGAATTGAATGATGTACAAACCTTACTTTGTCAAAATCTGACAATGCAGCATCTTGCTGTGCCATCGCGATTTCAACATGTTCATTTTTTCTCTGCTCTCTTTGAAAATCACTCATTACTATACCGCCCTTTCCAACTCAATCTAATTTTAAAATGCACAATTTAAAACCATTTCTTTTTTTTGAAGAAAATTATTAACACAATAGTGATGATTAACATAATAATTAAGCAAACAAAATAGCTATAATGCCATTTAAGTTCAGGCATATATTCAAAGTTCATTCCGTATATACCTGCAATAAAGGTAAGTGGAGAAAATATAACTGAAACTAATGTTAAAATTTGCATAATATTATTCATTCTAAATGATGTATAAGATTCATAGTTTTCTCTAATTTCATTCGTCATTTCTTGAGAAGTCTTAATGACGTTACTTTGTTTAATTAAGTGGTCATCTATATGTTGTATATACATTGAATGCTTATTATCTTTAATTAAATTACCTTCAGTTTTAATCGTATCAACTAACTCTTGCATTGGAAATAAAACACGTTTGATTTTAATTAAGTCAGAACGTAATTTAAATACGTTGTCCATTACATCTTTACTAAAGCGATCATCAACATGTCTATCCTCAAATGTATATACCTTATCTTCAATATCGTAAACAAAATTAAAGTATTTATCTACCATACTATCTAATATAAGAATAACAATATCTGCACAATCTAGTTCTGGATCATGGTGTTGTTCATTTACTTTAGCCACTCTTTTAAGCGATTCAAAACTTTGATGATGGTATGTGACTAATAATTTATCCCCTAAAAATACATTTAACGCTATTGCAGAATAATTGCGTACTAATATACTATGAAGAACTAAATATTGATAATCATCATACGATTTATATTTTGCTCGAGGAATACCATTAATGGCATCATCTATTTCTAAATCATTAAAGTTAAAATGATTTCTTAAAAATTCATTTTCTTGTGGTGTTGCGTCCTCAAAATCGTACCAAACAATTGTTGCTTCACTAGGAATATCTTCAATCCGATTCACCCTTTTTAAAGGTTCGGTAGATGTTTGGTATCGAATAGTCATTGTCATCTCCATTTACCCCCTGTTAAGCAGTTCTTCATTATTTTATCATGAATTGAATTACGTGTATGTCTTAATTTAATTTAGTAAAATAATTAGCAAGCACACAAAAAAGGAGTAGTTGTCATGTCTCAAACATTTAAGGTAAGTAAAACGGTGACTGAAGATTTTATCGATCATAATAATCATATGCATGATGCATACTATAATATCATTTTTAGTGATGTGATTGATGATTTTAATTATAGTCATGGTTTATCATTAGAAGAACGTGAACAATATAAATACACTACATTTACAATTGAAGAACACACTACATTTTTATCTGAATTAACATTAAATGAGCATTATGATGTTGAGTTATATATTTATGATTATGATTACAAACGTGTTCACTTTTTCTTAAGAATGGTCCGTAATAATGGTAATGTTGCAGCTACAAATGAAGTAATGATGATGGGCATTGATCAAAAACAACGACGCTCAGCTGCCTTTCCAGAAGACTATTACAAACAAATGCAACACTATGCTGACCAACAACAGCAAACAATTGAATGGCCAGACCAACTAGGCCATCGAATTGGTATCCCTCATAAGGAGGATAAATAATGAATGATTCTATTCGCCATACAGTACAAAGTGAATTATTAGATTTATTCGATGATGTTAAATATGCGCTTAGTGACTTAAACGAACAAAAAGCTTTAACGATAAATGGTCCAGGTTCAAAATTATTTAAACGTGCAACACGAATGAGTTACACTCAAGGTCAAAAACAAGCTATTGATGAAATAAATCAACTTCTTGAAAAATATGATGATGACAATCAATTTCTCGAACACTATAACCAACTTGCGAATCGTGTACGAAATGATAATATTGAAAAAGTCTTTTCATTTAGTAATTTAACCGACATACCAAGTCATTTTGAGGACACAATTGCTGACTTATATTTTTCAAAAGGACAAAACTTTATTATTAAACATATTAATTCTATTATGGAATAATATAAAAAGGACGTTTAGCTAAATATCAACTGCTAAACGCCCTTTTCTTTATTTATACATGCTATTTATTTAAAGCTTTGGTAATTTGTTTAACAACTTTATGTGATTCACGAATCGGATAAAGTGGAAAATCATGAACCATTCTTGGATATTCATAAAATTCAATATCTTGTCCAACTGATTCCAATGTATCCTTAAATAAATGCATATCTGGATTAATAATTTCTCTACCTCCACCAAACATAAACACTGGTGGTAATCCTTCAATCTTGCCATATATTGGTGATACACGTGAATTGGTAAGTGGCAATTCATCTGCCCAACGTTTCATAATTTCATTCACACCAAATCTGCTCACTAATATATCTTTGTCTAATAGGTCATCAGTTATATCTTTGTTTGATAATGTTGCATCTAATAATGGTGAAATTAAATATAATTGACGTGGTACTTGTTCATTTTGTTCGATCAAGCTTTGCACTAAGTTTAATGCTAATCCACCACCAGAGCCATCTCCCATGACAATAATATGTTCTGCACCCACTTCAGATACTAATTGATCATAAACATCTTTAACAGCTTTTTGTGTATCATTGATATGATAATCAGGTGCTTTAGGATAAATAGGAAATACAACTTCATGTAACGTTGATAATGTCAATTTATCTAAGAATCTCCAATGAAATGGTGATGGTTGTAATGTATTATATCCACCATGAATATACAAAATTTTTCTTTTGGATTCATGTCTAAAATTAAATCTAAAAACTTGCATATCTCCTAGCATAAGTTTATCTAAATTGGCTTTCACATTCAGTGTAGATGGTTGCTTATGTTTTTTCTCATTTTCAATTTGTCTTTTTTCGAAAAATTTATCCACTGCTTCATCATTATCGAAAAATATTGAACGATTGTGTAGAATATATTTGTTTACCACTCTGTTCATTAAACGATTCTTCATAAATAACTAAACCTACCTCTTATCAATTTTTAAAATTAAAAAACAATTTGATTAAAAACCTACATTCGCAACATAAAAAGGGATATAATTTAAAGTATATTTTAATTTAGTCATGAATTTCATTTTATAAATTGTCTAATTTTTTACTGTCTTTGAATAATCATTATTATAACAAAATCAGACTAGAAATGATAAAGAAAGATATGACTATTTCAAGGGAGGCACCTGCATGTCTAATCAACAAAGCAGATTGGAAAACTTTGACGATGCATTTCAAACGCAAGGTTTGCATCGAGGTAAACAATATGGCAAGAAAAAGCGTTCATGGGTAAGTATGATTATTCAATTAATTGTGCTTGTGTTGACTGCAATTACAGGTTATAGCATGTATAAACAACCCATATTCAATATTGTATTTGCCAAACAAACTATTGATTTTCATCAACTTAAAAATTTCCAAGATACTGTTACACAAATTGGAAATATTAATATCAATTTAGGTAATATTGATCAATTACAACAATCAATTGACCGATTATTGATTGTCTTTTACGCCTTTTTCGCATTATGTATTCTTAGTTTAATTTTATCGATTTTAACAATTATTTTTAATCGTAGTGCTTTAAAGGTTGTAAATATGTTGTTTCTTGCCATTATGCTAGTGATAACAATGTACTTTAGCTATATTATTCATACATTAGCTGAGAAAATTTCTGATTCACTTAAACAATATTACTTAACTGTCTCACCAGATCAGGTAGTGGTAGAAGCCGATGCTATTCACAACGCGCTTATTTTATTAGCTTGTAGCATTGGATTACTAATTATTAGTCTATTCTTTAGAAACAGAAAAATCCGTATTAAATAATATATCTTTTAATAATTAAAAGCGTGTCGAAAGATGATCTTGATAAAGATGTCTTTCAACACGCTTTTTGTGTTTTATTTATTCTTTAGTGGCTTTTACTCTTTTCATTCGTTCTTTTCGGTTCGCCTTAAACCATTCTGAACTTCGTTCATATATTGGCAGTAGATGTCTATCTTGAACGTGCGTATTTCATACTTCCTTCAAGTCTAGCCATACTTGCCGGGGTGGAACGACGATAAAGAACATCTTAGTCAAAACTAAGATGTAAGTACTACTAACCTAATAAAATTAGGAGTAGTACTTCACATTTCTGTTCTACTCCCATAAGTGGCTCTAACTCATTTCATTCGTTCTCTTCGGTTCGCCTTAGCTTCGCTAATGCATAAGTGGCTCTAACTCATTTCATTCGTTCTCTTCGGTTCGCCTTAGCTTCGCTAATGCA
The DNA here is from genome assembly GCF_000620265.1 of Staphylococcus sp. URHA0057. NCBI lineage: Bacteria > Bacillati > Bacillota > Bacilli > Caryophanales > Staphylococcaceae > Staphylococcus > Staphylococcus sp. URHA0057. The sequence continues at coordinate 74,946 of NZ_JHVS01000007.1, read as the reverse complement.
TAAGTGGCTCTAACTCATTTCATTCGTTCTCTTCGGTTCGCCTTAGCTTCGCTAATGCATAAGTGGCTCTAACTCATTTCATTCGTAAGAGCCACTAAAAAAAGGGATCGATATCAAAATTGATACCGATCCCTTAAAAATCATGCCCCCACAACACAATTTTTTTAATTAAACTTTATTTAATGTCTATCAACAATTAATCTTCTGCTCTTGATTTTGCAGCTGATGCATCAGCTTTCTTCTTACTTTGTAAGAAGAAACTTAAAATAAGTGCTAATAAACTTATCATAGTTGCAATAACGAATGCATCGTTTATACCTTCAACAGAAGCCAATTTATTTATAAATTGTAATAATACTTTCATTGCACCTTGTTCTCCACCATATTGTTGAGCCAATTCACGCATATGATCTTGAACAACTGGATTTGTTTTATCTAATTCTGTGCCAAATGCGGCAACATGATTAGTTGTTTGTGTTGTCATTACTGTAACAAGAATCGCAGTACCAATAGAACCTGCTAATTGTCTCATAGTATTTACAAATGCATTACCATGAGAAATTAATCGACCTGGTAAAGCGTTCAAGCCTGCAGTCATGATAGGCATCATAATAAATGCCATACCAAATGAACGCAACACATAAATACCCATGATTGAGAAATATGGTGTGTCCATATTTAACTTAGTTAATTCCCAAGTTGCATAAGTCATTATAGCAATACCAAAAATAGCTAATGGTTTAATACCAATAGTATCTAATAACTTACCTGCAACAGGACCAAGTACACCCATTACTAATGCACCCGGAAGCATTAATAGGCCTGAATCTAACGCAGAGAATCCACGTAAATTCTGTAAGTAAATAGGTAATAAAATCATACCACCATATAAACTCATCATAACAATCATATTAATAACTGTTGTTAAAGTATATGTTGGGTATTTCAATACTGTTAAGTTTAACATTGGTGCTTTCATTCTTAATTCTCTAATAACGAATAAGATAATGAATATAACACCAATCACAAACATCGTAACGATTTCAGTTGAACCCCAACCTTTATTACCAGCTTCAGAGAAACCGTATAATAAAGCACCGAAACCAATAGTACTGTAAATAATTCCTGGTACATCGGCTTTAGGGTTTGTGGTTCTTTGATAAAGTCTAAACCAGAAATAACCTACTATGATAGCTACTAATCCTATAAAGAACATACCATAGAACATTATATTCCAATGATAATTTTGAACAATATAACCTGATAACGTTGGGCCAATAGCTGGAGCTAATATCATAGCCACACCCATAATACCCATTGCCGTACCACGTTTTTCTGGTGGGAAGATTGTAACAATAACGTTAGAACCTAAAGGCATTAAAATACCAGCACCAATAGCTTGTAATACACGTCCTACCATCATAATAGGGAAATTCATTGAAATAGCACAAATCAATGATCCTATAGTAAATAGTACAAGACCTATAAGAAATAACTTTCTATAAGAATATTTATTGAATAGAAAAGCACTTATCGGTATTAAAATACCATTTACTAACATAAATCCTGTCATTAACCATTGTCCAGTTGATGCAGAGATATTAAATTCAGTATTAATTTTAGGTAGCGCAACGTTTAATAGAGTTTGGTTTAAAATAGCAATAAACATCCCAAATAACATTGCTGCTAAAATTTTACCTCTAGTGATACCATTACCAAAGATAAAATCACTATGTTGTCTCTTGATTTTTTCATTAACTCTGCCCTCTTTTGAGTCAGGGTTAATTGGATTATGCACTTCTTCGTCTACATCTTCTGTTTCTTCTCTATCAATATTGTTACGAGAAGAATCGTCTGAACGACGTAGTTTCTCTTGGTCATGTGCATTGTTGTTGTCATTTTCAGATTCATTCATTGATTCGAAATGATGTTTTCTTTTATCGTCTTCTATATGATTTGAAGTTGAACCAAAATCATTAGGAGATGTTGTACGTGACTCAGATTGTTTGTCTAAATCACTTGCTTTAAATTTAGATTGATATGATTGACTCTCAGAACCTTTTGTTGAGCGTTGTTCCACTTTTTGGTTTTTAGACTTTTTCTTACTTTTAGAAATAAAGAAATTAATTAAACCAAGAAGTATGAGCGCGATTATAATATAAACAATAATGAAGGTCGCTGTCATTTAATGACCCCCTTAATTTTTATGAATTTTGACTTCAGCGTTCATACCTGGAACAACATTTTTAGATGGTTCAGAATCTAGAGAAATTTTAACTGGTACAACTTGTGATACTTTAGTGTAATTACCATCACTATTTGATGAAGGCATTAATGAGAAGCTATTTGCTGTAGCATCACCAATTTGTTCTACTTTACCACTTACAGTTGCTTTTTGACCGTCGATATCAATATCTACGTCATTTCCTTTTTCAATATCAGCAACATCTTTTTCATCAACGTTGGCAGTAACATATAAATCATCTAAATTATACGCATAAGCGATTGGGTTCCCAGCTTGAGCCATTGAACCTTCCATACCATCTGTTTTTACGATTGTGCCATCTTTAGGCATTTTGATGCTCATTTTTTTAGATTGACCATCTTGACCTTGTCCAACTACTTCAGCTACTTTGTCACCTTTTTTAAGTTTGTCACCTTGTTTTGCATCAAATGATTTGATTTCACCTGCAGTTGGGCTTGCTATTTTCATTTGATCGCCGTCTATTTTGGCGTTATCAGTACTAACATAGCTTGTTGCATTGTTCCAGAAGTAAAAGCCTAATACTCCAATAACAATTAATACTATGATAGTAATGATATTAATTAATACCATTTTCTTCATATATACTTCCTCCTATTTGCTTTTAAAATTCACTTTATCTATTATAGTTACATAGACATTAAAAAAACACCGACACTTTAAAAAAATGTGTCGGTTATATGAACAAAGGTGAATACTAATGAAAAGAAAAGCAAAATATAAAATTATACAAAGTATGATTGATCTATTAGATGAGTACCCTTTTGAAGATATTACTATTAAAATGATATGTGCTTACAGTGGTGTTAATAGATCTACTTTTTATGATAATTATAAAGATAAATATGATTTACTAGAAAAAATCCAAAACTATCATCTCTCTAAATATACTAAATTACTTACAGCTTTATATAATAATTTTGAAAGTGTAAGAGTAGATACAAGCAAATTATATAAATTTTTCTTAATTGTAGCTAAATATATAAAACGAAAAGAATCGTTTTATCGTGCTATTTTCATTACTTATCCAAATAAAGGATTAGCGTTTGATTATTTTCAAGCTACAAAAAAAACATATGAACATGTTATTAATGATTATCCAAATTCAATTCGTAATAAGTCTTTATTTATCACTTACTCAATTGGTGGTGAAGTGGGTGTTATATTTTATTGGCTACGTAATGGCTGCCAAGAATCACCAGAAGAAATTGCTGAAAATTTACTAGCAAACACAGTTAAACTACAGCGATAATTATATTTGGTAAATGATGAAAAACAACCAAAGTGATTGTATTAATCACTTTGGTTGTTTAATTGTTACGATGTATTTTTGAATTAAGTAATTGTAATATAATTAAAATAATAGCCGTTGAACTAATAATCGTTACATAGGGCATTACATTATGCTCGCCCATAACATTAACCAATGAAGACATTACGCCACCTAATAGGAATTGTACTAATCCTAATAAACTAGATGCACTACCTCTACCTCGTGTACTTTCATCCATAGCAATTGAAAAACCTAAACTTGCCACTGCTGTTACAGGAGAAACTAATATAATAAATCCAATCACTAAAATCCAAAAACTCATATGATTTAACAAAGTAAAGATAACTAAAACTACACCAAATATTTGAATAAAGGTCACTATTTTTAATAAGCGTTGTCTATCCACATAGTCTACAAGAAAGCCTACTAACTGACTTGAAATAATTAATGTAATACCTATACCGGCAAACATAATACTGAATTGTAAAGCTGACATGTGATAGATTTTTTGAACTATAAATGGAGAAGCTGAAATATAGGTAAATAACATAATAAAAGAAAAACCTTGAATTGCCATCGGTAGTACAAACTTAGGTGTAAATAATAAATGCTTAAAGTTTTTAAACATTTCTCTAATACCATTACTATCTTTTTCATCTTCTTGTAAAGACTCTGGCACCTTCGTTAATGTACCAATAACCATTAATACACCAAATACAGTTAAAATAATAAATACCATTCTCCATACCGCAAAGCTTAGTATAACGCCACCAATAGCAGGCGCTATAACTGGTGCAACACCATTAACTAACATTAGTAAAGATAAAAATTTAGTTAATTCTTTACCTTTATACATATCACTAGCAATCGCTCTCGAAATAACAGATGCCGCCCCACCAGTAATTCCTTGTATAAAACGCAAAGCTATCATCACTTGTATATTCGTAACGAAGACAATACCTAAACTTGCAATAGTATAAATAAGCATTGATATCCATAACGGTTTCCTTCTACCAATAGAATCTGATATTGGTCCAGCAAATAAATTACCTAATGCTAAACCAATCATAAATAGAGATAATGTTAATTGAGCATTTGAAGTTGTTGTATGAAAGTCATTTTGTATATCTGGCAACCCAGGTAAAAACATATCTATAGATAATGCGCCTATTGCAGTAAGTGCTCCTAAGATGATTACAAATATAAGAGATTGTGATTTTGCTCGTACTTTACTATTCATTTTTTGAAACCACCTTGTTTTTATTTTTAATAATAAAAGTTCTAATATTATATGATATAGAAATATTTAACATATGAGATTTTGATAATTAAAAAAATGAGACGTAGGACAATGTCCATAAATGTAAATGAACTTCATTGTACTACGTCTATTTCTCTAATCTGTTTCTTTAATTAAGTTAAAGTCATTCCCACTAGAAGCTTGCTCTAACTCATACTCTTTATTAACATACTGACCATTTTCATCGATATGTTGTACAGTTGTTAATATTTTATCTCCACTTTTGCTAGCACTCAATACTTGTGGTGATTGTAATGATACAAGTTGTTGATTACTAATACTATTTTTCATTTTGTCATACATTGAAGAATTCTTTTTAAAATAACTTGATATTAAATCAAAGTTACTTTGATTTTTGGCTGAAGTTAAAGCCATAGAATAACCACTAAAGAATTGTGTGAGTTTGTTCTTCAAACTATTTTCTTCTTTTTCTTTTTTAGTCACATATTTACTTATTTCATCACTATCAAAATCTAAAGTAACTGACGTATTATCTTTTAAGTTAGACGCTTTAATTGTCTTAGTTTCAGATTCAAATGTTTTACCTTTCGCCTTACCTTGAGCTGAAATTGTTATATCTTTATTTTTAGGATAAGGACCGAATTCTTTAGAATTTGAATATGACATTGTACGATCATTAATGATTACTTTTTTCGATTTACTTGTCAGTTTCGTTGCACCTTTTAATTTGATATTTAAATGCGCTTCTTCAAAGTTTTCGTTAACATCTACAGTTTCACTATTACTATTCTTGAAATTAAAATCAAGTGTACCTGTGAATACGCCATTTTTTGTTTCTTTAGTTGCGTCTATGTGATAATTACCAGGAATAAAATAACCTAATGGTGTTGTTTTATTTGCATCTGCAATGACTGTTTTACGTTTACCACCTGATTTAAATTCATATTTAGTATCCACTTTAGGTTTAACGATAGGTTGTTTTGTAGGTGCATTAAAACTCATATTATCAAAAATAAAATATCGTCTTCCGTTTTTACTTACACGTAAAATATCTTGCCCATCTTTAGTTTGGATATACGATGCAACACTTGAATCGCTTTTGTTTAATTTATCAACCGTATTTCTAACATCTCTAACGAAATGCTTCATGCCCACTTCTTTTTTAATATATTTGATGTACGCAGCCGCTTCATCAGGATCGACCTTTTTGTCTTTCGTACCAAGTAAGGTTGCTACCTTTTGATTATCGTCGTTATCAATTGCATTCACTAAAATTTTAGCTTGAGCATTGGGTGAATTATAATTTCTTAGAAGGAAAAATAAAATAACTAATAGTATGATAATAAAAAATATAATTGCCACTGGCACAACTTTTCTGATTTTAATATTCGATGATTGATTAGTTGATTTGTTAGTTCTATCTTTTCGTTTAATATTGTTATTTTTACTACTTTTCTGATTTATTTCTTTTTTTAATGACTGGCCGCAATTATGACAAGTGTGCTCATCATTTTCAACAGAGACGCCACACTGAGGGCACTGTTTCATCGTATCACCTCTATTCACTTTCCAAACTTACTACCATTTATAAATAGTTATATCACTATATTTATATCAAGGGGGGTTATTACTTATGCATCATTTTTTAATATTTAAAATTTATAAATCTTTATTTTTTCAGATATTTTCATTATATGACTAAATGAATAACAGTAACATACGTATTTAGTCTTATGTCCAATGTATATACAAATTATATTCCTAACTCTTCTATTGTGTATAGTCTTTATTTAATAATTTTTAAGATAGTTTAGAACTATAATTCGTCATTCTATGATTAATAATATCTAAAACATGTCTTACTTGTTCTAAATCTTCCGCAGAAAAATCATTTGTAAAGTCATGAGCAATACTATTAAGCAAAGCTTTACGCTCTTTTATATATGATTTTCCGTTATCAGATAACGTAATAAATTTGAGTCGTTGATCTATATTAGCGTTAGGTTTTTCTAAAATAACTAAACCTGCATCTAGCAATTTACTAATTCTTGTACTCACTGCCGCTTTATTAACGCCTTGCTTCTCCGTAATTTGACTAATAGTCATAGATTCGTTACTAAGCATCGTTAATACATTAGATTGTTCTAAAGAAATGCCATATTCATTTTGCAAATCTTTCAATAATTTAGCCGTTAAAGTATTTACATTATTGATAAATGTTTCTAAAAATGCAATATGATCTTCTAATTGTCTAGTCATATGTATCTCCTCAAACACGCGTAGATTTATATAAAATATTTATTTTTCATCTTATAAATGATATCAAGAAAAATTATAAAATGAAACCTTAAAAACAGTTTTAACTCAATATCTTTTAAGTTGCTTATTTAACTCTTATCAACTACATTTATATATACATATATGATAGAGGTGGCCCTTTCATGATTCCATTGCTTTTCACTTTATTAATTTTAATAATATTGTTTTCTTTATTTTTTAACCAATTTATAACTTTAAGTATAACTGGATTTATTTCTACTATTATATTAGGTTTTATAACTCTAATTTACCATCTGATTAGTTATTCAATACCTTATGAACTAATAGCAATAATAATAATGATATTTATGTATATCATATTAAAGCATGCCTCTATCTTTCGTAATAAACAAGGGCGTCGTTTTATTAAGCAAATGACTTTAAGTGGAGTTCGGTTAATCCTATTTATAATTGCTTGTTTCTACATTAGTACTTGTCCTATTCCAATATTGAATGGCATTATACTATGGCTTAGTTTCATTGGTTTGTCTACTTTATTCGCTTTCTTTTGTTATGTCTTTTGGTCTTCTGCATATGGTTCAACTCATTTTCAAAAACCAATCGATTTAATCATTATTTTAGGGGCAGGTATTTTTACTGAAGAAGTTACACCTATGCTTAAAGAGCGTTTAGATCGAACATATGATATTTACCGACAGTTCCATAATTCTCCTATGATTTTAGTTTCTGGTGGTCAAGGTCCAGATGAACCTATTACTGAAGCTTTAGCTATGCAACGCTATTTAATTCATCGCGGTGTCCCAAAAGAACATATATTATTGGAACAACAATCAACAAATACAAATACTAACTTTATATATTCGAAAGAAATAATTAGAAAATATTTCAATATTAAACCCAAAATACTATGTGTAACTAGTCAATTTCATATTTTAAGAGCACTTAAATTGGCTAAAAATCATGATATTCATGCCTATGGTATTGGCAGTCATACACCATACCATTTTTTCCATATTGCGTTAATCAGAGACTTTTTAGGTGTAATGTACCAGTATCGTCTTTTACTAACCATATACTTTGCACTAACCTTTTGGTTAAGTATTATCATTTTATGGATTAAATAAAAGAGACATTGTACATTCTATACGAATGTATTACTGCCTCTATTTTTATATTAATTTTTAATTAGTCCATCTTCTAAGTAAATAACTTTATCTGCATATTCAAACAATCGCTGATCATGTGTCACCATAATCCCACACATTTGATTGTTTGAAATTTCTTTTTTAATCATTTTTACAACAGATAATGCTCTTTTAGCATCTAAACTTGCTGTGGGTTCATCAGCTAATAATACTTTAGGATTATTCATTAGCGCTCTCATAATAGCTACTCTTTGTTTTTCACCACCTGATAACATATGGGGGTAAGCATTCATTCTTTCATACAATCCTATATCACTTAATAATTTTTCTGCACGACGATATGCTATTTTTTTAGACATTCCTGCTTCACGTCCTACAATTATCAATTGATCAATGACGCTTAAATAAGGTACTAAGTGAGAAGATTGGAAGATAAAGCCTATCTCTGATAATCGACGTTCACTATTTTGTTTAGACGATGAAAATAAAGGTTGTTGTTCATAGTTTATATCCCCATCAGTAGGAGAAAGTAGACCTCCTAATATAGATAACAATGTTGATTTACCCGAACCTGATGCACCTGAAAGAATTACAAATTCACCAGGCTCTATTGTTAAATCGATACCCTTTAATACTTCTGTCTTAGTACTACCTTCTCCAAACGTTTTAATTAATTGTTTAACTTGCAATGTCACTATTCTCCACCTCCAATAGCATCTAATGGATCGATTTTAACGACTTTAATAAATGATAGTAATGAGCCTATGCATGCTACGAGAATGAAAATGACAATCACTAAAATGTAATTAGCGTAGGCTAAATGAAATGGCATTGTTACTGGTATTATGAACGAAACACTTATAATCATAGCGACTGATATTAAAACTGATAATAATGTAATCATTAAAATTTGTGAGGTTAAGGATTTAAGCAAGTGTCTTGTCTTTATACCAATCGCTTTTAAAATACCTATTTCTGATACTTTTTGGATTGTCATGACATAAAAGAAGGCACTAAGAACAATAGCAGAAATAACGAATAAACTCACTATCATCATGTTTAGTGGTGCTTGTTCAGCTTTATAACTAGCAATATTATCTTTTAATTCATTTTCATCTGTAACTTGGATACCTGTAATATCCTTTAGCTGTTGTTGTTCATGCTTCGATAGTTTATTGATTGGATAAAATGTAGCATACTGTCCTTTAATATCACTGAATCCTTGTTGATTCATCATTACGATTGAACTATGTGAATACATCGCATCTTTAAGAAATCCTGTTACTTTATACGCTTTTTCTTGATTTTTAAATTGGACTTGATCTCCAATATTTATCCCTTTTCCTGTTAATTTTTCATTCACAACAATTTGATTATCGTTTTTCGGATAATGGCCCTTTGCCAATTTAAACTTATGTTGTAATGAAGAATCGATTGCTAATACATCTTCATTATTTTCTCCTTTAACATTTAAAGTTTGTTGTTTCATTTTCAAGGGTTTAGTGTTAATGATATTTTCAACCTTAGATTGTTGTTTTTTCGTTAATTGAGATTTTTCAATTTGAGGTGCTTTCATATCTTGGATAATATAATGTTTTGATTTAAGCTGACTAAATAATGAAACATTTTCTCTGCCAAGCCCTTGTGCTAAACCACTAATAAATAACACCATCATACTTAATAAGACAATAATTAGCATAATCAATATATATCTTAGCTTATAAAATTTTATTTCATTCCATGCTAATTTCATTCATATTCACTCCTATTCGATATTTTCACTAGTTGTATATTAATTACTTTTTATGAACTGAATATGAACAATTTCATACATTGTTTTATAAATTTTGCTCATAGTATAATTAAGTAAAAAAGATAGGAGTGTGTATATGAATCGCTGTCTTATCGTCGATGATGATTTGAAAATATTAAATTATGTCTCGACACATTTAGAAAAAGAACACTTTCAAACTTATACTCATATGAATGCTAAGGATGCACTTGAATGTTTAAATCGTAATCAAATAGATATTGCTATTGTCGATATTATGATGGAAGGTATGGACGGGTTTGAATTATGTCAAATTATCAAAGAAGATTTTGAGTTACCTGTCATTATGTTGACTGCAAGAGATGCACTAAGTGATAAAGAACGAGCATTTCTAAGTGGTACGGATGACTACTTAACAAAGCCATTTGAAGTCAAAGAACTCATATTTCGTATTAAAGCTGTTTTACGTAGATATGATATACATGCAGAAGAACAATTAGTAATAGGTGATTTAACACTCCAACAAGCGTATATGGAAGTTATAGTAAACGATAAAACGATGATGTTACCGAATAAGGAATTTCAACTTCTTTTTCTATTAGCCACCAATAAGAAGCAAATACTTACAAGAGAGCATCTTATTGAAAAAATATGGGGGGTTGATTATGAAGGTGATGAAAGAACAGTTGATGTCCATATTAAGCGTTTACGACAACGTTTAGCTCAATTACATTCTAATGTCACAATTAAAACAGTTCGTGGACAAGGATATAAGGTGGAAGTAAATGTTTAAATCTTTATATATTCGAATTGCTGTTTATACAATCGTCGTCATTTTATTTAGTGCGTTTATCAGTTTTATTTTCACGAACATTTATTATCATTTTAATCTAAAACCCTCTAATGATGCGAAAATTATGAAGACATTAAAAGAAGCTAAGGAATTTGAAGATAAACAATCATTTGAACATATTAATACATATTTTAAACACTTGGGAGATATGAATTATCAAATTATGACTGTTGATCAACATGGTAACAAACACTTTTATGGCGCTCCTTTTAGAAAGGATAGCTTACCCAAACATGATATCCAAAAAGTTTTACACGGCGATACTTATCATGGGATAAAAGAGAAGCCTTTTAAACTTTTTATAACAGGTTTCTTTGATAATGAAACTGATAATACTGTAGGTCTTCAATTTAAAAATGATCATCAAGCTATTGCAGTATTTATGCGTCCTGATATAGGGGAAACATTTAGCGAATTCAGAATATTTTTAGCAGTGCTATTAGCATTATTGTTGATAATTTCAATCTCGTTAGTTATAGCTTCTACCTATTCTATAGTAAGACCTGTAAAACAATTGAAACGTGGTACAGAAAGATTAATGAATGGAGATTTTAACACGCCGATTAAACAAACACGAAAAGACGAAATCGGCACATTACAATATCGTTTTAACACAATGAGACAATCTTTAAAGCAAGTTGATGAAATGCGACAACACTTTGTACAGAATGTTTCTCACGAGATCAAAACGCCCCTAACTCATATTAAACAATTATTAGTGGATTTAGAACAAACCGATAATGAAAATAAACGACAAAATAAAATAGAAGAAATCAATCAAATTACAACTCAACTTAGTGATTTAACAAGAGAATTGTTATTATTATCGGAACTTGATAATGCACAACATCTTACATTTTCAGACAATATACAACTTAATATATTGATCAAAGACATTATTCGACATGAACATTTCGCACTAGATAATAAGTCATTAATGATAATGTCTAACTTGGAATCTATTTATTTCCTTGGAAATGAAAGACTATTACACCAAGCTATAAATAATCTTATTATCAACGCCATTAAGTATGCTTATCACGATTCAGTTATTAACATTGCATTAACGCAAACATCACAACATGTTTTAATTCAAGTTACTAATCATGGTGATGTTATAACCGAAACACAACAATCACGAATGTTTGAACGCTTTTATAAACTTAGCCATGATAACAATAGTAATGGCTTAGGTTTGGCAATTACAGAATCAATTATTAAACTTCATCACGGTAAAATTTACGTCTCAAGCACTCAACAAGAAGGAACTACATTTACGATTCAATTACCTCAAAACTAAATATAACCAACAACTTAAAAACTCGCATTCTAAATAAATAAAAGCATCTCACTATCGTAACCATTAGACTTTATAGTGAGACGCTTTAACTATTTATTTAACTTTCAAATATTTAACTATTTCTTTATTAACAGCATGATAAACATCTTCATGTTCAGTTAATTTTAATCCGAATGAAGGAACCATTTCTTTTATAGCAGATTCCCAACTGTCAAAGTCATCTTTATAACATTTTTGAAGTACATCGAACATAATATCTACAGCAGTAGATGCACCTGGTGATGCACCAAGTAAAGCAGCTAACGTACCGTCTTCTGATGTAATTACTTCAGTACCAAATTGTAAATTACCTTTTGAATCTTTAGTATCTTTAATCACTTGAACACGTTGTCCTGCAGTAATAACTTCCCAATCTTCATCTTTAGCATTTGGTAAGAATACACGTAAGTCATCTATTCTTTCCTCATTAGAAAGCATTAATTGTGATACTAAATATTTTGTTAAGTCAAATTCTTTAACACCTGCAGTTAACATCGTAACGATATTATTAGGTTTCACTGATTTAATTAAATCTAAATATGATCCAGTTTTTAAGAATTTTGGTGAGAAACCTGCAAATGGTCCAAATAGTAATGAACGTTCACCATTTACAAATCGTGTATCTAAATGCGGTACTGACATAGGTGGCGCACCTACCTCAGCTTTACCATAAACTTTTGCATGATGACGTTTAATAACATCCGGATTTTTACATCTTAAGAATAAGCCACTAACTGGGAAGCCACCGATATGTTTAGATTCTTTAATTCCAGTTTTTTGTAGTAATGGTAGGCTTGCACCTCCAGCACCAATAAATACGAAATCAGTTTCATAAGTTGTAACTTGATTATTAGCTAAGTTTTTAACCTCAACTAACCAAGTTCCATCATTTTGTTTAGTTACATCTAAAACTTCATGTTTATAATTAATATCTACATTTTTTTGTTGTAAATTACTAAATAACTTTTTAGTTAGAGCTCCAAAGTTAACATCTGTACCAGTTTCATCATAAGTGATAGCAATTGGTTCTTCGTCTGTTCTACCTTCCATCATGAGAGGTACCCATTCAGCAATTTTATTTTTATCTTCAGAAATTTCCATTTTACTAAATAAAACATTCTTTTGAAGACTTTCAACACGTCTTTTTAAGAAATCAACATTATTCGCACCTTTAACGAAGCTCATATGAGGTACTGTTTTAATAAAGTTTTCTGGATTTTCTAATTGTCCTGTTCTAACTAAATAAGCCCAAAACTGTTTAGAAATTTGAAACTGCTCGTTGATTTTAATCGCTTTAGTAATATCTACAGATCCATCTTTACCTTCTTTAGTATAATTCAACTCACATAATGCTGAATGCCCTGTACCAGCATTATTCCAAACATTTGAACTTTCTTCACCGGGTTGATTCAACTTTTCAAATATTTTAATTTCTTTATCAGGTGATAATTCTTTCAATAATGTTCCTAACGTTGCACTCATGATACCGCCACCGATTAAGATGACATCTGTTTTGCTATGTTGTGTACTCATAACAAATACAGTCCCCCTTTTTTAGTTGATTAATAAAACTATCAAATGACCTAGATTTATATTAAAGCGCTTTCTAAATAGGTAAAAAATAAAATCAACGATTTCCATTAATTCTAAACAACTTTTATTTTAGATTTATAATTAATGTAATCTAGTCATAATTACTCAATACATTACCTAAAATATGACACTTAAAACATTTAATATTGTACCATATAATCAATACTTAAATGAAATAAACACCTATTTGAAAATGTCAATTTCTTAGTAACATCACACATAGATCAAAATGATATATCTCATTTATTGTTAATACTTATATTTTAACATATTCATTTAACTCATTTGTGAACTATGTCATGATATAATCAATATAAATTCATAAAAATTAAGAGGTGTTCAAATGAAGTCGTTCACATTTTTCATGCATAACATCTATGCAATGGGCGGAACGGTTAAATCTATTTCACAACTTGCTAATGCATTAGCTGAAAAAGGTCATCCAGTTACTATTATTTCTGTCTTCAGAGGTGCCGACAAACCCTATTTCAAATTGCATAAAGATATCAATATTAAAGTATTAATTGATTACCGTATGAAACCATCTAATATTAATGCTATTATTGCGAATCGTATTAAAAAATATACACCGTTCTTAAAACCTAAACAATTATCACAGTATGAACCTGGACTTAATCAATTTTCGAGTTATGTTGAGAAGAAAATGATAAAAGCTATTAAACATGTTTCTACGGATGTTCTCATAGGTACAAGAGCAAGTTTTAATATTTTAATCGCTAAATATCAAAATAAAAAAGTTACAACTATCGCTATGGAACATATGAATTTCAATGCACATGATACAAAGTATCAAAATCAAATCATTAATGCATATCGAGAAATCAATAAAGTCACAACTTTAACTTCAGCAGATCGCGATATTTATCAATCAAAACTAAAAACACCTGTTTATGTTATACCTAATATCATTGATAACAAGAGAATTGCTTCTCAAAAGAAAAATATTATTATTGCTGCAGGAAGATTAGAATATGAAAAAGGATTCGATCTTTTATTAGAAAGCATTATATTAATTCAAGACGATTTGAGACATTTAAACTATGTATTGCACTTATATGGCGATGGACAAGAAAAAGATTCATTAATTCAATTTATAAATCAATATCATTTACAAGATATTGTCGAACTTTATCCATCAACACCTAAACTTGATCAAAAGCTTGCTCAAAGTAAAATTACTGTCGTTCCATCAAGAAATGAAGGCTTTGGTATGGTCTTACTTGAAGCGATGGCTCAAGATAACATTGTCATTAGCTTTGCTGGTAATACTGGCCCTGATTCTATTATTAAAAATGGTAAAAATGGTTATTTAGTAGAACATGATGATACATCTCAATTGGCTAAACGAATTGATTTAACGATGCATAATGATAGTGAACTCCAATATATCATCAATGAGGGTCGACATACGCTAGAAAATTATACTGCCGAAGCTGTTTATAAAGATTTCATGAAAATGTTCAGCTAAAGTACATTATTAATTAATATTAGCTTTAAAATTTTTAACAGTATATACGTCAAGACACCTTAAAAAGCATATTAATAATATACAAAAAACTGATTTCCCGATATATGAGAAATCAGTTTTTTAAGTTTAACTACTAAATTTAATTTTATAATAATACTGATAAGATGAATGTCCAAATACAGATGAATATTAGTAAGCCAATACTATATCTCAAAGTCATTTTTAGTAATTCAGATTCTTTACCTACTTCTTTAACAGCTGCAGTTGCAATAGCAATAGATTGTGGTGAAATTAATTTAGCTGCAACCCCACCAACTGTATTAGAAGCAACAAGTAATGAACCACTCGTACCAATTTGTTGTGCTACAGATGCTTGGATAGGCGCAAATAATGAGTTGTTATTAACTACTGATCCAGTCATGAACACGCCAATCCAACCTAATATTGGAGAAAGTAATGGGAATACGTTTCCAGCTTTAGCAATACCTTGACCCATTGCACTACTTAATCCACCATAAGTAGTTATTTTAGAAATAGCTAATATGAAGCAAATTGTTAAAATAGGTAACCATAATTCTTTGAAAGTTACACCGAATAAACGTCCCGCATCACCAAAGCCAACTTTTTTAGACATTAATACTGTAATAATAATAGTGATTAAAATCGCAGTACCAGTTTGACCTATAAGATTTAATGATAATGTAATTGGTTTATGTGCAACTTCACTAAATGTTCCCGGTAAATTAAAGTTAAATACTAATCCAGAAAGTTTACCATTAGGTAAGAATAAATTCTTAAATGATGGTGCGCTCCAAATCATAACGATAACTGTTAAGATAACAAATGGGCTCCATGCATAGAAAATTGATTTTGCGCTATGATGTTTAACTGGTTCAGGTTCAACATCTTTTTGTATTCTAAATGTATGTTTCGGTTGGAATTTTCTTGAGAATAAAGCTAAAGCTAACATTGATGCTAATGGAGGAATAATATCTGCTAATTCTGGTCCATTAAATACAGTTAGTAAAGCTTGTAATACAGTATACGTAATAGAAACGACTAATATTGAAGGTAATGTTTCTTTAATTCCTTTAAAACCATCAATTATAAAGATTAATAAAAATGGTATGAAGAAGTTAATAATAACTAAAGTAAATACTGATGTTTGGGATACTCCCATTGCTGTTACACCACCAGGTAAATGAAGTGTATCAACAATCCCCACTGGAATACCAATGGCACCAAATGCACCTGAAGCTGCGTTAGCTACTAAACACAACATAGCAGCTTGTAAAGGTTTAAAGCCCAATTGCGCTAATAATAAAGCACAAATTGCAATCGGAACACCAAATCCTGCTGCCCCTTCTAAAAAGGCATTAAATGAAAAACCTATCAATAATAACTGGATACGTTGGTCTTGAGAAATACTTGTAATACTATCTTGAATCGTAGAAAATTGTCCAGATTCTAATGTGATTTTATATAGTAATACAGCCATCATTACAATATAACCAATTGGAATAATACCTTGGAAGAAACCTTCCACTACCGCACCTGAAGCAATTCCTACAGGTAATTTAAAGAATGGAATTGCAATCAATAAAGTAACGACTAATGTTGTTATAGCAGCATAAATCCCTTTCATTTTGAAAACAGTTAAACATAATAAAAATAAGATAATTGGTACTGCAGCAATAATACTTGATAACACTAAATTATCAAATGGATTGAATGAATTTACTAACATAGTATGACTCTTCCTTTACTTTAAATTTGTTTGTCTCTAGCTAGAGTTATATCAAAATAAAAATATTTATTATCTTTGATTGTGAGTCTTCTTCAAATTGAATTCATTTATAACTTGTGAACTTTTTCACAATTAAAATATATCATCTTATCGTTAAAATTACAACATTGATTTTATAGTTTTTCCCAATTATTTCCCTTTATTTTTTTATTCTTTATTTTTGTGTCAAAAGCTTGTAATGATAACGCTTACATAAATCATTAAACGTCCTCATTATGAATTAATGTGTTACACATGATAAAATAAGAAGAATAAATTTAGCCTAAAGAGGTCAGCGATATGATAAAGCAAATTAATATAACTAGTTTAGAAAACTTAGATATTCAACTTATGAAAGCTTTAGATGAAGGATATACACATTTTGTTCCATACTCTAATGATATAATGCTTCATCAAAAAATGCTTGATGCTGTTGAATTAAAGAGCACTTCAATTATTGTTGATTATACAATAGATAAAACCTATTTAAATGATTGCAGATATTTTGGGTTAGAAACAGTTGATTTTATAGATTGGGTTAAAAATATTAATCACTTTCCTAATGTGATTTATGAAATTAAATCTGCCCTAGTTCATCTTGAAAAATTTAATATTGAGACTATTTTTGATTTAGCTTTAGTAACCATTTTAAAAGGCCAACTTGCAGTAGATGGACATGTTGTCTTTGATTTTAAAACACCTATTTATACTAGTAGTCAACTTTGGTCATCTATTGATAAAAATAATATTAGTAAAATAAATCAATTTTATTTAAACAAAATCGCATATGAACATCGTCAAAAAATCCCATTCCCTAGATTTACTTATAATGATCATAGTGAATTAAGATACTCAGATTCTGTATTGTTAAGTACAAAATTCAGATTACCTAAGTGGATGTTCAAACCATTTAAAAATCATTCTTTAAAAAAACATAGAGAATTAAGTTATATCTATGATAAAGATAAGTCATTGCTTAAAGAACATGTTGTCTTTATGGGATTTGATTATGGTTATCGTGGTAATTCTAAATACTTATTTAATTATTTTGTTAAGAGAAATCCAACCATCAATACTTATTTTGTGACAAATGATAGACAAGGGCCACATTTTATATCACCTGAGGATTCTGAAACAAAATCTATGATAGAAACTGCTAAAGTAGTTGTCACGGAAAGTTATATTCCAGATGACATCAAACCAAATGGTACTATTATTCAACTTTGGCATGGTACTCCAATTAAAAAATTATTTTTAGATAGTCATGAACCAAACCAAAACTTAAATATATATAATTATAGAGCTCGTAAATATAACAAGTTAGCTAAACAAGATTACTTAGTATGTGATTCAAAATTTGCTATGGATATGTTCCATACAGCTTTCCCTACTCATGATACTGAAGTGTTACCTATTGGTTATCCACGCGTGCAATATTTACTAAACAAACTAAGTGAGTCATCATTTTATGAACAACTCAAACGCGACTTAAATTGCGATCTAATTAAACCAATATTACTTTATGCTCCAACTTGGTTATCAAATAATGAGTTAGACCCAACATTACCAATCACCGACCAATTATTGGATAAATATAACGTTATATTTAAAGGTCATGTCGAAAGTAGTCAAACCGTAAACTTACCTGATGAAGTGATTATTCCTCAAAAAGGAATAGAAACTCAAGATTTACTACTTATTTCTGATATCGTACTTACAGATTATTCATCTATAGTATTCGATGCACTAACAATTGATAAACGTGTATGCTTATATACACCTTATCATGACCAATACAAAGAAGAGCGAGGTATTTATAATCGTGTGATGAAAAGCTTAGCTAATGTTTGGTATACGGATCCTGATTTATTACTAAATGATTTAGTAACAGATATGATTCCTAAAAACGATAATCCGTATATCAATAAAAATAATCAATCCTTACAATATCTTACGAAGCTAATTCAAAAAGAGTTAAAATAACTAGAAACTAATGTTCTTATAAAGGCGTATCACAAAGTATTTACATTTGATGATACGCCTTTTTTATATCTATATATTTTGAAATAACATACTTTTATTTTCCATAAGCTGGGTCAACAACAACTGGTTCGCCTTGGCTATTTACAGTAACTATAGAATAAACACCATTTTGTTGTGGGTCTTTGAAACTAAATACATATCTATAATTGGCATTCTCACCTTCAATTGCATAGTCATTATACGTTTTATTACTACTGCCATATAAATTTGCTTCTTGTCTTGCTAAATCTAAAGCAGTTTGGAAGTTAGGTAATTGTTTTAATGCAGTTGATTGATTAACATTTGATTTTGATAAATTTCTAGCTACTGATGTGGCATTTTCTGATTGATATGGTGCTACGTAACCACTTGTACTTTGTGTTGATTGTGAAGATTGATTTGATGTTTTTTGATTGTTAGTATTACTAGCAGTTTGGTTTGAATTATTATTAGATGTATTCGCGTCATTCATATTATTAGATTGCTGAGTTGAATTGTCAGTACTTTTAGCTTGTTGATTTGAATCATTTCCACTATTATCATCTTGATTCTGACTTGTTGAATCATTACCACTTGTATTGTTTTGGTCATCGTTTTGATCATTATTTTGGTCATCTTTACTTTCCTTAGAATTGCTTTGATCATCTTTATTTGATGTTTTATCTTTTGAATGATCATTTGACTTTTTATCCTTTTGTTCAGTTTTAGATGACTCATCTTTAGAGTTGTCTTTATCTTTGTTGCTATCATCATTCGAACATGCTGTGGCACCTAATAAAAATGATAATGCCAACAAACTCGTATATAATTTTTTCATCAGTACAACCTCCTAAATAATATTTTTTATTTCCAAAACATCTTCTCACCCTTTTTGTATTTATCTCTCTTTTTAAATATATGAACACACCAATGTCTTGGTCTACAATTAAGTATGTATTTTTCATAAAAAGAAACGAATATAAAAAGGGTATAATATTTAATTACTCATAAATATTATACCCTAAATTTATTAATTTTTCGTGTTATTTTATTAAAGTTTATTCTTCAATATTTTTATGAATTAATTCACCAATATATTGTGATGCTTTACCATCATCTACTGAACAGAATCGATTATAAAAGGCATCAATTTTATCTTGATAATCATGTTGAACTTTATCTAAGTCTTTAAGTTGTTTAGCTAATCCGTATGGTTCAGTAAAAATAGGACCTGGTAAATCTTTTTTATAATCCATATAGAATCCACGTAAACCTTTATCATACTTGTCTATATCATATGCAAAGAAGAATTGTAGACGTTTTAAAATGCCGTAATCAAACATTACTGATGAGTAATCTGTGATTAGACAATCACTGACTAAGAATAATTCTGAAACATCATTATAATTTGATACATCGATAGCAAAGTTTTCAAATCCAGTTAAATCGATAGCATTTGAAATTAAATAATGCATACGTAATAAAATGACATAGTCTTCTCCTAATTCGTTGTATAGGTTGTCTAAGTCGATTTTTAATTCAAATAGATACTTACCTTTACTTACGAATTCATCATCTCTCCAAGTAGGTGCATACATGATGACTTTTTTATCTTCTGGAATGTTTAAATTCTTTTTGATTTCATTTTTAAATTCTTCGTCGTCTGCTCTATTTACTAAAACATCATTTCTAGGATATCCAATTTCTAAAATTCTTGGTTCATCCATCCAGAACGCACTTTTGAATATTTCTGATGAATATCTATTAGGTGAGATTAAATAATCCCATCTTGACGTTTCACGGTTGAAATTACGTTTATATTTTGGTGTTGTGGTACCTGGCATACGAACTACTTTCATATCATTTGCTAAACGTTTTAATGGTGTACCATGCCATGTTTGGATGTATGTTTGATTTTCTTTTTTATTTAAATATAAAGGCAATCTTGCATTTGAAACCCAGTGACCAGCTTCTGAATAAGCTTGATAAAATGCTTCTGAATTACGCTTAACCACTTCAGCGTCACCTGGGATAACATGGTTATTTGGGTTTTTAAATGACCATACATAACGATAATTTGGATAATATTTTTGCATATATTCATAAATATATTTTGGACTATCACTATAATTTTTACCACCGAATGATTCAAACACAATCGTTTTAGGTTTTACGTTTTCTTGTTTATCTGTTAATTCATAAACTGAACGATTTTTATTTTTATTACGTAAGACAATATTTTTCACATGTCTTAATGTTTTTCTGAACTGGTTAACTTGGAACGCTTTGTCAGTGTCATCATTAATCAGAAGAATCGTCTCAATTTTATTAATAAGATGTTGATGTTTGATTAAATTAACGTTTAAATAACGTGCTAATTCAACTAATGTTTCTTTGTGTGCAGCATATCTTTTCTTAATATCATGATGTGTTGGATCAAAATCTCTTGCAATTTGTTGTTCCAACTTGTCAATAATGAATGTTTTTGTTTCTTTAATTGTGACACGATTCATAGCATCGTAGAACATTTTGACATAATCTTCGAATAAAATATCAAAGTCTTGTTCACTCAATGTTGTACCTTCGAATGGGTCATATACTTCTCCTCGATAGTAGAAGGAGAAATTGGTAATTCTCATGAATTTATTTACATATTTAGAGTATTCGATGACGAAAGACCAATCCGTATATACACTCAAATCTTCGTTGAATTCCAATTGATGTGCTTTTACAATTGCTGTTCTAAAAATAATATTACAAGCTGTTTGCTTTCTTAAAAATGAATTTATATTACTTTTACCAACATAATAATTAACTTTTACTCTATCTAAATCAACAAATTGTGGCTTTTTAAGCGTAAACGAATGTATAGGAGCTATTAAACCATCAGTGAAATTAAATTTTTCCAAATAAAAAGTAATGGCATAAGATGCAAGTTCATCATCTGCATCTAAAAACATGAAATAAGGTGTTTCTACTTCTTTCATTGCAACATTACGAGCATGTGCATGTCCTTGATTCTCTTCTAATTTAATGTAATTGATTTTCTTATCATAATCTTTAAGTGACTCGTTCATTAATCTCTCAGTTTGATCGGTAGAACCATCGTTTACAATGATAACCTCAAAGTCCTGAGTACGTTGTTGCTTAATACTTTCTATACAATTTTGGATATATTCCTCTGAATTGTAATAAGTGACAATAATCGTCAATGAATGCATCTAATACGTCCTTTCCAACGATAAATCTTTTATTTATAACAATATATTTTAAACATAATTTAAAAAATTAACGTCATCATTATATCTGAATTTGAACTAAGATGCGAATATTTCAATACTTTTAATTGATTATAAAAGTCAATTATTTGAAATTATAATTCTTTTTCCATAATAATATCTCTATCAACAACATCACCTGTATAGAATTCATGTTGACCAGTCTGAACAAATCCTCTTGATTTATAAAATTGAATTGCATTTGGATTATGTTCCCACACACCAAGCCATATTTTAGATTTTCCAAATGATTTGGCTTTTTCTACAGCTAAATTAATCAATTCTTTACCTCTTCCTCCACCTTGATGAGTTTGATAGAAGTAAATACGTTGTACTTCTAGGTAATCTTCTCCATGAGGTTCAGTTTGTGTGTTATCAATATTAAATTTCGTATATCCAACAATTTCATTATTTTCTTTAAAAAAGTAATGGAAAGATTCGGGATTGTTTAATTCTGTTTTTAACTTTTCAATATTATATGCGTCCTCAAAAAACTTTTGTAAATTTTCTTCAGTATAATATGGTTTAAATGTTTCATAAAATGTATCAATAGCTATTTTTTGAAGTGCTTTAACATCTTCAATATTAATTTCTTCAATTTGTCTCATTATATGATAATCCCCCTTTAGTAATGCAATTTAACAATACTCTATATTATTTTTCAGAATATTTCATTTATTATATATTATAAACTAGAATAATTGAAGACGATTAAACTATTTTGAGTGAAATGCATTTAATATAACTACGATGATTAAATTACTACAAAAACCAAATTATTTATTGATAATCTTTATCAATAAGTATAAAGTTATAATTAATCAAGTACTATTATAAAGGATGATAAAAATGGAAAACATGTTTGTATTAGGAATCGCTGGACCAACAAGCCTTGTCATTATAAGTATTATTGCATTAATTATTTTTGGACCAACTAAATTACCTCAATTTGGTCGTGCTATTGGATCTACGTTAAAAGAATTTAAATCAGCTGCTGAAAATATAGATGAAGATTCTACAGAAACTCCCAGTAAATCTTCAAAATCACAACGTGAACAATCAAAATAGTGCTACTTTACTAGAGCACTTCACTGAATTAAGGCAACGCTTAGTACGCGTACTCATATCATTTATTGTCGCAACTATTATCATTTATATATCGTCTCATTGGTGGATTAAACCTTTTTTACATTATATAAAGCGTTCAGATGTAACATTGCATACATTTTCTTTTACTGAAACGATTCAAATTTATATTATGATTATCTTTTCAGTAGCTGTATGTATCATCGCACCCATCATCTTCTACCAACTTTGGGCATTTATTGCACCAGGTTTACACCACTATGAACGCAAATTTATATATAAATATAGTATTTTTTGCGCTGGATTATTTTTAATTGGTGTTGTATTTGCCTTCTTTATTGGGTTTCCGCTTATTATTAATTTTTCAATTAATTTATCGGATGCTCTTAGTATTGAACCTATTATCGGTTTAAAGGCATACTTAGGTGAATTAATACGATGGTTACTTGTCTTTGGATTTTTATTCCAAATACCCGTGTTATTTATGGGATTAGCTCATTTTGGTTTGATAGATCCTCATCAATTAGGAAAATATCGTAAATATATTTACTTTGCTTGTTTTGTTGTAGCAAGTATTATAGCACCACCAGATTTAGTTCTTAATTTACTATTAACGTTACCTTTAATCATCTTATTTGAATTTAGTATGTTAATTGCTAAAATCACTTACAAAAGGCAAAAAATCTCGAATGAAGTCTAGTTATTATAACTTCACTCGAGATTCTTTTTTTATTTTTTACGTCTTTTTAAGACAAATGCAAGTATAAGTATGATTAAAATCACTTGTGCAATAATTGTTTCTACACTTGGATAAAAACCAATCCAACTAATTGTTGGTAAGCCTTCAATACTATGTTGGGACATATAACCTAGTAATTGTAATTTTTGAATACTTACACCTAACATTTTAAATGTCATAACAAATATTAATATGGATAATACTCTGAAAATAAAGCGTACTGGGATTAATTTAACAATAAATCTAAATGCAAAAGCAAAGATAACTAGTATTACTATTGCTAGTGCTATACCTAGAATAAAATCTTTTGTAGTGATACTACCTATCATACCCATATAGAATATGATAACTTCAACGCCTTCTCTTAATACTGAGATAAGACCAATAGTACCGAGAAGTATTAAGTTTCCATTGCTCATTGCACTGTTATACATATTTTGAATCATTTCATTCCAACGTTGTGCATTAGATCGACGATGCATCCAAATACCTACAATGTACATTAAGACAACAGCAACAATGCCGAGCACCGCTTCCATACCTTCTCTGACAACGCCATTATTACCTATTGTATAAATAAAGGCAATACCTAGACCAATACTTAAAGCAAGCCCTAATAATCCACCACCAATAACACTTGATGTACCTTTAACATCATTAACTTTACGTGTCATTGTTGTTAACGTCATGATAATTAATAAGACTTCTAGACCTTCTCTTAAGAAAATAATCATTACATCAACAAAAGAATATTCACCTTGACCAACTGTATCTTTAATTTCTGTATTCATTTCTTGTAGACCTTTTTTCACACGATCTTTATTTGAATCATCTAAAATACTTTGGTAATAAGGAATTTTGTCTTCTATTTTAGTGTATAAGCTACTATTTTTAGTTTGAATTTTACCCTCAACGTAAGGCCATATTTTAACAAATCTTGATAATGACGCATCTGCTTTATCTAAATCATTATCATTGATTCCAGCGATAGCTTTATCTAATTCATCATTAAGTTGAGTTACTTTGTATTTATCTGAATCTGTATCAGATTGCTTTTGATCAACAGTATCAATACTATCTTTAAATGTAGACCATGTAGATTTAACTTTATCCACATCTAAAGGTTCTTTTTGCACTGCAACTCGTAATTGCATTAAGTTCACTTCGATTTGGCCATATTTCCCGTCATCATAATTACGAATAACGGTTTCATTACTTGTCCAAATTGTATTCAGTTGATTGTTAAGCGATTGTAACTCTGTTTGATTTTTATCTTTGATTGCTTTTTTCATTGGTGCATCTTTTGCATCAACTGCTTGCTTTAACTCTTTGATTTTTCCTGAAGCATCTTTTGAAGATTGTTTATCTTCATAAGCAATAAGCGCCTTTGTTAACTCAGAAAGTTTATCAGCTTTAGTTTCATCTGATGAAGCATTTTCAACTTCCTTCAACTTACTGTTAACTTTCTTGCCTTCTTTACTATTTTTTATTTTTAAAGATTTGATTTCTTTTTTTACTTCTTTTAGTGCTTTAGATTTATCTGATGCACTTTTATCTTTATCTTCTATTGTTGATTTTGCATCTGTAATAGCAACATATGTTTCGCTCATTGAAGAAGTTTCGGCATAAGCAGGCGCAAACTTAAAGATAGTTAACCCAAGAATGATAATAGTAACAATCTTAATTAAATAGCGATTCACCTAGGTAGCCTCCCTTTTGTACACCTGGTAATACAATAAATGTTGCAGTTCCTCTATGTGTAATATATTCATTCAATTTGTCTTGATGTCCTAGATGATTTTGAATATCAATGAATTGTTGTGGAGACTTTTGGAAACAAATAAATAGTAGACCTGTTTCTAAGTTTCCTGTTTTCTCATTTGTTCCTGCCGTATAGTTATATGCACGTCTTTTTATTGACGTTTTAGCCTCTTTCGCTAAACGCGCATGTGCATCTTTAGGAATAACATATTCCCCTGTACTATCTTTAGCTTTAAGATCCATTTCATCAAATTCTTTTTTACCTGTTAACGGTGCACCAGAAGCTCTTTTTCTACCAAATGTAGCTTCTTGTTCTTCTAGTGCTGTACGATCCCACGTTTCAATATGAATTTGAATTCTACGTATAATGCAATATGTACCATTTTTAGCCCAACCATCATCAATATATACATAATCCTTATATTCATTTGTTTTGCGTGGATTGACTGTACCATCTTTAAATGCCATTAAGTTTCTAGGTGTTTCTTTTCCTTTGACTGATACAAAACCATTTTGAGACCATTTCACTTTGATTAAATCTCTAAATGGACGAATTAAATTATGCACAGCATGAAACGTTACCTGTTCATCATTTGAACATGCTTGAATCATGATATCGCCATCACTGTAATCATCTGTAATTTGGTCATTAGGGAAATGCGGTAAATCTTTATAATCTTTTCTAATTTTATTAGAAAGACCTAATTTTTTTAAAAATGATTTACTTACTCCAAAAGTGATGGTTAATTTACTGGCACCTAATCCAATAGCTTCACCTGTATCAACAGGTGGTAATAATGGATTTTTACTATCCTTTTCTACTGCATCGCCATCTGTCATATTGGCAGCCATCTTAGTCCATTCTTTAAACATATCTTTGATCGCATTTTTATCTTTAGATTTCAGTTCTAAAGATACGAAATTACAAGTTTTCTGAGTTGGTGTAGTAACACCCGCTTGCACTTTACCATAAAACTCGTAAGCATCTTTTTCTTCATCTTCTGGAGTGTCAAACATTGATTTAAATGAAAATACACTTCCTGCACCACTAGCACCTATAACGACACCGGCGCCACCTATACCCATCATTTTTAAAAATGATCGTCTAGTTACAGATGATGACTTTTGATTGTCTAGTTTACTCATTCAGTAACCACGGCCATTTTACTTAGCGGTTCTCCTAATGAATTCACAGCATCTGAAAGTGCTTTTCTATCTTTCTTAGTTACATCATTATATGATTTATAGCCATCGCCATCTTTATATTTATCTAGTAATTCATTTACTTTATCAAAGTTCTTTTGAATATCTGCACTTAATTTTTTATCTTTTTTCTCTAAAGTTGGTTTGAATAACTCATAGATTTTTTGTGCTCCTTCAATATTAGCTTTGAAGTCATATAAGTCTGTGTGTGAATAAATTTCTTCTTCACCAGTAATTTTAGAAGTAGATACTTCGTTTAATAAATCTACTGAACCTTGTAGCATTAATTTAGGTGTAATATCTAAAGTATCTGCTTTGGCGTGTAATTCTTTGGCATCTTTAAGTAATTGTTTAGCATCTTTTTTAGTTGTATCATCAATTTTGTTGTCTTGGTAAAGTTGCTTTTCAATTTTATGATAACCAGTCCATTCGTCCTCTTTCTTTTCTTCTTTCATATCTGCTAAACGCGCATCAATTTTAGGATCTAAATCACCAAAAGCTTCTGCAACTGGTTCAGAACGTTCATAATACATACGTACTTTAGGATATAATTCTTTAGCTTTATCCATATCATTGTTATCAATAGCATCTACAAATTGTTGTGTTCCTTTTAAGAACTCGTCTAATTGTTTGTCTGTGTATTTTTCATATTTTTTAGTAGCCTCTTTTAATTCGGCTTTATTTCCACTATCATTATTGCTCTTATTAGAACTATCTTTACTACTATCTCCGTTATTTCCACACGCTGCTAAAAGTAATGACGACGTTAATAAAATCATTGGTAATTTTTTCATTATTACACCCCTACATAAATTTTTATTATTAAAAACAACTAGTCGCAATTGATAATCATTATCAAAATAATTATATGTTTCTCCTTTAATTGTGTCAATAACAATTCTTTTCAAAATTTATGAAACACTTTTTTTAACAATTTTATTTCTAAAACTTTATGACAATTCGTCACAATTTATATTAAAATAGTCGTGGCTAATTTTTGTCATTTTAAATTAAGGAAAGTTTTTATCATTTTAATAAGTAGAAGAAAACTTTATAATGAAGGTCATAAATATTGAAGGAGTGAACTTATAGTGTCAGAAAAATTTAAAGCTTATCTCGTAGATAGAGACGATGAAGGAAACGTCTCTTCAGATTTTAAGCAACTTACAGTAGATGATTTACCTGAAGGTGATGTACTGATTAAAGTACATTATTCAAGTATTAACTATAAAGATGCATTAGCTACTCAAAATAACAATGCAATTGTAAAACAATACCCAATGGTACCGGGTATCGATCTATCTGGTGAAATTGTTGAATCAAATGCACCAGGCCATTATGTAGGTGATAAAGTCATAGTAACTAGTTATGATTTAGGTGTAAGTCATTTTGGTGGATATAGTGAGTATGCTCGAGTTAAAAGCGAGTGGATTATTGATTTACCAGAGGATTTAACTTTAGAAGAAGCAATGATCTATGGAACAGCAGGCTATACTGCAGGATTAGCCATCGAACGTCTAGAAAATGATGGAATGACTATTGAAAAAGATAGTGTACTTGTCAGAGGTGCTTCTGGTGGTGTAGGTATGTTATCTGTTTTAATGTTAAATAAATTAGGTTATGACGTAGTTGCTAGTACTGGACGTAAAGATGTAGATGATAAATTAAAAGCGATTGGTGCTAACGAAGTTATCGATCGCTTGCCTAAATATGATCATAAGCCTTTAGCATCTAGAACATGGCAAGCAGCCATCGATCCTGTAGGTGGTGACAGTTTATCTAATATTGTAAATAGACTCGATAATAATGGTAGTGTAGCAGTAATCGGCATGACTGGCGGTACTAAATTTGAAAGTTCTGTCTTTCCGCTTATTTTAAGAGGCATAAGTGTACTAGGTATTGATTCGGTATTCACTCCTATCAAATTGCGTAAATTAGTTTGGCGTCGTCTAGCCAAAGATTTAAAACCAAAACAACTGCATGATATTAAAGATGTCATTTCATTTAAAGATTTACCAAAAGGTATCGAACGTGTGATGAATCATCAACACATGGGTCGTATCATCATTGACTTTGGTGTTAAATAAATCTTAAAAATAAAATAAAGACGTGCTCGTTCAATATAATGTAAACTCAAAAAGTTAGATTAAAAGTTCTAATTTTTGAAGTTCATTACAATGATGAGTACGTCTTTTTATTATCCTAAAATAGGATATACATACCTGTTGAATGGGGTTCAGTAGACTGGAACCCAAATTTTTCATATAGTTTATCAGCTGGATAATCGGCCATTAAGCTTACATATGTACCTGTTACAGCATTTTCTTCCACATATTTCATAATATGTTCCATAATTGTACGGCCATAACCTTGTCCTTGATAATCAGGATGTAGTGCTACATCGACAACTTGAAGTGTAGTACCACCATCACCGGTAACTCTTCCCATCCCTATCAAAGTTTTATCATCATACAATGTGACATTGAAACATCCATTCGGCAATCCTTTTTGTGCCGCTTCTACCGACTTAGCACTCATTCCTGCATCTACTCTTAATTTCAAATAATCATCTACAGATGGTGCTTCATATTTAATGTTTATCATTTTGTTCCCCCGTTTTATATTAATATAGATATTGATTCATAATTTCTTTGTTTGATTCTTTAAATATTTCATTATGACTTGAAACATATCCTTCTGCAGCAGCATCAGGTTGGATATAAGTTTTAGCAAGGTTAGCAGCATTACCTGCGTCACTAAACGCACTTGCAATCAAATGAACCTTAGCTTCATGATGAACAATATCGCCACAAGCGTAGATGCCAGGAATATTAGTCGTTGTATTTCCAAATCCTTTTACTCGATATTCATCATACAACTCAAATTGAGACGTACAATCTTTTAATAATGGATTTTCATGATCGAATCCATGACTTATAATAACATCATCAAATGAATGAGTCGAAGTTAAACCGGTTTGTAAGTTAGTTAATTTAACATGATGAATATAATTGTCTTCGTCGTTACCAATCAGTTCACTAATTTGTGTATAAGGTATCAACTGAACGCCTAAATCTTCAAGCACCTTAGTCATCGCTTCATAACCAGTTATCTCTGGTTTTCTATAAACTACGGTCACACTTTCAGCTATTTTAGCAATATCTCTCGCCCAATCTAATGCTGTGTTACCCCCTCCAGAAATAAGCACATGTTTGTCTTTAAATCTAGAGAATGATTGTACAACATAATGTAAGTTTGTAAGTTGATAACGCTCAGCACCTTTAATTTTCAGTGGTTTGGGATTAATAATACCTCCACCAATAGCAAAAATTACAGCTTTTGAATGATATACTTGTCCTTCTTCAGTTTCTATTTCAAAATGTCTTTCGTCTATTTTTCTTATATCAATAACACGTTCATTTAAATTCACTTTGGGATTAAAATGTAGGCCTTGCTGAATCATATCTTTAATGACTTCATGACACGGCTTAGGTGCTACGCCACCAATATCCCAAATTATTTTCTCTGGATACACTTGCATCTTACCACCAAGCTTATCTTGAACATCAATAATTCTCACAGACATACCTCTAAGCCCGGAATAAAAGCTAGCAAATAAACCTGCTGGACCGCCACCTATAATTGTAACGTCTTCCATTTAGTTTCCCCCTATTTAAACACTGTAAATAACATTTATATCATTTCTAAATGAAAATAATTATCATTCAATACTTTTACATTATACTATAAGGTATTTTACATATGAAGCAAATCATTTTATAAAAAAACTCGTGAGTCACTACCACCCACGAGCTGAAATTAATCTTTAGGTTCTTTAATGATTGCTTGTCTTAATAAGAAAAATAGTATTAATAATGCTGCTAACATAGCAGTATGACCCATTCCTGCAAATCCAGGGAATGAAGCCGGTACTGTTTTTCCTAATACTTGATAAGTACCTTTAACTGTCATCATACCAACTGTTACTAATACACCGATATGATATATAACAAAGAACCAATTAAATAAATAATAACTACTTAATTTAAATGACTTTTCTAATGATAATAGTAATAAAAACATAAACATACCTAAAATCAATGTATGTGTATGTACTAATGATAATTGTGTATCACCCGTAAAATGATGTGCTTTAGTTAGTTCTCTATAATAAAACCCACTAAATAATCCAATAATCATGTAAAAAAGAAATGAGTATAATAATCTTCGCATGATTCTTCCTCCCTCACGATTATATTATAAAACATATTCATTATTATGAAAGTGACAAAACAACAAATATTTAAGTTATAAAAGAGGACACGACCTATCAAAATCGCATCCTCTATGTTTAATTATTTTTTTGATTTTTTGAAAATAGCTACTAGAGAAAGTAAAATTGCTACAATTGATACAACCCATAACGCGATAGAACTACCACTTGTTGATGATTCATCACTTTGTGAACCAGTTGGGTTAGCCCCTTTTTTCACTGTTGTAATTGGTGCTGGGTGTTCACTATCTTCTTTACCGTCCCATTTAACAACATCGCCATTGTCATACGTTTGAACAGCTTTCCATTTAAAGCTACCTTCTTTATCTGGATTAGCTGCAACAATTGGGAATTCTATAAATTCATTAGGACCGATACCCTTACCAGTCGCTTTCCAAGTTACTTTAGTAATGTTACCTTTTTTATCTTTTTCAAATGAATGCTTAAATCCTTCAACTGGTGCTACATTCTCAAGATTAACGCCTTTTGGTACAGTTAATTCAACTTTTACCGTATTGTCATTTTGTTCAACTGGCACTCTCACATCATATTTATCATAAGATTCTGGTTCGCTTTCATTTGGATTTAAAGTTACATGTGCATCTGCAACCTTAAAAATTCCTAACGTAAAAAATAAAATAAAACTCATTGAAAATAATTTTTTTAACATAATTCGACTCCTTAACCTGGTATATTGATTTGACTCATCATCACACCTACGAATATAAGTATGATTCCTATAATTAATTCTATTATTAACGTCACTTTATTAACTTGTTGACGTTTACCTAAAGCTTTCGTGGTTTGATATAAACCTAAAGCCATCATTATTAATGTACCAATGACTTTTACAAGTATTAGTATTGTCCATGTTTGCATGTTGGACCAAATTGCTAAAATATTCGTTTCATCAATAGCCATTAACACACCTGAAATAATTATCATTGCAACAGCAATAGTATTCACCTTAAATAGCATTGAACGTATATTTTTTAACCGCTCAGATGAATTGTTATTCACCATATACCAAACAAGATATGCAAGTGCACCTAACCATAATGTCATACCTGCAATATGTATCGTTCTAATTGCGATAGACCAAATTGGAATTGATTGAGACCACGCATGACCAGACATACTTATTGTTAGTATCATTACTATTGAAACTAGCCAATACCAAATTCGATCCATATTTCTAATTATAATCAAAGCATATAATACTATCATTGCAATTGAACTTAAAATAAATGGAAATTGCATTAAAACATCAATTTTAAGTGATAATATAGCATCTACAACATCTGAGGTTAATGTCATCATGTATAACAATAATGCCATTATATACGCCATTATCATCATAAATGAAATACTCATTTGTTTAGGAAATAATTCAAATGAATGTAATTGGCGACGTTTAGCAATACCGTTTAACCAAAACAGACCTACTAAAATAATGGTTGTTCCTTCAGCAATATATCTCATTACTCCAAACCAAAAACTTGGTTCTGCATAAAAAGCGCTAGATGTATCTATATCTTTGGCAGTTACTTTACCTACCGAAAATTCAAATTGATCTCCTACTTCATGCCCGTCAGCTGAGATGGCTTGCCATTTAATAGTATGCGTACCTTTACCAACTTTATCTGGTGAAAACGTTAAAGTTTTTGCCCAGCCAGATGTTGATGGCTTAACTTTACCTAATTCCTTACCTTCATCATTATATAAAGTGATATTGGAATACTTCGAATTTACTGGTTCATTAAATTCTAATTCAATTTCTTCAGGCATTTGTTTTACAACGCCATCTTGCTTAGGATTCGTCTTTTCTAATGTTGCATGAGCTGAAGCTTGATTCATCATGGAAGGCAACAAAGAAAGAAAAAACATCACCATTACGGCAATAATAATCTTAGGGTACTTATTAATATGTACCATCGAACCCCCCTTATCTAAATAACTCGTAAATTATTCCATATTACATCATAACGATTACTACTTTAATTCACAATAATATTGAAAATTGTTCATTATTTAGTCACAAAAGAAAAAGGACAACCATCATTTTAATAATAATGATTGTCCCTTTATTTACAATTATTCTTCTAATAAAGCTTCTTTATCAACTGTTAATTTATTTCTTAATAAGTAAACGATTAACATCGCTGCTAAAGCACATAATGTTTCTGCGATTAATAGTGACCATACTACCCCTGTTAAACCAAACAAACTATTCATGACAAATAATACTGGAATGATAACTGTACCTTGTAAAATAGCCATAATTGTTGCACCGCGACCTTGTCCAGTCGCTTGTAACATACCAGTGAATAAGAAACCAATACCATTTAATAATAATGATGTCATTGTCACTTGTAACATGAATGTAGCAAGATCAACAATGTGTGAATCTGTACTAAATAATTGAATGATTTGGTGACCAAACACAAATACTATAATCATACTTACTGCAAAAATCGCAGAGATAGAAATGATAACAGCTTTAACCGTATCTTTCATTCTTGATTTATTAGCAACAAAATTATAAGCAATCAAAGGTACAACGCCTTCACTTAATCCCATAATAATTAGTTCTGGAAATTGTACTAATCTAAATTGAATACCATAACTGGCAATAGCATAGTTACCATAATTAGCTAAAAACAAATTCAATACTAATCCAGTTACACCCATAAGTACAACCATTAAGAAAGCTGGAATACCAATTTTGAAAATTTCTGCCATCATTTCTTTATTTGGTTTAGCAAATTTAACATTTACAGAAAGTGATTCAATTTTTTTCATAAAATAAAGAATAAAGAATATTGCAGCTACTAAATTTGAAATTGCAGTACCTAAAGCAGCACCAACTACATTTAAATCAAAACCGAAAATTAAAATCGGATCTAAAATCATATTTAATACAACACTTGCTAACATTCCTACCATAGAAACTATTGGTGCTCCTACTGCACGTGCAAATTGTTCTAAAATAAAGAATAAAATAACAAATGGGGAACTTAAGAACATAATTCTTAAATAATCACTTGTAAATTTGATTGTTTCACCGTGTGCTCCTAAAACTTGTGCAATTTGATCAGTAAACGGTAATGTCACTAATGCAATAATGACGCCAAGTAATAAGCCTCCATACATTGAAAAGCTACTAACGTATTTACTTTTACTGTAATCTTTGGCTCCTAATAATCGTGAAATATAAGTTCCACCACCTACACCAAATAGATTACCGAATCCCATTAATGCAGCAAATATTGGTAATGTTAGTGATATTGCTGAAATCATATGGCTATCATCTAAAAATCCTATGAAATATACATTTAAAATCCCATAAATTACACTTAATAAACTTCCTATCATCATTGGTAATGAGAAATGCATCATTGCTTTAAATATTGGTGCTTTTTCAAAAAAATACAATTGTTCGTCTTTCATTATTCTTACTCCCTTTTAATTAGATGGCTAATAGTTAGATTTCTAACTATATATCGAAAAATATAGTGGCTATTACTCTAAATAATAACCACGCATTATTTCAAGTTTTTCATCATTTGTTCTATAATTTCTTTAAATTTCAGTTGATCTTCATCTGAGATATTTAATAGTAATCTTTCTTCAATTTCATCAAATACTTTAGTAAAAGATTCTACTAATTCTAGACCTTCGTCCGTTAGTTTCAAAATTTTACTACGTGTATCTTCTGGATTAACTTTCCTAAAAACTAAATGATTTGCTTCCAGATTTTTTATTATACTGCTGACCGTTGAACCTTTTCTACCAAAGAATTCCATTAATTCTTTTTGTGATATACCTTTTTCTTGATAACGATATATATATCCTAATGTATGACTTTGTTCTTGTGTAATTCCAAAATCATCTAATCGTCGATCTGCATAATTCTTCATCTCATGTGCTAAGCTTCTTAATAGAAATTGATATGTCACTTCCATCGCTTCACCTCATTTAGTTAGATATCTAATGAATATATTAACACGGTTTTAAAAAATTACAACCGATATATTAAAGTTCTAATTTTCTGATTATTTATCGCTTTTTTTAAATATAAAGAAGGTAATCTCTATATCATTTGTAATAGAAATTACCTTCTTTATTAGTCTGATAACATAATGTCTTAGACCTTTTAAAAATTACAATATTTAATTAGTGATTAACACGTTTCCAAACTAATTTTTGGTTTGGCACATTACCATTAACAATGCTTAAAGTGTCACCTTCAAGTTCGAATAAACGTGGTTGTGTATCGCCTAACCAAGTTGGGTTCATACTTACTTCCATAGTGTGATAAACTGTTGAATTTTCTTCATCTAATTCATATTTACCTGAGTAAGCAACATAACCATGTGCAGCTTCTGCCATTTCATCTTTTGTACCAGTGTGTAAGTCACCAGAAGCATAAGCAGATCTACCTTGTTGCATTAATTGAGCTGACATATAACCATCTGGATTATACATAATAAAACCAGTTGCGTCTTTACCTAAAGGATAGAAGATATTACCATTTTCATCTTCATCTTGATAGTTAACTAATGCCCATGTTCCAATTAATTGTTCTTTTAAATTACTCATATTTATTCCTTCTTTCTATAGATTTTGAAATAATGAATTATGCGTTAGATCCACCAGATACACTAATAGTTTCACCAGTAATAGCTGAAGCACCATCAGAAGCTAAGAATAGAACAGTATCAGCAATTTCATGTGGTTCTAATAAACGATTCATTGGCATTTTACCAGTGATATATTTTTCCATAGCTTCTTGTTCTGTTGAATTATCTTGTTCTGCTAAGTTAGCAAGTTGATTTTCAATTAATTTAGTACGAACTGGTCCTGGTAAAACTGCATTTGATGTAATACCAAATTTAACAGTTTCTAGTGCTACAGTTTTAGCAAATCCGATTTGAGCAAATTTTGAAGCTACAAATGCAGATTTGAATGGGTCTGCCATTTCACCATGTGCTGAAGAAATAGTGATGATACGTCCTTTTTCTTGTTGTTTCATACTTGGGATTGTATGTTTTGTCATTAAGAATGTACCTGTTTGAATAACACCTAATACTTGGTTCCATTTTTCTAATGGGAAGTCTTCAACTTTAGAAATAAATTGGATACCTGCGTTATTAACTAATACATCAATTTCACCATATTTACTTCTAATGTCAGCGATAGCAGATTTAATAACTTCTTCATCTGTTACGTCAACTTGATAAGCTACACCATTTTCTAATGAGTCTGCTGCTTTTTCAGCTGCATCTTTACTCATATCAAAGATAAATACACGATCGCCTTGTTTATCAAATCCTTGTGCGATTGCGTAGCCAATTCCTTGTCCTGAACCTGTTACAATTACGTTTCTAGTCATATTAAATTCCTCCTAAAATGTTTATATAAATGCGGATGCGATGATTACAACAATAAGCGCTAATAAATTGGCACCCGTATTAGTAATAAATAAATATTTAAAGCCATTTTTGTGATTTAAACCTGTCAATGCGAATAGTGTTAATACAACACCAGTATGTGGCATAACAGTAAATACAGATGAAGACATTACTGCAACTCTGTGAATTGTATCAGGGTCAATACCCATATCAACATACTGTTTACCAAATGCTTGCATGACAATACCTAGTGAACCTGAAGCAGAACCTGTTATAATACCGAATAACGCAGAAGCTACAGATAAACTTATTAATGGATTTCCTGGTATATTTAATATTAAAGATTTAATACTTGAAAATCCTGGTGCTAAAGTAACTACTGTACCAAATGCAATTGCAGAAGCAGTTAAGAACATTGGTGTTACTGAACTACCAGCACCTTCGTTAATAACTTCTCTATGGATATTGATGTGTTTATGGAATAAAATGGCAGATAAAATAATTGAAATAGCTAAACTAATAAGAATAACGTTATCAATTTTTAATATACTACCAATAATATTGATAATAATTAACACAACGATAGGTAAAATACTTAGATAAAAATTAGGTGTAGATTTTTCTTCATTTTCTAAATCTAAATTACTTGTATTAAAATCATCAAAAGTTTCACCTTTTGCAAGACTTTTATTTAATGCATGTTTCATGTACCATAAACCAAATACTATGGCAACGATTGTTCCAATGATTCCTAATAAAGGTGCTGCTGTTAATGTTGTACCCAAATATTTAGTTGGTACAACATTTTGTACTGAAGGTGTACCTGGTAACATTGTCATAGTAAATGTTCCTAAGCCTAACATGATAGGAATACAAATCAAATTCCATGCAATATTCAATTGTTTGAATAAAGGTTTTGCTAAAGGCACGATAACGAAGACAACCACGAATAAGCTAATGCCTCCGTATGTTAAAATTGCAGTGATTAAAAATATAGAAACTAATATAGAATATGGATTGCTAGTACCAATTTTACTAATTATTTTAGAGGCGATAGAATGTGCTGCACCACTTTGATCCATGTATTTTGCAAGTAATGAACCAAGTAAGAACACGCCAAAGAAACTAATAATAAATTGAGCCAATCCAGTAATATATGATTCTTTAGTTCCAATTAAGGA
This sequence comes from Staphylococcus sp. URHA0057, assembly GCF_000620265.1. NCBI lineage: Bacteria > Bacillati > Bacillota > Bacilli > Caryophanales > Staphylococcaceae > Staphylococcus > Staphylococcus sp. URHA0057. Next base: position 36,957 of record NZ_JHVS01000007.1, on the reverse strand, counting down.
ATTAAAGAAAGGTAAACCGTTTGTTAAAATAACAATAATTGAAGCAATTGGACCTACTATTAAAATAGAATATCCATTCATTGAGAAATAGATAATGAATAATATCCCGATAATAATACCAATTGTACCGATGATTTCCATATTGGCCCTCCCTTAAAGTAGAATTTCAAGTTTAATTTTTGTCTATTTGATGACAATTAATATTATCAACCCAAAATTAGGTTTTGTAAAAGATTGTTTTAGGTATAAAAACTATAACTAAAAGGTTATATAGAGGAAAGAGTGTCTAAATGATAAACACAAGATCAAGTAAATATTTAGAGGAAATCAATAGATTTGGTAGTATTTCCCAAGCAGCAAAATATTTATACATTTCACAGCCGTATTTAAGTAAGTTTATTAAGGAATTAGAAACTGACTTAGGCACAGAGTTATTAAATAGAGAGAAAAATCCAATTACTTTAACGTACGCTGGGGAACGTTATATAGAATATATGAATCAAATTAAATATACGTATGATGAAATGAAATCGGAATTACAAATGATTTCTGGATTAAAAAAAGGTCGTTTAGTCATAGGAATTAATCCTATACTAGCAGCCCATGCATTATATAAGATATTGCCAGAATTTATAAAAGAATATCCAGGTATCGAATTAAAGTTAATAGAAGAATCAGCTCATCGAATTGAGCAATTACTTATTGATAATAAGATTGATATAGCAATTACGATTTTGCCTTTTTATCAAGGTGTATTCCAGTTTGAAACTCTATCTAAAGAACCCATATATTTGATGATTCCATCCAATCATTCATTAATTACAAATGATAATTACAAAAACAAATCAATTTTTGAAATTCATCAAGAACTAGTAAATGATAATTTTATATTGTTAAAACCGAATATGGCTTTGCGTAAAATCACTAATCAAATATTAGAAGACAATGAGCTTGAACCCAATATTGCGATGGAAACGATCAGCATTGATAATGCTTTAAGATTGGTAAATGAAGGCTTAGGGATTACTTATGTACCAGAAAGCGTTAAAAACAGTAGTAAACATTTTGAAGGGTTAAGTATTAAATTAGAGAACCCTAGCTATTTTAATCAAGTTGTAGTGGCATATAAAAGTGATAAATTTAATCACTTGTCTAAAGCTGCACATATGTTTATAGAATTAGCTAAAGCTACATATAATAAAAATGAAGATGAATGAATTTAAAATTATAGCCTGAGACATTAATTGTCCCAGGTTGTTTTATTTTATATAAATTTCAAGAGTAGTAATTATATGAAGACACTAATCAAATAGTGTTTTTAAGTAGTAGTTGAATACAAATGAGCATTCATTTATGTTTCTATGGTGAACTTATTATTTAAAAAATGTAATATGAAAATAAAAATTTATAAAAGTAAGCGTTTGCACTAGGAATTTCATATATCTTATTTTAAAATGGATACATACATAAACATAAGGAGATGGATTAAATGTCAGTATTAGATAAATTCAAATTAGAAAATAAAGTAGCTATCGTAACAGGAGGAGCTTCTGGTTTAGGTAAATCTATGGGAAAAGCTTTAGCTGAAGCAGGTGCTAATCTTGTAATTGCAGATATGAATTTAGAAGTTGGACAACAAACTGCTAAAGAATTTGAAGAAGAAACAGGAAATAAAGCCATTGCATGCAAAGTAGATGTAACAAATGTTGATCAAGTAAACGACATGGTAAAAGAAACAATGGATACATTTGGTCATATTGATATCTTGTTCAATAATGCAGGTATTAATGAACATGTTGATTTTGAAGATATGCCATATGAACGTTGGAAAAAAACAATGGATGTTAACTTAAACAGTATGGTACTAGTTACAAATGCTGTTGGTGAAGTCTTCCGTGAACAAAAGAGTGGTGTTATTGTTAATACATCTTCAATGTCAGGTGTTATTGTAAACACACCACAACCACAAGCAGCATATAATACTTCTAAAGCAGCTGTAATTATGCTTACTAAAAGTTTAGCAAATGAATGGGCTAAACATAATATTCGTGTAAATACAATTGCACCAGGATATATGAAAACAGAATTAACTAAAGATTATTTCGCTAAAGGCGGAGATATGATTGATACTTGGATGAATATGACTCCTATGAATCGTCCAGGTGTACCAGAAGAATTACAAGGTGCAGCACTATACTTAGCTTCAGATGCATCATCATTCGTTACTGGTTCAGTTATTACTGTTGACGGTGGTTACACAGCACTTTAATCGTATTCAAAATTGAAGTGTCTGAGACATTAAGTTTTGAGACAAAGGATAAAAAGCAATTTCTATTGAAAAATATAGAAATTGCCTTTTTCTTTGATTCAATATATACATTACTGAGTAACGAATACATGTTTTATTAACATTTATTTACACAAAAAAACTGCCGATAAGACATATATCTTATCGACAGTTATTGAAATTTATCATGCTATATTATGCTGGAATTTCAGTACGTTTGTTACTATGTTTTCTAAGAGCTGCTGCTAATAAGCTTGATACTACTCCGAAAATCATGAATCCAATAAGCATCCACATTGTTGTATTTAACTCTAGATGATGATTCATATAGATAATTTCTTTTAAGCTTGTTGAGTAATGTGCAAATGGGTTCCAATCATAAATATATTTTTGATAGAACTCAGGTAGCATTTGTTTTGGTAACATTACTAATTGCATACTAAAGAACATTGCAATGAAGAAGATTGGTACTGATTTCATACCTAACCATGTCATTGTTCCAAGAATTAATCCAACGAATCCCATAATAGCTAATGCTACAAATATAGAAACTCTATTTGGATGATCAAAATGGAAATCTAACGCACCTTTCATGAAATATACATATGCGAAACTACCAGCAAATGCTGTAATAGCTGTAAATATCATTTGTGCTACAGACGCAATTAAACGATGTGCAATTTTAACGTTATTACTAGTTCTAAATGCAAAGAATAATAAGATTGATGCAACAATAGAACCCATCCAAACTGGCATGAACATTAAGAATGATGCATTACCGCCACCTTGGTGATCTTTAACTTCATTAATTTTATCGTTATTGATTTTAACTGGATTAGTTACAGCGTTAATATCTTTTGCATCAACTTTAACATTTTGTTTTTCTAATGTTTGAAGACTTTGTTTTGTAATTTGATTATTAATATTGTCACCCATACCTGACAATACGCTACTAGCCATTTGAGAACCTTGTAAACTTGTTCCTTCACTTACAATTGTTTTAAATTGTGCTTTTTTAACGTCAACTTTTTGGTTGCCCATTTTTTTAGCCATTTGTTGTGCTTGTTGAGCTGGAATTTCACCTGATTTTACTTTATCTTGCATTTCAGATTTTTTACTATCCATTACGACTTTTTGAGTTTTACTCATAGCATTTTTTGAAAAGTCTTTTTCAAAAATTGCAGCCCCATAATATTTCTCTTTTTCTATACCTTTTTTAGCGTCTTTTTCACTGTCTACTTTAACCCATTTAACAGCGTCAGAATCGCTATCTAATAGTTTATCTTCTAATTTATCACCAATATTTGTTTTCTTACCTTGAATAGAAGTACCTTCATCGTGATTTACGATAGCAATTGGCATATCTTTTGGTTTAGGATTAAACGCTGGGTAAAATGCAACCGCGAAAATCATTAATATTAAAATGATTGCTATAGGCGTCAACCATAATAATTTACTTTTAAATATATTCATAACTTTTTTTCCTCCCTTGAAACAATTCAACAATTTGTTGAACATTTATCACTTTTACAATTATAATGAGTTTAAATAAATAAACAACAATCAATTAATAGAAAAACGTCTTTTATTGAACACTTTGGTGTATATTGTCTATTAATTATGGGAGGTTTTACATTTTTGAAGGAAGATCGACGTGTCCGTAAAACAAAATCAGCAATAAAGCATGCCTTTATACAATTATTAAAGGAACAAAATATTGAAAATATTACAGTGCAAGACATTGCAGATAAAGCTGATATAAATCGAGGTACATTCTATTTACATTATGAAGATAAATATTTATTATTAACCGATATGGAAGACGAATGTATTGCTCAAATATCTAAATTCACCACCTTTTCAGAAATTGAAGGTGAAAATGTTGAAATGATTTCGACACTATTTATAGATAAAGTATTGCGAAACATCATTCAACATGTATATGATAATCTAGACTTTTATAATACGATTCTTAATTTGGAACGAAAAAGTCGTTTAGAAGAAAAAATAAGCGACCTGATACAATATAATATGAAGAATCAGATCAGTATTAATAATGAAATTGAAGGCATACCAGAAATGTATTTTCATAGTTATGTGTCAGGTGCCACAATCTCAATTATCAGATATTGGGTATTAGATTCTAATCGTATTTCTGTTGATGACCTTGTCACTCATATTTTCAAAATTATTTATTATGGTCCGTTACGAATTATGGCAGAACAAAAATACAATCAGTCTCGTTAAACACATTGCTCGTAAAATATTGTGATGCGTTTGAAGTTAAAAAGCTTGTGAAAGGACTTTTACAAATGATCACTGCATATAAACATTCAAATCAAATTAATAATGAAATTATCGAAACGACTCTTGATCAACAAGCATTGTGGATTAATGTAGTTGAACCTGATAGAGAAGAAATAGAACATTTAATGGAATATTATAATTTACCAGAAGACTTTATTCGAGATCCACTCGACTCAGAAGAAAGTGCTCGTATTGAGTATGACGAAGATACTGGATACTCACTGATTATTATCGACTTACCTCTAGTTAATTCAACAAATCGCAGTGTCCTATCCTTTATTACTATTCCATTAGGCATAGTCATTGGTAATGGTATCGTAATGACTATTTGTGACGCTGAAAATGAATTTTTAGAGAACTTCTCTAGACAAGACAATATTAATCTGAAGTTTCATAGTCGCTTTGCACTAGAAATCTTAACAACGATTGCGAATCATTATAATAGAAATTTAAGATTACTGAATAAATCACGTATTCGTATCGAAAGAGAATTGAAAAATAATATTACTAATAAGCAACTTTTCAAACTAATGGAAGTTGAGAAAAGTTTGGTATACTTCTTAGCGGCTTTGAAAGGTAACGATACAATAATTAAAAAGTTATTCCGTCTACCTGCTATTAAACGTTTTGAAGATGATGAAGAGTTACTAGAAGATTTAATTATCGAAAATAACCAAGCAATTGAAACAACCGAACTACATCAACGTATCTTAGAAAGTATTACAACTTCTTATGCATCATTATTGTCTAATGATATGAATACGATTATGAAAACATTAACTATGTTTACTGTATTATTAACCCTACCTACACTGGTATTTAGTTTCTTTGGAATGAATGTACCATTACCACTAAGTGATCATAGTTATATTTCTTGGATTATCGTTGTCGTTATTTCTCTTATTCTTGTTGCAATCGTCAGTGTTTATTTATGGCGAAAACAAAAGCTATAGCTATAACAAAATTAAAAAAATCACTTGGGACATAAATCCCAAAATAATAGCACTAAGACGATTTATTTTAATCATCTTAGTGCTTTCTTTATACCCAATACTTCGTATTGTATGGCTCTCTTTGCCCAACTTGCTTTGCTTGTAGAAACTGATTTAATCAGTTTCTCTGTGTTGGGTCCCTTCCCATGGTACAGTTTCAGCCAGAAATACGGCACAGATAAATCTGTGAGTATTTCTAGTGTCTTCAACTAGTACTGTTCCCTCGGGAGTCTCGCCATAAATACTACGTATTTTGTGTGTAATTTTACATTATAATACTTTTAAAGAATAAGGCCTTCTGTATAATTTAATAGATATCATCAAAGTAAATTAACGAGTTGTCTTTTTTATAACCTACTTTATTGAACTTCTTTATATTTATTTCTTTTAGATAGAACAAATGTCACAAGAACTGAAACGACAAATGCTATTACCATTCCTATGAGGTAATGTAGCCACCCACCATGGTTTGGATTGATTGATATAAATCCAGGTATACCTGCTGTACCTAAAGCTATTGCTTTAACTTTAAAGAATGAAATATACGCTGCACCAAGACCTGATCCAATAATAGCACCTATGAATGGGTATCTTAATTTAAGATTTACACCGAACATCGCTGGTTCCGTAATACCTAAAACTGCTGAAATACCTGCAGCTGATGCAACACCTTTTAATTTTTTATTATTTTTAATAATAAAGAATGACGCTAACGCTGCACCACCCTGAGCGATATTTGACATGGTAGCAATTGGGAAGATAAATGAACCACCAGTTTTAGCCTGATCAGCAATTAATGTTGTTTCTACTGCAATGAAACTATGATGCATACCAGTGATAACGATTGGTGCATATAATAAACCAAAGATTAATCCGCCTATTGCACCACCAAATTCGTAAAGCCATGTTAAGCCATCTGATAACCAGTATCCTAATTGTCTTGTAATAGGACCAACAAATAAGAATGTAATAAATGCTGTTACAAAGATTGATAATAGTGGTGTTACTAAATTATCTAATACTGTTGGTATGACTTTGCGAAGCCATTTCTCAATAGTAGCTAATATATAAGCTGCCACTAACATAGGTAAAACTTGTCCTTGGTAACCTACTTGATTAATATGTAATCCAAATACATCCCAATATGGAATTGATTTACCCGCTTCTACTGCTTTCGGAAAATCATAGGCACTCATCAAACTTGGATGTACTAATATCATACCAAGTGCTGCGCCTAAGTATGCATTACCGCCAAATCGTTTTGCTGCACTAAATCCAATTAAAATCGGCAATAATGTAAATGGTGCATTGGCAAAAATATTAATCATCTCTGCTAATCCAGCAAATTGATCATGGACTTCAATCAAAGATTTGCCATCATAAAATAAGTCCTTAGCAGTTAATAAATTGTTTAGACCCATCAACAAACCACCGGCAACGATTGCTGGAATAATCGGAACAAAGATATCAGATAACATTTTCACAAAGCGTTGTAATGGATTCATATATTTAGTTGACTTCTCTTTTACTTCAGAAGTTGTAGACGCTTCTTTACCAGTAATATTCTCCATTTCGTTAAATACTTTATTTACAGTCCCTGACCCAATAATAATTTGGTATTGACCACCAGTTGAGAATGTTCCTTTAACGACATCCATTTTAGATAATGCGTCTTCATCTACTTTACTTTCATCATTTAATATTAATCTAAGTCTCGTCGCACAATGCGCCATTGAATCTAAATTCTCTTCTCCACCTATTGCAGTTAATATATCTTCTGCTGATTGTTTATAGTTCATTTGTATAAACCCTCCCAATTTTTTGGAACCAGTTCCAAAATTACTAACTTTATTGTAAACGGTTGCAATAATTAAATCAACCTCATTCAATAAAGTTTTAAATTTAATCGTTGTCATGACAGTTAATTAACTTATATTAATTTACTCTTCAAATGGGTATAAGAATATAAATAATTAAAAATGAAAGGAGTTAGTTTATTGAAAGAACGTGGATATATTGAAAAGTTATGGCGCGAAGAGAAATATCGTGTATTACTCCATAGTCAAAGTCATTACAATGCTATACGTGAAAGACTTAAACATAATCCCTCATATAATGAAATTAATCTAATAGTAAAAGAAGCAATTCAAATGCCCCCTAGTCAAGGAAGTGTTATGAATGCCTACGATCATATGTGGGGATATTTCAAAAAGTTAGCTACAGAAGAGGAAAAGGAAACTGCTACAAAATTAAAACATCAATTTAAACATCAAGATATTCCAATAGAAGATTTATTATCATTTTTAAGATCGTTAGCGTATCAATATGATGTTCAATATTTAAAAGATAGCACAGTATTAAAAGCATAAAAAAGACAAACCACTCTTTTATAAGTGGTTTGTCTTTTTTGTAAGTAAAGGTAATAAACCTTTATTGACTCATTAAATGTACATTATTATAAATGTCTGAAGAAAGATTAATTCTAAGTTGTATCACTAAATAATTATAAACAATATAAAGGACTTATTTTTACATCCAGTGAAACGAATTGTCATGCTTCATTTAATTTGTTAGTACTTCGGGGGGAGTATTTCAAATTAATGTTTTTAAAAATCGCTACTTAAATATTGATGTTTCATCATACTTTAATTTTCAGAAGATGGTTATTCATTGGATGTCGTTTAAATATTTCTACCAAATATGAAATATGTTGTTGATTCTTGTTGTCATTGCTTCATATATTCAACATTGTTTCATGATGTCTAATTACTAGTTGCTAATGTGTTAATAAAAATATTTAAAGTATGAATATAATCCTTGTTGTTTATACTAATGTTAAGTTAATCAATTTTTATTCACTAAATATGGTATATGTGATTCTATGTTGTCTCTCTCTTTTTGTTGTTATATCTAAGTTGTGTATATAACGTACATTTAATACCATAGATTACAACCCTTAATCAATTTAAGTTTTTTAAAATTTCTTTTGGATTGGAATCTATATTTATTATGTACTAAAAAATGAGATTACACGCTATTGAAAATTTCCAAATATACAATACTATATTTCTAAAACTCCTTTTATGTTGCAAACAATACAAAAATGGCTACGTTTTCACAAAATTTTTACTATGAACTTTATTTTTAACTATTACTATTTGAAGGCGAATCTATTATAATATCAATTATTATTTAATCGCGTATTAAATGCCACAGACATTGAATATCATAAAAACTATTCAATGCAAACAATTTATAAGTGATGATTTTTTTAGATTTTCAAAACAAACATAGAGGAGCTTCGTAATATCATATGACATGTAACCTAAACCTTTTTCATCAGTACAGCACCAAGCCATTTCGTAATATTAATAAAGTCATCATCTTATTTTCATTAACTAATGACTTGAACATTAAAATCAACGGAGAAGTTAAAGATTTAGATGCACACATTGCTATAATTAATCATGGTGACATATTTGAAGTTGAAAATGCTCATAATATAGTACAATTAACGATTCCGATCTTTTATTTTTATGTAGAAGATGACGACTTTTTCCAGTGCTATTTCGATAGACATTTATTACAATCTAGTGGTTATATCAAAACGCTTATTCTACAAACTATACAACAATATTCAGAGGACCAAACGGTTGATCATCAACTTTGTTCCAAAGTAATTCAGACCTTGTATAAAGAAGCAGTTATAAAATACGATGTTGATTATATCCCCAATATGTCAATTAGTAATACTTTGTTTTCAGAGTGTTTACTTTTTCTTCAAGATAGAATAACTCAAACTATTTCTTTAAAAGATGTCGCTATAAATAGTAGTATTTCAGAATCTTATTGTTCAAATTTATTTATACGTTATTTAAATATGAATTTTAAAGATTACTATACAAGTTTGAAAATTCGTCATGCTATTAAACTATTAATGACTACTAATTTATCAATTAACACTATATCAGAAGAATCTGGGTTTAGTAGCCATACTAATTTTACAAATCAGTTTAAAAACTATTTGAATTTTAGCCCAAAACAGTATCGCTCTTATATAGTCAAAATGGATACTTTGCCTCATTTAAATATAGAAGATAAGGATTATTCACCTTTTATACCATTAATTAATCATTTTGATTTTAATAATCAATTAGCTACAGAGATTACTGAAATCAATATAGATAACTTTGATCCTAAAGATTATTCCAAACCCTCAAAAGCATTTATTAGACTTGATAATTTTAATGAATTATTTCATTTTACGTTCAATGAGTATTTTGATATTGATTTTTCATTTTTACCTGAACCAGTCATTCTTATTGAAAATGTTAGCGACGTAACTTCTAATCAAATTAACTATCATTTGTTACATAGATGCCTTGATAAATTATTTGAGAGACATATTGGTTTAGCAATAAAAATTAAATCTACAATCAATTTAATGTAGTTAATCAATTTATTTTGAAGTTTTTACAAGGACATAATGACTATAAATTAAATAAAAAAATCGTAAAATTAATGCTTATTTTTGATTCGTCTAAAATGTCTACACAAGATATACATCTTTGTCATTTAAAAATTAAAAATAAAAATAAAGATATCCAATATGGTATGACTGTAGACGGCCTATTACGTCAAAATCAGACTGTAGAAAAAACATACGATACTTTAAAAAGACTTAATTTTGATTACTATTTAATTGATATAGAAAATATTGAAACGAAATTATCTTTAATTAATAAAAGAAGAACATATAATCATTCGACGACACATTTTGAAAATTATAAGCAGTTCATTTTAGATTCAGGCATAGACTCCACTCATTTTGTGTATGATTATTTATCTTTGAAATGTTTCAAATATGCTAGCAATAGTTCTAATCCTTTACAACTAGCTGATTTAGTTTGTCATATCATTGCTTTACTACGCTATGGTGGTGGTATTAGTTACCAACTCATTGCAGACGAAACGAAGTACTTGTCATTATTTAATGAATTCGGTAATGCATTACCTCTAATTCACATTTATAAAATGACTCACCCTTTTGTAAATGAAGAATTACAAATTTGTAATAACTACATTATGAGTCGTAAAGATGGCAATTATCACTTCATATTATTTAATAAAATAAACGATCGTTATTTATCTGATAGTCAACAAAAATTTATTTTCAAAAACACATTGAAATCACATTCATTGACAATAGTTCAAACTTTGAATAGCGAGCATGGGACAATAGATAATTTATTACCACAAACTAAAGAACAACTATTTCTTGATAAAGATATTATTAATCAATTGGATCAATGCAATCATCCAAAAACAGAACTATTTATTCAAGAAAATGATAATCAAGATGTTAATGTTGTTCTCAAACATGATGAAGTAAAATATGTATGTTTCAAACCTATTTAGCCATCGATTGTAGAATGATGTTGTCATAAGTTTAACAATCTCTGATTAAGGATATATTTAGTATTAAGGAGATGATAGGATTGGATAATCAAAAAGCAACTGAAGCAATTGAAAATGTATTAGACCATTCAAAAGTGGGTGTATTATCAACCGCTTATAATAATAAACCTAATAGTAGATATATGGTATTCTATAATGATGAATTGACACTATATACTAAGACAAATATTAATTCTATAAAGGTTGAAGAAATTGAAGACAATCCTTATGCTTATATTTTATTAGGCTATAACGAAACGACTAACAATAGTTTTGTTGAAATCGATGCAACTATTGAAGTTGTTAAAGATGAAAAAACAATTGACTGGTTATGGGAAACTCAAGATAAATCATTTTTCGATTCTAGTAAAGACCCTGAATTATGTGTATTAAAAGTAAATCCTAAATCAATTAAATTGATGAACGACAAAGATTTAGACACACCCTTCACAATTGAGTTATAAATGAATGATTAATCTCAACTTAAATAAGTTGGGATTTTTTGATGTGATACAAATTCGTATATTTGATGAAAATTTTAAATTATAATATCCACTTATATTTTAAATTTAATTGCAAATCACTCTATTTTTCTGTATAAATAAAATAGTAGATAGATAAACAATATCAAAGGAGATTTTGCTAAATGAAAGGTAAAAAAGGACTCGCTTATAGCCTTATTGCAATCATGGTCATTATATGTATTGTTTTAGTTATTGCTATGATGGCAGGCGGTAAAAAAGAAACATATTATGGCGTAATGAAGAATGGTACAACAATTGATAAAATGATTAGTGAAAAAGACGAAAAAATCGAAAAGAACGTTAAACTTCCATCAGATGCTGATGTATCTGTTAAAAAAGAGGATTTCGTAAGAATTACTAAAAATGAAAAATCTGGCAAAATTGCTAGTGTTAAAAAAGTAGATCATGATGATGTACCACATGGATTAATGACTCAAATCCATGATATGGGCGATATGCATATGTAATTTTAAAAGAAGCAAGTCGATAATGACTTGCTTCTTTTTTATGTTATACGAACGAATATGTTAAGTTATAATCTATCAACCACTGCCTCTAACCATTAAAATGGAAGTACTTTTAAGGGTCACAGTAGCTTTCGCTACTGCTTAAAGGATATATAGTTACTCTCCTGAATTAATTAGTCACTTTTAATCTATGGTGTTTATTAATGGAACACATGAGGTGAACTCATGTGTAAGAAATACTAATTTCTAAAGAAAAAGTATTTCTTTAAATGCATAAGAGCCCCTAATCGCTAAAGCGATTTTCTTCTTGGTTCGCCTTAGCTTTGCTAATGCATAAGAGCCCCTAATCGCTAAAGCGATAAGAGGCTCTAAAATGTCAGATTTATTATTTTATAATGTTTTTAAGTAATCTTGACCTTGTTTTTTATCATAAACGTTTTCCCATTTAGCAATGACAACTGTAGATAAAGCGTTACCCATAACGTTAACTACTGTACGTACCATGTCTAATAAACGGTCAACCCCTATAATTAAAGCAAGTCCTTGAGCTGGTAATCCCATTGCACCTAATGTTGTTAATAACACAACGATTGAAGTACCTGGAACTGCTGCCATACCTTTTGATGTAAGCATTAACGTTAACATTAAAACTAATTGTTCAGTTAATGTTAAATGCATGCCATACATTTGTGCTACGAATAATGCAGCGATAGATTGATATAAAGCTGATCCATCTAAGTTAAATGTATAACCAATTGGTATAACAAACGATGTAATATCTTTCGGCGAACCGAATCTTTCCATCTTTTTCATCATTACTGGTAATACTGCTTCTGAACTTGAAGTTGAGAAAGCCAAAAGTATTTCGCTTTTTAGTATTTTCATAATAGAGAAAATACTAATGCCACACATTCTAGCTACAATTCCTAATACTACAACTATAAAGAATACCATTGCGAAAATTACAACTAATACTAGTTTTAGTAAAGGAAGTAACGCTGATGCTCCGAATGTAATGATTGTTGTACAAATAAATGCAAAGACACCAAGTGGTGCTAATTTTAATATTTTATTAATCATCCAGAAAACTGCTTCTAAAGTTCCACTTAAGAAAGATTTTACTGGTTCTGCTTTTTCGCCAACGGCAGCTAAACCTAAACCGAAAAATACAGCAAAAAAGATAATAGGTAATAATTCACCTTTGTTTAAAGCTTCAAAAAAGTTTGTTGGTACAATGTTTACTATAGTATCAATAAAATGATTACCATATGTAGTTTGTTCTGCAGCATGTGCAGATGTTTGATATTTAGAAATATCGCCCTTTGGTAATTTTGATGGATCTAATCCAGAACCTGGTTTAAATAGGTTTCCGAAAATTAATCCAAGACCAATAGCGATTGTTGTTATAATTTCAAAGTATAATATTGTTTTCCATCCGTAGCGACCTACAGTTTTCGATTCCCCAACGTTCGAAATAGATAGTGCTAAAGAACAGAATACAACTGGAATAACAATCATTTTAATTAAGTTTAAAAAGATGTCTCCAAATGGCTTTATGTAGTTAGCCGCTTCTTCATTTCCATATAATATAAGTCCAACGACAACACCTAGAACCAATGCAATTAATACTTGCACAGGTAGACTGATTTTTCTCTTAAACAGAGCCATATTGCAAACTCCCCTTCATCTGACATCACTTAATTATATCAGATAAGTTAAAAATAGCTATAATTATTTATATAACAAATATAAATAATTGTATTGAAATGTTTTAACTTTTATGAATCAAGAGTAGTTTACTATGTTTATTTTTAAAGGTTCTTCATTTCTATTCTTTAATTTTAACTGATACCCAAAATAAAAAAGTTACCAAATGTTTTTCAACTTGGTAACTCATCTTATTGCAATTATTTTGAAGGTTTATAGTTTTTATTAAAGTAATTATGCTTAGCACTTTTTATACTTTTCTTAGTTTCAGTATCAAAACCTTCGGCAAAAACACCTTTTCTAGTACTAATAGGTTGAATGACATAAGTTATTTTAGGTTCATCTTTAAAAATAACTTCCTTATAATAAACACCCTTTTTAGCGCTATAAAGAGTTTCTTGTTTTTTAACTTTATCTTTTAAATGGTGTTCTTTTAAATAACTATCAACCATTTCAATATTTTTGTGACCTTGATATGATTTAAGCGCGAAGAAAAACGCAAACGCAATCACTAATGAAATAATTAATATAATAATAATTCTGATTAATTTCTGCTTCTTACTCATTTTATAGACTCCTTTTGCCTTATCTTAATTAGTATGAACGAAATTTATGCATTTTTAAAGTCTTATAAAAATTTTGTAACAAAATATTCTTAACTCATTGATATAATGCAAAGATGATTCATATGTTAATTAAAGATACTGTCTTACATCATCAAGTGGTAAACGTACTGATTCATGGGCTTCTTGTGCACCTTTACCTATAGCAATTGCTACAACTGGTACAAATCGATCGCTATCTATCCCTAACACATTTGCAATATTAGCTTTATCAAATCCGCCTATAGCATTAGTATCGTAGCCATGCGATTTAGCCACAAGCATTAATTGCATTGCCATTAAACTACTATCAATATTAACGATATCTTTCATACCTTCTCTAGATAATCCTTTATAATGAGGCAATACCCAACTTAACATCTTATCTTTAATTTCTTCTGTCATATGATTCTTGCTTACTGCGTCACCGTATATCTGTTCAGCTTTTTCATAATTTTTCAAGTCTCCAAATATGATTATCATAGCTGAAGAAGTATTGACTTGTCTCGAATTCTTACCGAAAGATGGTAATATTTTCTCCTTACCTTCATCAGAATCTACAACTATTAATCTCCATGGTTGCATATTCACTGAAGATGGTGCTTTGGTTGCTTTTTGAATGATATCATCCATTTCTTCATGGCTGATTTTATGTTCTGTATCAAATACTTTTACTGATCTTCTTCCTTTTAATACATCGTCAAATTGAGTGATTTTCTCCATTATATATACTCCTTATTTTTTATAAGTCATTGGATTTTTCAAATCAATAATCTTTAATTATGATTTTCTAATATTTAAATGAAAAGCAATTTAACTTTACTATCAAAATAGGCACTTGACAAGTCACACACTTCATAATATGGTTACCTTAACAAGGAGTGATTTAATGTATGTCGAAAATAGTTATTTAAGCAAACAATTGTGCTTTTTATTCTATGTTTCATCAAAAGAAATTATCAAAAAGTATTCCAATTATTTAAAGGAATATGAACTCACGTACACTGGTTATATAGTGCTAATGGCGATTGAAGAAGATGAGAAACTTAACATCAAAACTTTAGGTGATAGAGTTTTCTTAGATTCAGGCACTTTAACACCATTACTAAAAATATTAGAAAAGAAAAATTACGTTGTTCGAACTCGTGAAGAAAAAGATGAACGAAATCTTCAAATTTCACTAACAGAACAAGGTAAAAGTATTAAAAAACCTTTATCAGAAGTTTCGCAAAAGGTATTTGGCGAATTTGATATAGATGTAAATGAAGCTAAGGAATTAGTTAACCACCTTCAACTTTTTGTTTCTAAAAACTTCGATAAATCCTCAGAAAAATAATCTTATATAGAGAAAAAAGGCAAAAGTAAACTTGCCCACTTTCATCCCTTTCTTATGCGTTGATAAAATCAAGTTTTGTAAACTTTTGTCTATATTCTCTAGTACGAATTATCACTCTATTAATAATCCATTTTACTTTACCTCATAACAAACACTTCATATAATGAATTTACAATTAAATATAGTTAATTTATAACTGTAAAAGGAGCTAATAATATGCCAAATAATGACTTCTTTAATAATTCATTTTTGAAAAATGATCCAACTGATTTATTTAGAGATTTAGGTAAACAAGTATTCAATCAATTTTCATCTCAAGCTTTCCCTGTTAATTTATATAATGAAAATGATCATTACTTAATTGAAGCTGAACTTTCAGGTGTGAAAAAAGAAGATATTTCATTAACTTTTGAGCAACATACGTTAACTATTAAAGCTAATAAATATATTGAATCACATAATGGACAAACGCAATTAAATGAACGTTCTAGTGGTGAATTGGTGCGCAGATTTGAATTCGAGGATATAGACAAGTCTCTTATCAAAGCAACATTTGAAAATGGCATTTTAAGCGTACGCTTGCCTAAACAACAGCAAGAAGCTGAAGATGCAACAACAATTTCAATTTCATAATATAAAATATTAGACCTTGTTATGGATTTACCATAGCAAGGTCTGTTTTTTTAATTAATTGTTTTCGCGTCTTTTTTATTAACTAAAAACATTGTAATTACAGCAATAATAGCAAATATTGCTAATAATATAAATGCGAGATGGCTTGTACCAGTGATACTAGATACATAAGTGATTACTATTGGTGGGAAGAATCCTCCTAAGCCACCCATCATTGATACGATACCATTTGCTGTCCCAGCTTCTTTTGAAAAGTATGATGGTACAAGTTTAAATATTAATCCGTTACCAATACCTGCACATATACTAATTAATAAGCAACCTATTGTAAATAATACAATGTGAGAAGAAATGCCCAGGATTACTGCGCCTATAATCATAGCAATGAAATCTATAATTAATACTTTAACAGCATTTAATTTATCACCAAGCATGCCTCCGATTGGTCTAAGGAATGTTGCTAAGGCGATAAAAATACCTGACCGAATTCCTGCATCTACTTTATCAATACCAAAATGATTAACTAAAAAGTTAGGTAAGAATAGACCAAATGCTACAAATGAGCCAAATGTTATAAAATACCATAAGCTTGTATAATATAATTTAGGATTTTTAGCTAATATTTTAGTTTGTGCCACTAAAGGTACTTTAACTTTTGTTTCTTTATTATCACCAAAAATAAACATTAATATAGCAAATAAAGCAATAAATATTAAATACATTCTTACTGTTGTTTGCCAACCGATAATGCCTGCAATAGGTGGTGCTAAGAATGATGAAACTGCTGTCCCTATGTTCCCCATGCCGTATATACCATTTGCTAACCCTACTTTTTCTTTAGGGAAGTATTTAGGAATGGAAGTGACACCTACTGAAAATATAGCGCCCCCTACTCCTAAAAAGAACCCTGAAAGCATTAGCATTCCCGGAGATTTAGCTTGAGCTAAAAAGAATATTGGGAATAATAGTATTATGAAACTACAGAAGAAAACCCATTTAGCTCCAATAATATTTGTGAGATATCCAAACGGAACTCGTAAAATGGATCCTAAAATTACAGGTATTGCTAAAATAATCGATAGTTGTGATGCTGGAATTTTAATATCTTGTGATATGTAAGGCATTAAAGGAGATATGATATTCCAAGCCATAAATCCAACTACTAAACTTAACGTTTGTAAACCTAGTTGAAAACCACCTTTTCTTTTGTCCATGTCTTCACCTTCATAAATTATAATTATTTAGTACTTTAATGAATAAATCATTTAATAATTGTGAGTGTTACTACTTCTATGCAAAGTACTAACTATAACTATATTTTATGATGTTTGTGAAAAATTGAACATTAGTGTAATCCCTTATTTGTTTACCTTTTTCCCCTATAAAAATAAATGAGTTCAGTAAAATTAAAAGCATTTATTAATAGAACATATGAGGCATGTTCATGCGTTGGAAATACTAGTGGTTATAGTGGAACACATGAGGTGAACTCATGTGTAAGAAATACTAATTTCTAAAGAAAAAATATTTCTTTATCGTCTTTTCTCCCCAGCATAGTTGACTAGGTTAATCATGAGTTTTATGAAATGAGTAACCAGTCAACCACTGCCTCTAACCATTAAAATGGAAGTACTTTTAAGGATCACAGTAGCTTTCGCTACTGCTTAAAGGATATACAGTTACTCTCCTGAATTAATTAGTCACTTTTAATCTATGGAGTTTATTAATGGAACACATGAGATGAACTCATGTGTAAGAAATACTAATTTCTAAAGAAAAAGTATTTCTTTAAATGCATAAGAGCCCCTAATCGCTAAAGCGATTTTCTTCGGTTCGCCTTAGCTTTGCTAATGCATAAGAGCCCCTAATCGCTAAAGCGATTTTCTTCTTCGGTTCGCCTTAGCTTCGCTAATGCATAAGAGCCCCTAATCGCTAAAGCGATAAGGGGCTCTAAAATTCTAATAGTTTCTTTTTCATAGCGTATTCAACTAATTCTGGTTTTGTTTTTAATCCTAATTTGTTCATAATATGTGTTTTATGTGCTTCTACTGTTTTTACAGAAACAAATAATTTTTCAGCAATTTCTTTATTACCGTACCCTTTAGCTATCAACGGTAATATTTCTAATTCGCGTTTTGATAAAATTTTAAAGGGATCAGACCCATCTGTAGGTTCTTGGTTGTTGTTATTAACGAATTCATTAACAAGTGATGTTGTTAATTTCATATCGACATAAGTATCTCCTTGATAAACAGTTCTAATCGCAAGAATTAATTGTTCATCAGGCGCATTTTTTAAAATATAGCCCTTTGCACCATTTCTAAGTACATGAAATAAATATTCTTCGTCATCATACATTGTTAATATTAATATTTTAGTCTCCGGAAAACTTTCATTGATTTTGCTTGTCGCTATTAAACCAGATTCACCTGGTGGCATACTTAAATCCATAAGAAGAACGTCTGGTTTATGTTCTAACACCTTTTGATATGCTTCAACACCGTCAGCAGCTGTAGCCACTACTTCCATATCTTGTTGATAGTTTAATATCATGGAAAAACCTGTTCGAACAACTGCATGATCATCAGCTATCACAATTTTCAATTTAATTCCCCCAAAAATTTTCACAAAGGTACTTCTAATGTAACTATTGTACCTTTATCAATATGTGTTTCTATATCTACATGCCCGTACACTAATTCAGCACGCTCGCGCATACCGTATAAACCTAGTCCAGATCCTTTTGGTTGAGAATTTGGATTAAATCCGTATCCATGGTCAATAATTTCTGCAATTAAATTATCATTATTTTTTTGAATCATTACATCTACTTCACTAACACCTGCATATTTTAACGCATTATAAATCGCTTCTTGAACTACACGATAAACAACTGTTTCAACTTCACTATCAAAACGTTGCTGTGAAATATTAGATGTGTAATTAATTTGCATTCCGAAATTTTCTTCAAACTGTTTAAAATAAGATTTAAATGCGGCTTCTAAACCTAAATCATCTAATGAAGCTGGTCTTAATTCAACAGATAAATTTCTAACATCATCGACTAATTGAGACATGATACCCTCAATATTTTCAACATCATTCAATATTTTTTCTCTATCCTGTTGGTACTTTAATAAGCGTAATTGAACGTTTATATTTAAAAGTTCTTGAACTAGACTATCATGTAATTCTCTCGAAATACGTTTACGTTCATTTTCTTGTGCAGAAATGGTTTTTCTTATCATCCTACGTTGGTTCATTTTTTCTTGACGTTCAATCTGAGGTGCAACATCTTGCAAAGTAAATGCATTGATACCTTTTTCTTTATCAATTGTTTGATATGTAGCAGTAAATGGTGCAATTTCTCTTTGATTAGTTTTCATAAAAACTTGAAATGTAGATCTATTAGGTTGTTCTACATCTAAAAAACAATTTTTACATGATTGCAAATCAAATTCATTGGTATAACCTTCACATCTACGACATATTGCATTGGTCATCGTACTATAATTATCTTCCATTGAAATCACTTCATTAGCTGCTTCATTCATAGCTATTACTTTGCCATCATTATTAACAAACACAATTTTCTCATTTGTGCACTCATAATATTTTTTCAATAAAGTTTCAAGTTTGATATCATCATGTCCCAACAATTTAATCACCTAATATCTTCTTTTAATTCACCTAGTCGCTCATTGATAATAATATTTTCTATATTATCAGGCAATGGTTTGTGATTTCTTTGGCCAAATAGTATTACACCATAAACTTGGTTATTAAAGCAAAGTGGTACTGCTATCACCGCTGTTAAACTTTCACTTAATAAAATGGGATATTTTACTTTTTCATCTGGTGACAGCGCCATATCTACATTAGAAATTAGCATTCTTTTCCCTGTTTTCATGACGTTACCAGCTAATCCACGACCTTTTCGTAGAACGATAAGTTTATATCTATCGTTGTTATTTCCGGATACATATTGCCATTTTATTGGGGAATAAGTACTTGAATGCTCACAAAATGCAATCGCTGCAAAATCGACGCCTTCTTCTTCTCTTAATTTATCAATATTGTATTGAATATTTTGCAGTTTCATATTTAAACCTGGAGTCATTATCATTCCACCTTTGGATCATTACAATTTATTTTTTCGATATATAATATATCTTCTATTAGTATAAGATAACGGTACACTCCATACATGAACTAAACGTGTAAACGGCCAACATGCTAATATTGTGAATCCTAATAATACATGAATTTTAAATTGAAGTGGTACCTCTAACATTAATTCGGCATGAGGTCTAAATAAAAATAACTGTCTAAACCACACTGAAATTGTTTCACGATAGTTAAATCCTTCATTTGTTATATTAGTAACAAGCGTTGAGTAACATCCCATAAAAATAATTAAAAGTAATAAAAAATTCACGAAGATATCAGAAAATGAACTCAAGCGTCTTACATTTTCAAATGTTATACGTCTTGCTGTTAACAATAACATACCAATCAATGTCATTATACCAAAAATGCTTCCTATATAAACGGCACCAAAATGATAAATTCCTTCAGTAACACCTAATGCTTCTGTCCATGATTCCGGTATTGCCAAACCAACAACATGACCAAAAAACACAGGAATAACTCCTAAATGAAATAATAGACTTCCCCATTTAAGTTGTTTCTTTTCAATTAATTCACTAGACTTGGCTGTCCAAGAAAATTGATCATATTTATATCTTGCAATATGTCCTATAATAAAAATCATCAAACATAAGTAGGGATAAATGACCCACAAAAATTGACTAATCATGTTGCGTCACTCCTTCTGGTGACTTTAGACATAATTTTAATGTCTTACGTAATGCTTGGATAACATATCCATAAGGATGATTATGTTTACCAAGCTCATTTGCCAATGCATACGTACCGTCTTCAATAATCATAATTACAAGTTGAATATTTTCTTCCGCTCTATCATCGCCATACCATTCGATAGTTTGTAGAAATTCTAACATTAACGGTAGATAATCAGATAATTCATTATCTACCATTTTTAATCCAAACATTTCGTATAATACTTTAAGTTTGGCTAACATTTGTCCTCGTTCTTTTTGAGTTTCAAATTTGTTATATGTCATATATAATGGAGAATTTTTACTGAAATCAAATGTATCTGTATAAATTTGTTTTGCTTCAGACAAAGTATAATTCATCATAACTTCTCTAAAATTAACAATATCTTGATAACCAGGATGTTGTGAAGTAATGGATTCATTAAATGTTAATTTTTCTGGAAAGCTTAATAACATTGCTATATAACCAAAACTATCTTGATATTTTTTTAAATTATCGAAATTAATCACGGAATATCCCTCCATAAAAGTTTTCGTTATATATTTCTTGACCTGTTTTTCCAGAACCAACTGCAACGCCGCATCCTTCACAATTTGCACCGAAGTTCTCTCCACCATATCCTTGAGATCCTTGAGCATGATAAGTATCTAAATATGTTTCTTTATGTGATGTTGGTATTACAAAACGTTCTTCATATTTTGCTAAACCTAATAATCGATACATATCAGAAACTTGTCTTTCAGTAAGATCTAAAGCATCTAGCTTTTTAACATCAAATGGTCTATTAGTCACTTTAGCTCTCATATAGCTACGCATCATTGCCATTTTTTGTAAGGATTTTTTCACAGGTTCAGTATCTCCAGCAGTAAACATATTAGCTAAATATTCGATAGGTAATCTCATTTCTTCAATTGCTGGGAAAATCATGTCTGGATCTTGTTGCGTATTTTTACCTTCGAAATAACTCATGATTGGGCTTAATGGTGGACAATACCAAACCATTGGTAAAGTACGATATTCTGGATGTAATGGAAATGCTAATTTATATTCAATAGCCAATTTATATATTGGTGATTGTTGTGCCGCTTCAATCCATTCGTGGTTGATACCATCTTTTTCAGCTTGAGCAATAACATCTTCGTCATATGGATCTAAAAATAATTCTAATTGTTTTTCATATAAGTCTTGTTCATTTTCAGTTGATGCGATTTCTTCAA
Organism: Staphylococcus sp. URHA0057; assembly: GCF_000620265.1. Lineage (NCBI taxonomy): Bacteria > Bacillati > Bacillota > Bacilli > Caryophanales > Staphylococcaceae > Staphylococcus > Staphylococcus sp. URHA0057. The sequence continues at coordinate 14,565 of NZ_JHVS01000007.1, read as the reverse complement.
CGCGATCAGCATCATATAAAAGTACGCCTAAATATCTCATACGACCTGTACATGTTTCTGAACATACAGTAGGCATACCTGCTTCAATTCTTGGGAAACAAAATGTACATTTTTCTGCTTTATTTGTTTTCCAGTTGAAGTAAACTTTTTTATAAGGGCAACCAGTCATGCAATATCTCCAACCTCTGCATGCATCTTGGTCAACCAATACAATACCATCTTCATCTCTTTTATACATTGCACCTGAAGGACATGATGCTACGCAACTTGGGTTTAAGCAGTGTTCGCAAAGTCTAGGTAAATACATCATGAATGTTTCATCAAATTGGAATTTAATATCTTCTTCAATTTTTTGGATGTTAGGATCTTTAGGGCCTGTAACATTAGCACCTGCTAAATCATCTTCCCAGTTAGGTCCCCATTCAATATCCATATTTTTCCCAGAAATAACGGAATACGCTCTTGCTACTGGTGAATGGTTACCTTGTTTAGCTGAAGTTAAATGTTCATAGTTATAATTCCATGGTTCATAATAGTCTTGTATTAAAGGCATATCTGGGTTATAAAAGATTTTACCTAAAGCAATCTTAGACCATTTACTACCTGATTTAAGTTGTAATTTTCCTTTTTTATTTAAAACCCAACCACCTTTGTAATGTTCTTGGTCTTCCCATCGTTTCGGATATCCTGTACCTGGTTTAGTTTCAACGTTGTTAAACCACATATACTCAGCACCTGGTCTATTTGTCCATGTGTTTTTACATGTAACACTACAAGTATGACATCCTATACATTTATCTAAATTCAACACCATTGCGATTTGCGCTTTAATCTTCAAGCCAATTGACCTCCTTCATTTTTCTAACTGCAACGTAAACATCTCTTTGATTTCCTATCGGACCGTAGTAGTTAAAATGATAGCTAATTTGAGCATATCCTCCGACTAATTGTGTCGGTTTCAAATGTATTCTAGTTGGTGCGTTATGTGAACCACCTCTTGTATCTGTAATTTCAGATCCAGGTGTTTGAATATGTTTATCTTGAGCATGATACATAAACATTGTTCCTTGAGGCATTCTGTGAGAAATAACCGCTCTAGCAGTAACAACACCGTTTCGGTTGTAAACTTCTAACCAATCATTATCTTTAATATCATGTGCCTCAGCATCTACATTCGAAATCCAAACATTTGGACCACCTCTGAATAGTGTCAACATATGTTTATTATCTTGATACATTGAATGAATATTCCATTTACCATGTGGTGTAAGGTAACGTAATACTAATGCATCCGTGCCACCTTTAATTTTTTTATCTCTTGTACCAAATACCATTGGCGGTAAAGTTGGTTTATATATTGGTAGACTTTCACCAAATTGTTGGAACACTTCATGGTCTAAATAATAACTTTGTCGTCCAGTTAATGTTCTAAATGGTACTAAACGTTCAATATTAGTTGTAAATGGAGAATAACGTCTTCCATTTTTATTTGAACCTGGAAATACCGCTGTTGGTATAACTTCTCTAGGTTGCGATGTAATATTTAAAAATGTAATTTTTTCAGAAGCTCTTTCACTAGATATATCTGCTAATTTCATACCTGTTTGTTGTTCTAAATCTTGGTAAGATTTTTGAGATAATTTCCCATTAGTAGCTGATGAAATATTTAGCATGGCATCTGCAACATTTCGTGCTGAATGAATACGTGGTTTATCATTTTTAATTGAGTCTGGATCGGTATCATTCCATGTACCTAACATACTTTTAAGTTCTTCATATTGATCTTTAACGCTAAAGCTAACTCCATGTGCGCCTATTTTACCTGTCTCAAGTTTAGGTCCTACTGTAACGTATTTATCATAGATTAGTGTGTAATCTCTTTCTACGATTGAAAAGCTAGGCATTGTTTGACCAGGAATCGGATCAATTTCACCTTTAGACCAATCTTTTACAATTCCGAGTGGCGTACCTATTTCTTGTTTTGAGTCATGACCTAATGGTGATGTAACCACATCTTTAAATGTACCTGGAAGATAATCTTTAGCCATTTCAGATACTGCTTTAGCTAATGTTTTATAAATATCCCAATCTGAACGTGATTCCCATAATGGATCAATAGCCGGATTAAATGGATGAACATATGGATGCATGTCTGTTGATGATAAATCGTGTTTTTCGTACCAAGTCGCTGCCGGTAAAACAATATCAGAATATAATGGCGTTGCTGTCATTCTAAAATCAAGTGATACTAATAAATCTAATTTTCCTGTTGTTTCTTCTCTCCATTTGATTTCTTCAGGTTTGTCATCTTCGTTTGGTGAAGCTAATAAACCTGATTTCGTACCTAATAGATGTTTCATGAAATATTCTTGTCCTTTAGCAGAACTTGATATTAAATTTGAACGCCAAACAAACAATGTTTTAGGATGATTTTTTCTTAAATCTGGATCTTCTACTGCAAATTTAGTTTTCTTAGATGTCACTTCATCTATAGCGCGTTTAAGAATTGCTTCATTTGAATTGTCACCATTTTCTTTAGCTTCTTCACCAAATAACAAACTATTTTTGTCAAATTGAGGATATGATGGTAACCAACCTAATTTTGCTGCTGTCACATTATAATCAGCAGGATGTTTATGTTTAATATTTTTAGCTAAAGGTGATTTTAATTTATCTACATCTGATTCTTCGTATTTCCATTGATCAGTAGCAAAGTAAAACCAACTAGTTCCATTTTGTAAACGTGGTGGTCCTTGCCAGTCTTTTGCAAATGCAAGTGTATTCCAGCCTTCTATTGGACGACATTTTTCTTGACCAACGTAGTGAGCCCATCCGCCTCCGTTAACGCCTTGGCAACCACATAACATAACTAAATTGAGTATTGCACGATAAATAGTATCTGAATTGAACCAATGGTTTACGCCAGCGCCCATAATAATCATTGAACGACCTTCAGTATCAATAGCATTTTGTGCAAATTCTTTAGCTACTTGAGTGACTAAATTACTTTTAATACCTGTTATTTCTTGTTGCCATGCTGGAGTATATTTAGAATCTTTATCTTCATAACTATCTGCTTCTAAATCATGGTTAAATCGACGTACGCCATATTGACTTGCCATTAAATCAAATACTGTTGTGATATATGTTTCTGTTCCGTCAGCTAAAGTGACTTTTTTAGTAGGAATTGGTCTTTCAAATATTCCATCACCATTACTATCAAAATATGGAAATTGAATTTGCTGTAATTCATATTCACTATCAGCCATGGATAATGAAGGATCTATTTTGTTTCCTTCATCATCTTCTAATTTAAGATTCCATTGTTTGCCTTCTTCCCATCTTTGTCCCATTGTGCCGTTAGGTACTGTTAACTCATTTGAAATTTCATCAAAAATTAATGGTTTCCATTCCCCATTTTCAGTTTGTTGACCTAAATCAGTAGCTCTTAAAAATCTGCCTGCTTTAAATCCATTTTCATCTTTATCTAACATCAATACGAAAGGCATATCAGTGTATTGTTTAGCGTAATCAATGAAACGTTGGTTTGGTTTGTTTATATAATATTCTTGTAAAATGACGTGTGTCATTGCTTGCGCCACTGCTGCATCTGTACCAGGATTAGGCGCTAACCAATTGTCCGCAAATTTAACGTTCTCTGCATAATCCGGTGCTACAGAAATAACTTTAGTACCTTTATATCTAACTTCTGTCATAAAGTGAGCGTCCGGTGTACGTGTTAAAGGTACATTTGAGCCCCACATAATAATATATGATGCGTTATACCAATCACTTGATTCAGGTACATCAGTTTGTTCTCCCCAAATCTGTGGAGAGGCAGGTGGTAAATCTGCATACCAATCATAAAAGCTAAGCATTTCGCCGCCGAGTAAATTAATAAAACGTGCACCTGCAGCGTAACTCACCATTGACATTGCAGGTATAGGCGTAAATCCTGCAATTCTGTCAGGTCCATCTTTTTTTATTGTGTATAATAATTGAGCTGCTATGATATCAGTAACATCTTTCCAATTAGATCTTACATGGCCACCCATACCTCTTGCAGATTTATACTGTTTAGCTTTTTCTTCATCTTCAACAATAGATGCCCATGCCGCAATTTTATTACCTTGATTTTCTTCTAGTGCTTCTTGCCAGAGTTCTAATAATTTTCCTCTTATATATGGATACTTAACTCTTAAAGGACTATATTCGTACCATGAGAATGATGCTCCTCTTGGGCAACCTCTAGGTTCGTATTCTGGCATATCAGGACCACAGCTTGGATAGTCTGTTTGTTGGTTTTCCCATGTAATAACACCATTTTTAACAAATACTTTCCATGAACATGATCCAGTACAGTTAACACCATGTGTAGTTCTAACTTCTTTATCATGGCTCCAACGTTCTCGATACATTTTCTCCCATTCTCTGCTTTTACTTTCTAATACTGACCAGTTCCCGTTAAATTTTTCTGTTGGTTTAAAAAAATTCAATCCAAATTTCCCCATATATATCCTCCTACACTAGCAAAGTGATTATCTATGTCCGTTAATTAATTTCGCTACTTTTTCTTATATTCAAATTGTATATTTTTTCACAAACTTTTTATATTAGGGAAAGTCCTAATTGAAGGTATAAATCCCCTATGATTTTTTATAATCTTTCAATATTCTTTTTAATAAAAAAAGACCACCTCTTATAGGTGGCCATACTGAAGTCTAAGACAAAGATATAATGTACTCTCTTTTTATTATTGAGTTAGTCATATTTAGGGCTAGCTCCCAAAGGAACAATATAGAATCTAGACTTTAATAAATTGATGATAATATTGATTTTTGATTTTTTCATATAATTGTTGTTGTGAAATATGGTATTTGTTTTTATTTTTTACTTCAATTATGCAACCATATCCTTCATCACTTAATATTTCGCATTTTTCCATTGCTCTTCCTTTTTCCCCTTGGACAATGTAAAAAGGTTGGTCTGGTTTACTATCAATTTTAGATTCCACATAGTTAACGATATCTCCAATAATACAAACGCCTGGCATACCTTCAAGTTGATGAGATTTTATCTTTTGTTGAATATCGCTTAATGTTCCAATAATTACTTTTTCATCAAATAAGGAAGCTCGGAAAATAATAGCGATTGGAAAATTGATATCACTGAATTGTTGTATCTGATTTATTATTTTTGGAAGTCGTTTCACTCCCATATATATTGCTAATGTACCTTTATTAAGGAGCGGAGTAATATCCAACTGATTTTCTTGATTATCTTTAAAATGACCAGTTGAAAAAGTTACGTTTTTAGCTATACTTCTCATCGTCAACCCAATATTCATGGATTGTGCAGCAGCACTTGCAGAAGTTACTCCTGGAACTATTTCAAAATTGATATCTAAATCACTTAGTGTCTCAACTTCTTCATGTAAACGTCCAAATATCGCTGGATCTCCGCCCTTAAGTCTCACAACATGGTTGTGTTCTGAAGCTGCTTTAACCATGAGTTGATTAATATTATCTTGTTGAATATGTTTGGTATAAGGTTTCTTTCCTACATCTACAATTTCTATTTCAGGTTTAGCATACTGTAAGATTAATGGATTTACCAATCTGTCATATAGAATAATATCTGCATTTTCTATAAGACGTTGTGCTTTCTTAGTTAGAAAATTAGGATTACCTGGTCCAGCACCTACTAAATATACTTGACCATAGTTACTTACAGACATATGAATATATCTCCATCGATAATTTCCACAGGATAAGTTTCTACACAACCGGTATCTGGTTCTTGCACATTACCAGTAGTTAAGTCTATTTTTTGGTCATGTAATGGACAATAAACAAAATCTCCACTTACTGTGCCTTCTGATAATGGTCCTTGTTTATGTGGACATACATTATTCACTGCAAAAATTTTACCTTCATTCGTTAAAAACAAACCAATTTCTTTATCTTTTACAATTACTTTTTTTCCAATGAGTGGTGTTAATTCATTCAAATTAGAAACTTTAATCTTTTCCATACTTTTCATAACTATACCCTCTCAACTTCAAAGATTTTTTGTGATGCTTTGTCATTGGCTATTGCTTGCCATGGTTCTTCTTTAATTGCTTGTTTAGCATCCATCACTCTATCGAATAAAGCTTGTTGGCGTTCAGGGTCCAATAAAACTTCTTTTACATTTTCAAATCCAAGACGTTCTAACCAAGGCGCTGTTCTTTCAGCATATATACCAGTTTCACGATAATATTGCATTAACGCACCGCACATACGTATTACGTCATCTTCGGTTTCTACTGTAGTTAAGAACTGTCCTTTTGTTACTTCAGTTCCTCCATTGCCACCAATATATAATTGGTATCCATTTTCAACAGAAATGACACCAAAGTCTTTCACACCAGATTCTACACAACTTCTAGGACAACCTGATACGCCCATTTTAAATTTATGAGGTGTATCAATATATTCAAAGGTTTTCTCTAATCTGATACCTAATCGTGTTGTATATTGCGTTCCAAAGCGACAAAATTCTTTACCAACACAACTTTTAACGGATCTTGTTTTTTTACCATATGCTGAAGCAGAACGCATACCTAAATCTTTCCATACTTGTGGAAGTTCATCTTTTTTCAATCCATATAACCCAACACGTTGTGATCCTGTTACTTTTACAAGAGGTACATCATATTTTTTAGCAACTTCACCAAGTCTAATTAATTGATCTGCATCTGTCACACCGCCACGCATTTGAGGTATTACAGAGAAAGTACCATCATTTTGAATATTTGCATGATATCTTTCATTTGCAAAACGTGATTCTTTTTCATCTTTATGTTCATATGGATATACCATATTCAAATAGTAATTAATAGCTGGACGACATTTAGGACATCCATTTTTATCTTTGAAATCAAGGACATGTCTAACTTCTTTTGATGTTTTTAAACCTTTTGCTCTAATTTGAGTTACAATTTGATCACGTGTTAAATCTGTACAAGCACATATTCCTGAAGGTTTAGCGGCAACAAAATCATCACCTAAAGCATATTGTAAGATTTCTCCTATTTGACCTTTACATTTACCACATGAATTACCTGCTTTTGTTGCTTTAGTTACTTCATCTACAGAAGTTAGTCCGTTCTCTTTAATAGCTTTGACAATAGTGCCTTTGTCTACACCATTACATCCACATATTGTTTCATCATCAGCCATATCTTCTATAGAGTTACTAGCTTCCTCTCCACCTTTAGTTAGTAATGAAACTAATGTATAATCTTCAATTGATTCGTGCTTTTTCATCATATTGTAAAATCGTGAACCATCATCTGTATTTCCATATAGTACTGCACCAACGACTTCGCCATCTTTTAGAAATACTTTCTTATAGTTATTATCTACACTATTAAAAATTTCAATACCTTTAATTTCAGGTGATTCAACTATTTGACCGGCGCTGTATAAATCACAACCAGATACTTTTAATGACGTAAATGTTGTTGAACCTTTGTAACCTTCTGTGTCATTATCAGTTAAATAGTCAGCAAGTACTTTACCTTGTTCATATAATGGTGCAACTAATCCATAAACTTTACCTTGGTGTTCAGCACATTCTCCTACAGCATATATATTAGGGTCGCTCGTTTGCATCATATCATTAACTACAATACCTCTATTTACTTCTAAATCACTTTGTTTAGCTAATTCAGTATATGGTCTTATTCCAACAGCCATAACGACTAAATCCGCTTCTAAAACACGTCCATCAGCTAAACGTACAGCTTCAACATCTTCTTCACCTAAAATTTCTTTTGTATTAGCTTGTAATTCAAAATTCATTCCTTGCTTTTCTAAGTCAGCTTTTAACATTTGTCCAGCTTTCGCGTCTAGTTGCATTTCCATAAGCCATTCAGCTAAATGAATTACCGTTACTTCCATACCTTGGTCTAGTAAACCTCTCGCACATTCTAAACCTAAAAGGCCCCCACCAATAACAATTGCATGTTTTTTAGATTTAGCAATTTCCATCATGCGTTTAGTATCATCAATCGTTCTCCATCCAATGACACTTGGAAAATCAGAACCTTGGATTGGTAAAACAAATGCTTTAGATCCAGTTGCAAATATACATTGATCATAATCAACTTCGATGCCACTCTCTGTCATAACTTTTTGATTATTACGATCTATTTTAATAGCTGGGTCATTATTAATAAGTTGGATATTATGCTCATCATACCAATCATATGAATTCATTATCGTCTCTTCTACTGACATTTTATTTTGTAAAATATTGGATAACATTATTCGGTTGTAATTTGGATATGGTTCCTTACCGATAATAGTAATATCAAAACGTTCATCGTCTCTTTCAAGAATCTCTTCAATCGTTCTCAAACCTGCCATACCATTTCCTATCATCACTAATTTCTTTTTAGCCATAAATATGCCCCTTTATCACTTGTGAATAGTTTTTATTAAAGGATTGGATAATTAGGCACATAGATTTTTCTTATACATATAATGCTTCGAATCGCTCTCTAATGATTAATTTAAGTGAATCATCAAAGTTAATTGAAGGTGTGATGTGTAGATTGCAGTGAATAGGCATCTCATCAATCACTCCTTTCACTTTGTTGACTAATCTGCCATCAAAAAAGAACAAAGGCACTATAATAAGTTCATCATATTGTTTTGATATTTCTTCTAAGTCATTTCTAAATGTTAATGCACCGTACAATGTGCGTGCATACACAGGTTGTTTCGAATCAACTGCTTTTACAAAGTCTTTAAGTTCGTCATGAGCCTTTGTAAATCGACCGCTACCATTACCATGTGCGATAATAACAACCGCTGCGTTGGAAACATCGGATAATTTCACATCATCAATTCTTCTTTCAACTAATGCTTTCATATATGGATGTGTTCCTAACGGTTCACTAATATGACTAGAGATATTCGGATACTTATTTTGCATTTTCATTAAAATATCTGGAATATCACTCATATAGTGCATTGCACTAAAAATAAGTAATGGTACAATTCTAAATTCTTTAATACCTTGATGAATCATTCTTTCCATCGTTAATTCTAAACTTTGTGTATCACTCTCTAAAAATGCTAATTCATAATGGTAGTCTTCGTCTTTCAATAAAGTTGCAATAAATTCTGCTAAGGCCTTATTCTGTTTTCCTTTTCTCATACCATGTGCCACTAAAATATTGCCTACCATAAAAACCAATCCTTTCACCTTGAATTGTAAACTAATTCTATGTATTTTTGTGATTATTTTCACATTTTAAGGAAAAATCAGGGAATCCCCTTATATAACAAGTATTATTTATATAGGTTTTTTGGTCTTATAAAAAGCTATGAATAAAGATTTATTTTACATGAAATAAGATATATAATTGAATAGTTGGTTGTTAATATATTACACAAGTAATCACTATTCTAAATGAATAGTCATATACATAATGATTCGCACCTAATTATTAATTAACAACTTAATCTATTTTCATATTAGAGAGGAGATATGTTCATGAAAAGATTTACCTTTTTAATTATTATTGTATCTTTTATTTTAGCGAGCTGTAGTAATAATAACGCTTCTAAAAAGGATACTTTAAATGTTGAGATACCCTTAAAAACAACATCTATTGCGCCTTATGAAACTGACGTACCTGTCAAAGTTGGAGCATTAGAATCTTTATTTAAAATGTCTAAAGACGGTAAAGTGAAACCTTTGTTAGTGAAATCATACAAACAAAAATCTAATGACACATTAACACTTACACTTAAAGACAACATCAAATTCCAAAATGGTCATAAATTAACTGGTGATGCAGTGAAACGAAGTCTTGAACAAGGTATAGAAAAGAGTGATTTATTAAGAGGTTCATTACCAATAGATAACATTACTGCTAAAGGTCAAAAAGTGACTATCAAAACAAAAGAACCTTATCCTGAATTAAAATCAGAACTTGCTAGTCCATTTGCTGCTATTTATGATACGAAAGCAAAAGAAAAAGTCGCTGATCAACCTGTTGGTACAGGTCCTTATAAAATTGACAATTATAAACGTTCACAAAAAATTGAACTATCAAAATTCAAAGATTATTGGCAAGGTAACCCTAGATTAAGTAAAATTAACGTCACTTATCATGAAGATGGTAACACTCGTGTTAGTCACTTACTATCTGGCAAATCTGACTTAACAACAGACGTACCAATCGATCAAGTCAATGATGTAAAGAAATCTAATAAAGCAAATATCCAAAGTACTTCAGGTTTCCGAACTCATTTATTACTTTATAACCATGACAGTAAAAAAATGAATAAAAATGTTCGTGAGGCCTTTGATTCAGTCATCAATCGTAAAGAAATAGCGAAAACTATTTCAAAAAATTATGCTAAACCGGCATCTGGACCTTTCAATAGTAGATTGAAAAATATTGATGAAGGTAAAGTTCAACCTCAAGATATTAACAAAGCTAAAAAATTATTGGCTAAAGAAGGATACTCTAAATCTCATCCATTAAAAATAAATATGGTAACTTATGATGGTCGACCAGAATTACCTAAAATTGGACAAGTCATTCAGTCTGAAGCTAAAAAAGCTAATATTGATGTAAAACTTCGAAATGTAGATGATATTGAAGGTTACTTGAAAGATAAAAATGCTTGGGATGCATCGATGTATAGTTATTTAACTGTCCCTAGAGGAGATACTGGTTACTTCTTTAACACTGCTTATTTACCAAAAGGTGCTAATAATAAAGGAAACTATGATAATAAAGAAGTCACTCAACAAATCAAACAACTTAATCAAACATTTGGTCAATCTCAACGTGAACAAATGACTAATAACATTTTGAGAACATCTAACAAAGATATTCCAAATAGTTATATTACTTATAATGATCAAATTGATGGCGTAAGTAAAAATGTTAAAAACTTTAATGTTAGACCAGAATCAATCTATTTAATTGATTATAAAGTAGATAAGAAATAAATATTAAAAGAAACTAGGACATAAATCCTAGAAAAATAGCCAGTAAATGAGTTTATCCAAAAAACTCATTTACTGGCTTCTTTATTTATAATACTTCGTATTATCGGCTCGCTTTCTTAGGGGACAGCTTCAGCCTGTAGTCTTCAGCTTGTCCTGTTCACTCAAGAGTCTCGCCAAAATACATCGTATTTATATGTAATTTTACATCAAAACAATTTAAAAAAATAAGACCCCTTCGTATAATTTAATAAACATCACTAAACAAACTTAACGAGATACCTTATGTATAAAGATCATAACATGACTCAACTTACACTACTAATGGAAACTTCAGTTCTTATCCCCACAAATGATATGTCACGACATGTTAATAAAATCGTTGAAACTATTCCACATAATGAATTCGATGAATTCAAACATCATCGTGGAGACACATCATATCATCCTAAAATAATGTTGAAAGTCATTTTATATGACTATACACAATTTGTATTTTCTGGTAGTAAAATAGAATAATTACTTAACGATAGTATACGAATGATGTGGCTTTTACAAAATCAAACGCCTTATACATTTGTATGGAAAAAGAGTTTTCAAAATTATGAATCCAAAATGAATAAAGATTCTAAAGCACTTTATCATGAACTAGTGACAAATCAGTTCGGAACATGTCAGTTCCGAGCTTTTGAATTTTAAAATGGCGGTTGTCCTAATATTTTTTCTTCAAAGCGTTCTGGAATTAAAATTTTTCTCATGATAACGCCTAAATCTCCATCGTCATTTTCATGCTTTGCATAAATTTCATAGCCTCTTTTTTCATAAATACTTAATAACCATGGATGTAAACGTGCTGACGTACCTAATGTCACCGCTGCTGCTTTTAATGTATCTCTTAAAAAATCTTCTTCTACATATTTCAATAACTGACTTCCATAGCCTAGTCCATCAAATTCTGGTTTAGTTGCAAACCACCATACAAACGGATAGCCAGAAATACTTCTAACACTTCCCCACGGATAACGAACCGTAATTGTTGAAATAATTGTATTATCTAATTCTAATACGAAAGTTGTATTATTCTTGATATTATCTTTGACCATTTCAACGCTAGCATTGACTGATGGCCAATCTATACCTAATTCTCTTAAAGGTGTAAAAGCATCATACATTAATTGGTGAATTTCCTTAGTGTCTTTCTCGTTTGCAATTCTTATATTGAAATTACTCATCTTATTCACGTCCCCATTTTTCTCATTTCATGATTTTAAGCGTAAAAAGAAATGAGTATATAGTCAATTAACTTGATTCAGCTTACATTAATTTCTAAAAAAAGCATAAGTCGTTCAATGTTTATTATGAACGCTTACGCTTTATTATCAATTTATTTTAATTGATTTCTTTGGCCATTTAGATACGCATAGACTAATCCTACAAAAATACCGCCACCAATGTAGTTACCAATTAAAGCAAATACGATATTTTTCAAAACACCTAAACCTGATAAGGCATCTATATTAAAAAATAACATCCCTGAAAATAGTCCTGCATTGAAAACAACGTGTTCATATCCCATGAATACAAAAACAACAACGCCACATGCAATAAAGAACGCTTTAGCCAATCCTTCTTTAAATTGCATAGAAACAAATATTCCAATATTAATGAAGAAATTACAGAAAATACCTTTAACTAGAATAGTTAACCATGTGGACGCTTCTGTTTTCTTATGTACTGTTTCAGTTAATGCACTTGTCATTTCTGGAGTCATAATATGTGCATATTTCATTAAGAAAAATAAAATGATGCCCCCAATAATGTTGCCAATAAAACAAAATGTAAATATCCAAATCATCTTATTTAAGCGAATCGCTTTATAATACCAACCTACAGTTAAATACATAAAGTTACTAGTAAGTAATTCTGAATTGGTCAATACGATTAATACTAAGGCTAAACTAAATGCAATAGCACCTAATAAATTAATCAACCCATCAATATGTGTAGATGCAAATTGTGTTTTAATGGCAAGCATAAACACAGTAACAATGGCTAACAAAAAACCAGCCATCATTGATTTTAAAGCATATCTCATAGGTGTTTTATCAGCCATCACTTCTTTCATTTGTGTTTGGCCGACGATTGTTTCTATAATCTCTTTCGTCACATATGTATCCTTAGTGCTTTTACGATTTTCTATCATTTCTATCCTCCATAAATATCTCACTCTTTATTCTAACCACACTTATTATATGTGGAATTAAAGATAAAAAATAGAGGCAAATCTACTAAAAATTAAAGTTTCACTATTATTAAACTACTTTTCACTTTAATAAATATCAAAAAATACTACCTACATCAACAACTATGACGTAGGTAGCTAATATTCTTATATTTAGTAATTAATACATTATTTTGCTTTTCTTTTTAATTTAGCAAAGTAATGTAATCCTGTAGCAAAAATACCATATCCTAATAATGTTCTTAATACAAAGCGTAAATAACGATTAGATATACATTTTGAACTAACAGTTATAGCTGAGACTAAATGTGTTAATGAGTATAATACTAATACAATAAGATATCTTTTCTTCATTTAAAATCTACCTCTTCTTTGATTTGTTTATACCTATATTATACATCACTCATCCAACACTAAATGGTACAATTCGTTAACAATTATGATTCTAATAATTTTTCTAGTTGATCTAATGTTGAATTCATACCTTGTTCAACACCCATATCAAGCGCTTGTTGAGCAGCATCTTCTGTTGGGAAGACTGACGTCGATGTTACTGTTGTTTGATTGGGTTTTTCTTCGTTAAATTCGATAACAATATGCATACCTGGCATACTTGTATCCTTTTCCCCATCAGGTGTAGCAAAGAAGTCTAAATACTCTATATAATTCGGTTTCTCAACTTTTTTATACTCTGACAAAGTGTAACTTGTTACGCTAGGTGTATGAATTGCGAAAAACGCGTGCCCACCTTCTTCGACATTAAATTCAAATACTTCAGTTGAAGCGCCTGCAGGGTGAAACCATTGCTTAAATAAATCCTCTTGAGTATAGGCATTGAACACTTCATGTATTGTACCTTTAAATGTTCTTGAAAAAATAATTTTATTTTTATCAATGTTAATAGTCATAGTCCATCTCCTAATTCATTATGTTTTAACCAGTTTAATCATAGCAAAATATAGAAATAGTTACTAAAGAATTTATTTATTAAAAAAGCACTTCAAAAGTTAAATGTGATGTGCACCCCAAAAGTTGGACTGAAAATCTAACTTTAGGGGGTGCATTTTTTATGGGTAAACATTATAAATTTGAAATCAAATTAAAAATAGTTCACGAATATTTAAATAGTAGTTTAGGATATAAGAGATTAACTAAAAAATATAATCTTTCTCATCATTCTTTACTTCAAAGATGGGTTAACCAGTATTTGGAATCGGGCCCAGAAGGATTAGATAAAAAAATGAAAAATAGCTCATATACTAGAGATTTTAAAGTATCTGTTTTAAGATTTAGACAAGAAAATC